>NZ_LHPH01000001.1:0-458893 GCF_001298125.1 Pseudoalteromonas porphyrae | reverse complement strand
CTAGGGCGTGTTGACCTTTCGTGATTGATTTTGCAGCAGTCTGTTTGGTATTTAGGCAAGGCAGCGCCTATGCAGTGTGGTTGTTCCCCATAAGTAGGCGATAACGCAGTATAAATGCCAAACATGCGCGGCCCAAAGGGTTCTTCCTAGGAGCGATTAACTCTTTGTTACCTACACGGATGTAGGTAAGGGGCGTGAGCAGGACGCGGAAGCTTTGCTCGATTTTTACTTAGTCCACTCGATTACAAACCTCGCGCCGCGATTAAATCGCTCCTAGGTTGAACAAATTTCAATCCACAAAGGTCAACACGCCCTAATAGAAGATTAAATAAAAGGGGCAATCAATGCCCCTTTTTATTTAATTAAAATTACTCTTTAGTAATTTTGATCTCTGAATTAACAACAATCCCTTCATCTTTTATATCCGTAGCAAAGTAGACAGACATGGTTTGATTTTTTAACTGATCAAGTTGTTCAGGGAGCACTTGTCCTGTCATTTTAAATACGTTGATGACCGGCGTCATTAATGAATTAAGATCAACTGCGGTATTTAAAAATCCATTTTTTTCAAGCGCTTGCTCTGATAATGTATTTGCAATAGTCGCTGACTTTTCACCAGTGAATAAAACAAGATGTTTCCCTTTTTTAGCTAATTTAATATCAAGGCCAGCAGGTAAAGGATAAGGAATTGCAGTATTGATACTAACAGCACCTCCGTTCTCTGGTATTTCAATATCTGCTAATGCAGGTAAAAACCCTTTAGCAGTAAAAAGTAAATTATCAGGATCTGTTGCTGAAAGTGTGATTAGTGCATCGAAAGCTTTTAGTTGTGGCTGCTGATTTGCATCAGCTTCTAAAACAAGATCTTGAACACTTAAGCTCACACCTTGAATACCATTGGCCATAGCGGTCATCATTGATAGTGCAGCTAAATTTGTGTCTTGCGTTTGTTGTTGTAAGTCAACAAGAGGGGCACATTCGAATTCAGCTTTTTTAAATGCACTTGAAAGTATATTAATAAGCGGTGGAATTTTTGAAATATCCGCGCCATAAGCAAAGCTTAGCATTTGGCCGTCAAGTTGTGTTGTATGTTCAGGCACAAAACCACGAACAGATTTTAGTGTCTTAATAATATCAGTCGCTGTGCTTTGTAAAATAGCATCCGCTTTAAAGTGAGCATCAGAGTTTGTTACTTGTATGTACGTGCTACCTGTTACTGATGCCGGCCAATAACTAACAAGGTTGGTAATGTCATTTTGACACTGCGGTGTTCTTGCAATGTCAAAAGCTTGAGGGTTGCCTAATTGTTGCAGCAGTTCATCAAGCATGTCACCTAAACGTGATGGTGTTTTGGCGGTAATAGCATTGGCAATTTCAACATGATCTATATAAGCAACTGAGTGGCCATCGAATGAATACTTAGCAATGTAATTATTAAGCTTATTGGTTTGTGTTAGCGATTTACTTGGTTTATCAATTGCTAACGCAAGGCGTAAATCGTCAGAGGTATTGAGTTTTGTATCAAACGTAATTGTGGCCCACTTGTCTTTAACTGACACAATTAGGTTTATCGTAATATCATCTTCAAATACTAAAGGATACGTAGTGTAGTTAACTCCTTCGATGGTTTTCGTTGTAAAGTTAATCCCTGCTTTATCCGCGGAGCTATTTATTGTATTAAATAATGCAGTTTCATCGTCTAATTGATAGCGCAACACGGGCATTAAGCCAATTGTATAGGCCAAGCCTTTATAGTCGTCTGCGAATCCCCAAGCTGCTTTTAGAGCATCATAAGAGCTCAGAGATGCTTGGTATTGTGTAAGAAGCGATGCTAAAAACTGTGCGTTTTTATTATTGTTCGTTGTTAAATTTTCGATTAACGGTGTTAAATCGTCTGCACCTTTCATTTGCTCTGGGAGTAAGTCAAAGTATTTACTGTATGGAAAAGGCTTTAACTGACCGTAAAATAAAGGGGTGTCAGCAGGGACGTAATCAAGCTGTGCAAGTTCAATGGAGGCTGATGAAGTTTCAGTTTGTGTATAGATTAATACCCCAGCCGCAACAGCAATTGCACAACCCGTAAGTAATTTTGCATTCATTAATAAATTCCTTTTTGCACTACGAAAGTACGTTTTTTGGTGTTTGTTATCAAGACGATAGCATAAAAGTATCTTTGCAGGCTAGGCGAAACTATTTGAGTTTGGTTTCAGGATTACATTTAATCGTATTTTAATTTACGAACAGTGGGTTGGGTATCTTCAATTAGTGTTGAAAAGCGTGTGCGTTGATACACACGCTGTAAGGTTTTAGTTATTGTTGGGGTAGATCGGCTGCGGTTGGTAATGAGGAAAATGCACCATATTTACTGACTGCAAATGCGCCGGCACTGGCAGCAAAGCTCACGGCATTGGTGATATTTGATTGTTCAGCGCAAAGTAGTTTAAATGCTTTTTTATTTACACATTTAATGCCTATTTGCGATAGGAACCCGCCAATGAATGCATCGCCAGCTGCTGTGGTGTCGACAACTTTCGTTTTAGGTGGCATAACCTGGCCGCGATATGTGCTGTGGCAATAGTGAATTGGTGCACCGCCATCAGTTATAAGCAGGCAGGTTACACCTGCTTCAAGTACGGCAGAAATAGTATGTTCGAGATCATGATCTTTGTGGCTATTTTTATTTAAAAATTCAAGTTCTTCTTTTGATAATTTAACAATGTCGCAAAGAGAAATAACATGCCAAATTCGTTCAACAGTATAGCGTAAGCTTGGCCATAAATTTTCCCGTAAGTTCATATCAAAACTACAAATAGCCCCCGCTTTTTTAGCCTGTGTTAAGCCATATATGGTGGTTTGATATATATTATGCTCAGTTAGACTATTACTACACACATGAAATAACGCGTGCTCTGTAAACATCGCAGAATTAAAGTCGTCTACTTTAAATAACAAATCAGCCGCTGGTGGGCGATAAAAGCTAAAGCTACGTTCAGCGTGCTCATCAAGAGATACAAAAGCCAGCGCTGTTTTGGCTTTGTTAGTAAATTTACAATACTGCGTATTTACACCTAAGCTTGTAAATTGTTGCTCTAGAAACTCACCAAACATATCTTGACCTAGCATGCCACAAAAGCTACTTTTTAAACCAAGTTTAGCTGCGGCAACCGCAACATTTGCAGGTGCTCCGCCTGCATATTTAGTAAATGATTCAGGGCTTTTCCCATCAGACAAAAAATCGATTAATGCTTCACCAAAACACACTAAGCTCATGCCTCACCACCTTTTACTAATTTGTACGCACGTAACACTTCATAGCATGCTCCCATTGTATGGTAATCTGTTTTACCGGCTGGGGATTTTTCGTCATTGTATGCTTTATTGTCGTTGGTTAAAATTCGATACCAAGCTCCATGGGTATGATCAACCATGTGCTGCCAACTGTATTGCCAAATTTTATCATACCAGTGCCAGTATTTTTCATTACCAGTTGCCTGCGCGAGCAGTGCGGCAGCTGCAAATGATTCAGCTTGTACCCAAAAGTATTTATCACCATCACAAATACTGCCATCTGGGGCAAAGCCATAGCATATACCACCATAGGTGTTATCCCATGCATGCTCCATTGCGGTATTAAAAAGGTGCTCGGCACGTTCTATAAGCCATGCCTGTGGTTTGTGTCGATTTAAAATTAATAGCAACTTTGACCATTCAGTTTGATGACCGGGTTGAAATCCCCACGGGCGAAACAGGTGTTTAGGATCATCTAAATTGTATTGCCAATCAATTTGCCACTGGCTATTGTAATGCTCCCAAACGAGTCCATTTTCTCTGCTGGCATTTTTTATTGTAAAAGTAAGGGCGAGTGTTTCTGCACGGTTTAAGTATTGTTTGTCTTGCGTTGCTTCGTAACACATTAGCAGCGCTTCGCATAAATGCATGTTAGCATTTTGCCCACGGTACTCATCCACAATAGAAAAGTCACCGTTAATTTCATCTAAATAGGCATTATATTTAGGCTGATAGTATTTGCTTTCGAGCAATTGCCATACACGCTCAATGGTGTGTTTACACTCACTAAAACCTGCTTTTAATGCTACTGCGTTTGCCAATAGTACAAACGCAAGCCCATAGCAATGGTTTGTATCATCAACAATATGCAGATCTTTGTTGTCGTCGCTTTTTATTAACCAAGCATAGCCACCAGAGGATTGTTTATGTGCATTTTCTAGGTGATCTAGACCATGTTGTATTAATGGTAAATAACGCTCGTCGGCGAATTCTAAATAAGCCATTGCATAGTTAAATACAAAACGCGTACTAGAGACTAGATGACGTGTCTGTCTATCATAAATGGTGCCATCGTCTTTATAGAAGTGGTAAAAGCCACCCTGATCTTGTTTATCAACACAATGTGGGTGATAAAAATTTAAGGTTGTTTTGATATGTTCTTGTAAAAAATCACAGCTTTGGAAATTAGCCAACATCTATATCCACTTCAAGTTAATTAAATTAGTTAAATAACTATACCATTAAATAAAAAATATGGAACGATCCAAATAAAAGTTTGTGATCTTCTTGTTGCAGTGTGTAGAATCAGAGATAACTTGTTAATGGAGTGAAAATCACGTGAGTGAAATAAATACAAATCAAAACTTTGCCACCAATGAACCGCAGTCAAATAAAAATTACCTGCTGCCATTGACGGCAATGACAACCCTATTTTTTCTTTGGGGTTTTATTACCGTTCTTAATGACGTATTAATCCCACGATTAAAAGGGGTATTCGATTTAAGTTACACTGAAGCGATGCTGGTACAATTTTGTTTCTTTGGCGCTTACTTTATTGTGTCTTTACCTGCGGGTATGTTGGTTAATAAATTTGGCTATAAAAAAGGAGTCTTAACGGGGCTGATAGTTGCCTCTGCGGGTTGTATGTTGTTCTACCCAGCGGTTGTTGTTCATGAATATTGGTTATTTTTAACCGCCTTGTTTGTTCTTGCTGGTGGTATTACTGTTTTACAGGTATCAGCAAACCCTTATGTTGCAGCTTTAGGGCCTGACAAAACAGCATCATCGCGTTTGAACTTAGCCCAAGCGCTTAACTCTCTTGGAACCACAATTGGTCCATGGGTTGGCGGGATTTTGTTTTTTGGCGCAGCAGGCTCATTAACCGTCAACGCAGCGTCAGCTGAATCTGTAAAAGTCCCTTACCTTATGCTTGCAGCGGCATTAATGACAATTGCCGTTGTTTTTGCTTTTTTAAAATTACCAGAAATTAAATCACATAAAGAAGATTTTAACTGCAAAGCAAAAGATCATTCTTTAACACAAGCGCCACATTTGATTATGGGTGTCGTGGCTATTTTTTGTTATGTCGGGGCAGAGGTCGCGATTGGTAGCTTTTTGGTTAACTTTTTTGGCGAAGCACACATAGCTGGGCTTGAAGAGCATGATGCAGCTAAACTCATTGCCTACTATTGGGGCGGTGCGATGGTGGGACGTTTTATTGGTTCTGCTTTATTACAAAAAATAGCGCCATCTAAAGCGTTACTTTTCAATGCGTGTGCAGTAATCGCATTGTTGTTAGTGACGGTATTCACTGAGGGTAATATTGCGTTGTATGCCGTGCTTGCCATTGGTTTATTTAACTCAATTATGTTCCCTACAATATTTTCAGTTGCTATCGAGGGGCTGGGCTCACTAACGAGCAAAGGCTCTGGCTGGTTATGTTTAGCGATTGTTGGTGGTGCGCTTATCCCATTATTACAAGGTGTTATTGCTGATGTTGTAAACATACAAATTAGCTTTTTGGTTCCTGCAATCTGCTATGTATTTATCGCTTGGTATGGCATGAATGTTGTTAGATTAAGTAATGTATGGCAACAAAAAATTAGTTAAAATTGTATAAAATGATTTAAAAAAATGCATTTACACGCTGTGTAAGTGCATTTTTTATTACCTGAAAAAAGTACTTCCTTTCATCAATCGCAATTATTTTACAAATTTACCTATTTTCTATTGAATACGTATTCAATAGCGCGTTATTATAAACTCACTGGAACGATCCAAAAATCAATAATTAATTAAAAAGGAACGACTATGAAAGCGTCTTTCTACACTTCTCTGTTGCTGTGTGGCAGTTTAGTGAGTCTAAATACGTATGCAACACAGCACTCAAATACCCAATGGGTAGACACTTTTATAGGGACAGGTGGAGATGGTCATTTGTTTCCAGGTGCAGTGGTCCCATTTGGAATGGTGCAATTGAGTCCAGATACAGATAATCCGATGCGCGGGGTATCACCGCAGCCTGAAATATACAAACGTTGTGCAGGTTATCATTATGATGATCACACTATTGTTGGTTTTTCGCATACGCATTTTTCAGGCACTGGGCATTCTGATCTGGGGGATTTGTTGATCATGCCCATGACCGGTGAGATTAAAACCACACCCGGTAGCGCTGAAAATCCTGAGGCAGGCTATCGTTCTCGTTTTTCGCACGATAAAGAGTGGTCAGAGCCAGGCTACTATGGCGTTGAATTACAAGACTATAACATTACAGCTCAAGTTACCGCCTCGCAACGCGTTGGTATGCATAAATATACGTTCAATGACGCTGATGCAGGGCATGTTTTAATTGATTTAACCGCTGCAATATATAATTTTGAAAACAAAGTAATTTGGAGTGACATTCGATTAATTGATGATCATACACTGGTTGCTTATCGTGCAACGAATGGCTGGGCAAATAACCGCCAGATGTATTTTGCTATCGAATTTTCAAAACCAATCAGTGACTATAACTTTATTAATGAAGATGATAAACGTTACCGCTGTATGGATTGTTTAGGCAAAGAAAAACATTCAACAATTGAAAATAAAGCAGTGAAAATTGCAGCGGGTAAAGCCGTTAAGTTTGTTGCCAGTTTTGATGGTTTAAAAGATGAGCCGCTTTATATAAAAGTGGGTTTATCTGCTGTGAGCAGAAGCAATGCACTTGAAAACTTGAAAACAGAGCTGCCACACTGGGATTTTGATAAAACAAGAGCTGACGCAAAAGCACAATGGGCAACCTATTTAGATAAAGTCGATGTCGAAGGCACAAAAAGCCAAAAGCGTCAGTTTTACACCGCGTTATATCATGCGCTTCAAGCACCCAATATTTATCAGGATGTAAATGGTCAGTATCGTGGCGTTGATGGTGAAATCCATGAAGGTAAAGGGTTTGAGCATTACACCTTATTTAGTTTATGGGATACTTATCGTGCACTTCATCCACTACTTACGATAATCGACCCTGATCGCGTATCATCAATGGTGCAATCAATGCTGGTTCATTATCAGCAAAGTTATGAAAATATGTTGCCAATTTGGTCATTCCACGGCCACGAAACATGGACTATGATTGGTTATCATGCAGTGTCCGTTATTGCAGATGCGTACCTTAAAGGCATTCGTGACTTTGATATTGATTTAGCCGTTGAAGCAACAATTAATACTGCCAATAACCCGGTTTATGATGCTATTCCTCAATACAAAAAATTTGGCTATGTGCCAATGGATATATTGCCTGAGTCAGTATCAATCACATTAGAATACGCTTACGATGATTTTGCAATTGCACAAATGTTTAACGCTATGGGTAAAAAGCAGCTTGCAAAAGAATATTATGCTCGTGCAATGAACTACAAAAATGTATTTGATAAACAAACAGGTTACATGCGTGGCAAAGATAGTAAAGGTAATTGGAATCCTGATTTTAATCCTGAAGCTGCAAAATACATGGGGCCATTTACAGAAGGTAATTCAAATCAATACAGCTTTTATGTTCCGCATGACGTTGCAGGTTTGATTGATTTAATGGGAGGCGACGATAAGTTTGAAGGCCGTTTAGATGCACTTTTTGACACTCACCTTTCAGCTGACATGATCAAAGAACATGAAGATATTGCAGGGCTAATAGGCAACTATGCCCATGGTAATGAGCCAAGTCATCATATTGCTTATTTATATAATTACGCAGGTAAACCGTGGCGCACGCAAGAGCGTATTCGCCAAATAATGGATACACTTAGCTCAGATAAGCCTGACGGTTTAGCAGGTAATGATGATGTTGGCCAAATGTCAGCGTGGTATATTTTCTCGGCAATGGGTTTTTACCCAGTGGCACCGGGTGATTTAAGTTACGCGATAGGTGCTCCGCAAGTAGAAAAAGTGACCTTAAAGCTCGCAAAAGGGAAAAGTTTTACAACGTTCGCTAAAGATATCAGCAAAGAAAATTTATACATTCAATCAGTAACACTCAATGGTAAGCCACTTACACGTAACTATTTAATGCATGCAGAAATAATCAATGGTGGAGAACTACGTTACCAAATGGGTGATAAACCAAATAAAACATGGGGTACAGCTCATTCAGCACGCCCACCTGCACTTAGTAAATATAAGGAATAGAAAGTGACTTCTTTTGCTAAAAAATCATTATCAGCGTCAACATTGATAACTCTACTGTTGAGTGCGAATGTGATGGCTAAAACACCAGTGAGCGAGCAATTAAAACCCGTGCAGTTTAACGCTGATATTCAATGGCAACAGTTTTATTTACCAGTGGTTACGCTTACTAATACAAGTTCTGAGCAATTATCGCAGTGGAGTGATTTGACCACTGAGCTAGTACAACAAGTTAGCTATAATGTTGCCCGCTTACTTTATAAATACCAAGCGAATGCACCTGCGTTACCTACTTTAGCAATTAGTCTTGAAGATATGGATGGCGTTGCGTTCAAAGAAGGTGACTTTAGTGGTGCTAAAATTCACATTAGTGCGCAATACCTGAAAAAGTATCAAGCTGATCATGGTAAACGCGCTATGGCGGATGAATTGATTGGCGTTTTGTATCATGAAATTGCGCATGCCTATCAACTTGATGATGCAAACTATAAAAACATAGGACCACTTATTGAAGGCATTGCAGATGTTGTTCGTATAAAAGCAGGCTACGTTGATATGTCACAACGAAAAATTGGCGGTAATTATAACGATGGTTATAAAACAACTGCTTTTTTTATACATTGGCTTGAAAAGAATAAGCACCGTGATTTACTCATTAAGTTAAATGCACAGTTAGACCCTAATGATGGTAAAACGTGGCAATGGCAGAACTTTGAAAGTAATTTAAATATCAATCTTGTACGCGAGTGGAATAATTACCAAACATTACTTTAAGTTTCAGAATGTTAAAAGGGGCTATAATTAGCCCCTTTTTTGTTACTTTATTTCATATTTCTATTTTAATTCTATACTTATTAAATACCTGGATTGATAACACAGTTAGCTATTTAATCATCCTTTATTATTGTTTTTAACTGTATTGTCGTTACTAAATACAATTATATAAGACAAATAGGTCTATTTTTGTTACAAAGTCATTTGTTAATAAAAATAATAAATTAAAATAGGTTTGCCATGCAAAGCTCTCTCAAATTTACAACTAAAGTCACGATCGCAGCGTCAATTGTGCTGGTGTTAGTTCTTGGTTTATTTACTATAAATAACTTCATTTCAATGCGTACACAAACGCAACAACAATTATCCCTTGTTTTACAAGAAAGCTCACAATCAGTTTCACAAAATATAGCTAATTGGCTTAATGATAAGTTAGCTATTGTTTTAGCTGTTGCTAAAACACATCAAGAGAATGACGCAAAATCACTCACGTTATCGCAATTAAATACTGCTGAAATGGCTGGTGGGTTTAAAAATACATATATTGGCAAACCGGATGGTACATTTGTTTTAAATGATCAAACGATTCAGCTTCCCGCAGATTATGACGCAACAACTCGACCATGGTATAAATTAGTTGAAAACAAAACAACAACCGCATTTACGACCCCTTATATTGATGTTACTACCAATGAGCTAACTATATCTGCTGTTGCGCCTATTACTATTGCAGGGCGCTTCACTGGGGTAGCCGGTGCTGATATTGATATGAAAACCATTACTAAAATTGTTAACGAAATAGATTTTTTAGGATTCGGTTATGGTTTTTTACTCGATAGCGATGGGCGTATTTTAAGTCACCCTCAGACCCAATATAATGATAAATCAATGGTTGATTTATTAGGTGAGAAACTTACTCTCGATCCTCAATTTGTAGAATTAGATATTAATGGTGTAGAGCATCTTGTGTCATTTACACGAATTAAAGGCATTGAAAATGTTGACTGGTATCTTGGTGTTGTGATTGATAAAAGCATCGCATTTTCTTCTGTTGATTCTTTTCGCAATATGGCCGCGATTTATATGTTGCTTGGGATCACTGCTATTGTATTAATGATGCAGTTTTCTTTGCGTTATTTAATGCGGCCTATGCATCGTTTAAATGACGCAATAAAAGATATAGCACAAGGTGAAGGTGATTTAACTCGCCGTTTAGTTATTGAAAATAATGATGAATTTGGAGAACTCTCAGGTTACTTTAATGCCTTTATTGATAAAATACACACATCCATTGAGCAGGTTAAAACGACAACGATAGAACTTGAACGTTCAGTTGAGAGTTTAGTTGATCAAACGCAGTCAACTCTTAATATGTATGGCGATCAAACCAAACGTACAGATAATGTGGCTACTGCAATTAATCAACTCTCTTCTAGTGCCGTTGAAATATCGAACAGTGCGAGTAATGCCTCAAATCTAGCCAGTGAAGCAAATTCGCAATCAGTACAAAGCCAGCAATCATTAACTGATAACATTAATGCGATTAATGTGTTATCTGAAAATATGGAAAAAGCACAAGCCACAATTAATAGCTTAGCGGAGCATTCAGCAAGCATTGGCCAAGTGCTTGAAGTTATAAAAGGGGTCAGTGAGCAAACGAACTTACTGGCTCTTAACGCTGCAATTGAAGCTGCTCGAGCGGGTGAGGCAGGGCGAGGTTTTGCTGTTGTTGCAGATGAAGTTCGTCAGTTGGCGCATCGCACACAACAATCAACGCAGGAAATTGAAAACACCGTAAGTCAATTACAGCAAGGGTCAGCCAGCGCTGTAGCGGTAATGAAAGCAAGCTTAATTGAAAGTGAAAATAGCGTTCAAAAAGCACATGGTGCTGGTGAAAAAATGGCGGGAGTTACCAAAACGATTGAATCAATCGATGAGGTTAATCATAGCGTTGCTAATGCTACGACTGAGCAAAATGTCGTCATACAGTCATTAGATAGCGATATTCATACAATCAGTGAATTGTCACAGCAAGGACAGCTTAATTTAAATAATACTTTAGCTGAATGTACACACCTTAAACTACAATTTGATGAGTTAGAGAAAATGGTATTACGTTTTAAAGTCTAATAACTCACTGATTTAAAAATGAAAGATATATAATGCCTGAACAGAATACGAGCCAACCAAGTTGGCTTAAATTGATTAATATAGAAAGTGTCTATAGTGCAGAAAAACAACGCCGTGCTTTTACGTTTTTTACTATGATCTCTATTGCTTTGGTTTTAGTCACTACACTGGTTGTGCTCAATTATCATATTTACGCTAAGCCACTGACTGTCATGTTAGTCATATCGGACATTACTTTTTTAGTGTGTGCAATTTACTTTATGCGTACTGGGCATTTAAATGCCGTTGCTGCGCTTGTGCTGGGTATTATCTGCATGTTATGTGTCGCGCTTGTTTACACTGGCGGTAAAGAAAATACGGCATTATATTGGTTAATGTTCTACCCAGTGGTTGCATTCTCAACGCTGGGTTTAAGAATTGGCTTAATCGGTGTATCGGTTTTACTATGTGTGTCGTGTTTTTTACTATATGGCCCTGATATAGGACAAGTTAAATACGGTTATGCGGAAAAAGTGCGCTTTAGTGCGTCTTTTATTTTAGTCTTTTTATTTACCTTTATAGGCGAGTATTTTCGGAATAAAAGTCATATGGAAATAGCGCATATGACGCTATTACAAAAACAGGATGCACACACAGATCAACTAACGGGCTTAGCCAATCGCCGATTTATTACGAGTCATTTTTTACCGCTTGCTAAATCGCGGCCAGAACAATACTTTCCATTTACAGTTTTACTTATGGATCTTGATAACTTTAAATATATAAATGATAGCTTTGGTCATGATTTTGGTGATCACGTTCTTATTGAATTTAGCACGTTTCTTGAATCCCAGTTACGCTCTTCAGATATAAAAGTACGCTATGGTGGTGAGGAGTTCATGGTTATATTACCTAGAATTGACTCCGATGCCGCTTTTTATGTTGCAGATAAATTTAGAGAGTATATTTCAACGCAAACAATCATGTTTACTCAAACGCAAAAAACCACCATTACTTGCAGTATTGGTGTTGTGCAGGTAAATAAAATATCTGAGTTTAATCAAGCCGTCAAACGCGCAGATGAGTGTTTATATGACGCTAAGCACGCAGGTCGTAATTGTGTTATGTCAGGTGAATTAGCATGAATAATAACGCAACCCTATGTTTATGAGCCTATGTGTAGTTTGTGTTGGGATTTTAGTAAAACGTGGCAAGAGATCCAAGCTCGCTTAGCCACAGAGCTTGATATTGTCTATAAAGTTGGCGGTCTAGCTCCGGATTCTGATGAGCCCATGGCAATGAGTATGCAAAAGTTTTTGTAGCAGACTTGGCAACGAATTTCAGATCAAACAGGGGCTGAATTTAATTTTGATTTTTGGCGTAATTGTGAGCCTAGACGCAGTACTTATCCGGCATGTCGTGCTGTAATTACTGCTCGGTACTTTAATAAAGAGCACGCCATGCTTGAAGCGATTCAAAAAGGTTACTATTTATTAGCTAAAAACCCCTCTAATGCCGATGACTTGCTCTCATTTGCTCAACAAGTAGGAATAGATACCAATGAGTTCTTACAATTATTTGGCTGTGACCTTCTGAATCAGGAATTTCAGCAAGAGCTTCAATTTGTTCAGCAATTACCGGTTCATGGTTTTCCATCACTGGTGCTTTATTATCAGAATCAATATTATGCAATTGCTATTAACTACACGAATGCGGATGACGTTATTACACGTATTCGTGACGTATTGACTCAATCTTAACGCCTCAATTAATCTGAGCATATATTCTCTGCGGCTGCTTAAAAAAATCACTTCTTACTATTTATCCTTAGAATTAATACCTTTAAACGTTGTAATTATGACGGTTGTCATGAAATAGACTTTTTTGCGCAACACCCTTGTCATTTTTCACCTATAGAATCTCGTGCATTGATATTAAGCAACTAGCAAATCCGCTAATTAACGAGTAAAGGTGTATGCGATGAAAGGCGTTAAACCATTGATCTTAGCAGGTATTGTGGCCATGAGTGCGACAGTCCAAGCAAATGATTTAAATAAGGTTATCGATAAAAGCAGTGAAATTAATAAATCAGCTGCGCAATCACAAACAAAAATAGACAAGATTGCAGATTCAATGCAAGGGCGTTTACAACAGTTTAAAACCCTTAATAAAGAAATAGACGGTTTAACTGTTTATAACGCGCAGTTAAGTAAGCAACTGAGCAATCAAATGTCAGAAATGGAAGCTTTGAGCCTTTCAATGGATCAGGTTTCTATTATAGAGCGTCAAATTACCCCTTTAATGCTACGTATGATCACAGGTTTAGAGCAATTTGTTGCCCTTGACGTGCCGTTTCTTACTGATGAACGCGAAAAACGTTTAGCCTCTTTAAAAACCATGATGGACAGAGCGGATATTAACTCAAGTGAAAAATTCCGTCGTGTATTAGAAGCCTATCAGGTTGAAGTAGATTATGGCCGCACAATTGAAGCGTATACGGCTTTGCTTGATGTTGATGGGCAAGAGCGTGAAGTTGATTTTCTTCGCATCGGTCGTTTAGAGCTTATTTATCTGACTCGTGACGGTAAAAAAGCAGGTTCGTGGGATCAAGATAGTAATGGTTTTGTCGCGCTACCAGATTCAACAATCAGTCAAATTAATAAAGGTTTACGCATAGCACGTAAACAACTAGCCCCAGATATGTTAACACTGCCAGTTCACGCTGCGGATTAAGAGGTTAAAAATGACACTTTTTACAAAAATGACCAAAATCGCTTTATTTGGCGCAACACTTGGCTTTGCTGGCAGCACATTTGCTGCAGATGCTATGGATTTAGATTCATTACTTAAAACCTTAGAGCAAGGTAAAACACAGCAATCGGTCGAGAACAAGCAACGTGAGCAAGAGTTTATCGCACGACAAAATGATCAAGTGCAAATGCTCAAAAATACTCAAGCACAGCGTAACAATATGCTTTCTGAATCAGAGCGTCTTGAAACACTGTTTGAAGGAAATGAAATTAAGCTAGCCAATCAAACGGATACATTATCTAAACGAATGGGTTCGTTGAAAGAGTTATTTGGTGTACTGCAGCAAGTTGCTGGAGACTCAAGCAATAAGTTTGCAACCTCTGTTGTTTCTGCCCAATTACCAGGGCGCGGTCAATTTATGGATGATCTGGCTCAAAAAATGGGATCAACGTCTAAGCTTGCATCAATCGAAGACATTGAACAAGTATGGTACGAGCTGCAACGTGAAATGACAGAGCAAGGTAAAGTGTCTCGCTTTACGACGGATGTCATTGTTGAAGGTGGCAATAAAGCACAGCAAGAAGTTATGCGTGTTGGTGCATTTAATCTTATTTCACAAGGTAAATATTTAGAATATAACGCCAGCACAAATACGCTAAGTGAATTAACTCGCCAGCCAGTAGGACGTTTTACGTCAACTGCAGCAGACTTACAACAAGCGTCATCAGGGACTGTGCAATTTGCACTTGACCCAACAGGTGGCTCTATCCTTGGTTTACTTGTACAAGCGCCAGATACCACTGAGCAAGTACATCAAGGCGGTGCAGTGGGTTATGTGATTCTAGGTGTTGGTTTATTAGCACTATTAATTGCCATTGAACGCTTTATTTCGTTAATGCTGATGGGTGGCAGAATTCGTCGTCAACTTAAAGATGACGTACCACGTGATGACAACCCGCTTGGTCGTGTAATGAAAGTAAAAGACCAATACCCGTCTGTTGCATACGACACCCTTGAGCTGAAACTAAGCGAAGCTATTTTACGTGAAATGCCAAAAATTACACGTAACTTAACACTGATTAAAATTATCTCAGTGGTTGCACCGCTTTTAGGTTTACTAGGTACAGTAACGGGTATGATTAATACCTTCCAAGCAATAACTTTGTTTGGTACGGGGGATCCTAAATTAATGGCAGGTGGTATCTCACAAGCACTCGTCACAACGGTACTTGGTTTGGTTGTGGCTATCCCAACAGTATTTTTATACACCTTATTGAATACACGCTCTAAAAACTTGCTACTTATCTTACAAGAGCAAAGCGCGGGTATTATCGCTGAGCGTAGCGAAAAGGGAGCATAACCCATGGTGCTATTGATTGATTCAATCAATGCTATCCGTGATTTTCTCGACACTGGTGGCCAAGTTCTATTGGTCATCGGAGTGTTAATCTTCGCGATGTGGTTATTGATACTCGAGCGATTTATATACTTTTTTAATGGTTTTAGGCACTACAAGCATACTGTTAAAACAAGTTGGACAGGGCGTAATGAGCGTAATAGCTGGAACGCAGAGCAAATACGCCAAGCCACTATTTCACGTGCAGGGATGAGATTAAACGCTAATTTAGCGCTTATTAATGTGATGGTTGCGTTATGTCCGTTGTTAGGTTTACTCGGTACGGTAACTGGCATGATAGAAGTGTTTGATGTTATGGCGATAACAGGCACAGGCAGTGCACGTTCTATGGCATCCGGTGTCTCAAAAGCAACTATCCCAACAATGGCAGGCATGGTGGGGGCGTTATCCGGCGTATTCGCTTCAACGTATTTACAGCGTAAAGCGAAGCGCGAAGTTGCACTACTTGAAGACAGCATGGTTTTAGACCATTAAAACAATAATTTTTTAGCATGCGGCGACAGCCGCATGCATCAGGAGAATAAAATGAGAGCCCCATTAGGAAGTCTTTTTCAAGAAGATGAAGCAGAAGAAATTAACATGACACCTATGTTGGATGTTGTTTTCATCATGCTCATTTTCTTTATTGTTACCGCCTCGTTTGTTAAAGAAGCGGGTATTGATGTAAATCGTCCTGAAGCGGCTACAGCTGTTAAAAAAGAACGGGCAAATATCTTAGTCGCTATTTCAGACGAAGGCGAAATTTGGATCAACAAACGCCAAGTTGATGTGCGGGCAGTGCAAGCGAATATTGAGCGCCTAAAAGCAGAAAACCCACAAGGCAGTGTGGTTATTCAAGCTGATAAAAAATCAACCACTGACACACTTATCAAGGTGATGGATGCAGCGCGTGCAGCAGGCGTGTTTGACGTATCTATTGCGGCACAAGAGGCCTAAGGAAGCATAATGCGTTATTTAGTAGCATTATTTATTGCCGGTGTTGTGACTTTTATGCTGTTTTTAGGCATGCAGGCACTTATCACCGGTGGCGAGGGGGCGATGACTGAGCCTGCCAAAGGCAATGTACTTGATTTTGTGCGTCTTAAAAAAGAAGAGAGTGTACAAAAGAAAGAGCGCAAGCCTCAAAAACCACCCACACCAAAAGAGCCACCGCCGCCAATGGAATCACCACAAATGCAAAATAGTGATCCTAATGCCAGTGCAGCTAATTTTGATTTTGGTGCCAGTGTGGACGCTGATGTGAGTTTAAGCGGTGGCTTAGCGCTTGATTCAAGTGATGGTGAATACCTACCCATTGTAAAAGTGGCACCCGTTTATCCGCGTCGCGCTTTATCGCGTGGTATTGAAGGGTATGTGATTGTTGAATTTACAGTAACCAGGCAAGGCACAGTACGTGATGCAAAAGTAGTAAAAGCTGAGCCAGAGTCATTATTTGATCAGGCAGCGATGGATGCCGCTCTTAAATTTAAATATAAACCACGCGTAGTAGACGGTGAAGCGGTTGAAGTTGCGGGTGTACAGAATAAAATTTCTTTCCAGATAAACGGCTAGCACTTAATAATTGGATAGAGAAACGAGGCGATTATGAAACTATTAAAAACAGCATTCTTTTGTTCTTTAGCATTGAGTGCAAGTATTACACTACCAAGCTTAGTGTGTATGTTACCAGGCATTAATGTGGCGACAGCCTACGCAGATGAAATTAAAACAAAGCGTGTACCAGCGCTACGTGAAAAAGTGTATAGCCAATTGGCGCGTGCACAAAAGCTTGCAGATGATGGTGATGCACAAGCGGGTCTTGCTGCACTTGACGACATTAATGAGCGTTCATCAAGTATGAACTCGTATGAAAAGGCCATGATGTACAATTTTTATGGTTTTATTTATTACAACGAGAATGATTTAACCAAAGCGATAGCATCGTTTGAAAAAGTGATTGCTGAGGATGAGATCCCAGAATCTCTTCGTTTAAGTACCAGCTTTAGTTTAGCGCAACTAGCAATGGCAAATAGCGACTACAACAAAACCTTAAACTTTTTAGCGCAGTGGGACACAATCAATACCAAGCCTAAAACAGACGCGTACTATGTGCTTAAATCACAGGCTTATTATCAGTTAAAAGATTATCAAAATGGTATTAATAATATCGAGCATGCAATTGCACTAAGCGATAGTGAAGGGAAAGAGCCAAAAGAAAATTGGCTTGTTTTGCAACGCGCTATGTACTATTCGCTCGGTAATACAGATAAAGTCGTTACAGTATTAGAGCGTATGGTAAAACTGTATAATAAGCCCCAATATTGGGTGCAGCTTGGCGGCATGTATGGTGAAACTGGCAAGGAGAAAGAACAGTTAGCTATTCTTGAAGCTGCCTATCAGCAAGGTTTTTTAACGTCAAAATCAGACCTTCGGCAGTTATCGCAAGTGTATCTATATAATGGCCTCGCTTATAAAGCGGCGAATGTTATGAGTACTGCAATAGATAATGAGATAGTCCAAGCGACAGCAAAAAATTATGCTTTTATCGCAGAAGCCATGATACAAGCAAAAGAAGAAGAAAAATCAATACCTTATTTTAGTAAAGCTGCACAGCAGTCAGATCACGGTAAGTACGAGCAACGTCTAGCAGAGGTGTACGTTAACCTTGAAAAGTATGAAGACGCTGCCGATGCAGCTCGTAAAGCGCTAGAGAAAGGATCACTCGATTTTGAATCTAATGCTTATGTAGCATTAGGTATGGCGCAATACAGTTTACAAAATTTTGATGCATCTATATTGGCGTTTGAACAAGCTGAAAAACATAAAAAATCTCAGCGATTAGCTGAACAATGGATCAAATACGTCAAGCGTGAAAAGCTCCATGCTGAAACCTTACGCACAGCACTGCTTTAATATTGTCGTAATTTAAATGACATAAAGTGGGCTATGAGCTGATCATATCTTGAGTTTATAATCGCAACACCAAAACCGCCTTCGGGCGGTTTTTTTCGTTTTTAACAATTTGTTATATAAGGATAATTGGTTTTTTAGTCAAAAATGCACATTGTCATTTTATGTTTATTAAAGTGTAACCTCGCTGTCATACACCTCCCGTATTGTAGTGCTCGTTCTAAGGCTCAAGTGACCTTAATGCATGGCTTTCGTGCTTTAAAGTGACTTGAGTTTTACTTAATGCGCTAACAAAATAATTAAATACTTTAACGGAGTGAACAATGAAATTATCTGGTTTATTTAAAGTCAGCCTAGTGGCTGCTGCAATGACTCTTGCTGGCTGTGGTGGTGGTGATATTAATGTTACACCTACAACAGTAGATAACAGTGTAGACAATAGTGTAGATAATTCAGGTGGTGGCAATAACGGTGGTGAAACCTTAAATTGCGCTACATACACATTAGATGGAGCTACATTTACAGGTGAAGCTGAAGGTGTTAACTGTATTTACAGTCAAGCATTTGCAAGTAACGCAAAAGAAATTACCAGCTCTTTTGTAATCTCTGCCTTAGGCAATGGCGGCGCACACGTGTTTGAAGGTGCATTATTTATTGGTGATGATGTAGACACATCAACTGGCGCTACAATTGATGGCAATGGTCCTACATTATCAATTGAAGCAGGTTCAACAATTGCTTTTACTAAGCCTGAGAGCTTTATTCGTGTTGCTCGTGGTGCAAATATTGAAGCAATTGGTGAAGTAGATAAGCCAATCATTTTCACCAGTATCAAAGAGGTTGATGGTGATGATTCAACAACAGCACAAATAGGTGACTGGGGTGGCGTTCAGGTAAATGGCCGTGGTCATTCTATTCGTTGTACAGCCGCTGCTGCTGCACAGGATATGTGTAACCACTCTGCAGAAGGCATTGTATCGTACTATGGCGGTAACGATCCGCAAGATAGCAGCGGTATCCTCAAGCACATTGTTATTAAATATGCAGGTTTTGGTGTTGAAGGTGATGAGCTTAACGGTTTAACTCTTAATGCTGTTGGTTCAGGCACAACGATTGATTATGTGCATGTTCATAATGGTTTTGATGATGGTATTGAACTATTTGGTGGTAGCGTTAACCTCAAGCACATTGTTATCACTGATACAGGTGATGATGGTATTGACTGGGATGAAGGCTGGAAAGGGTATGGACAATTCATTCTTGTACGTTCAAATGAATATGGTAATCATGGCTTTGAAACTGATGGTGCAAAGGTTGACCCATTATCAGCAGATGCACAAGATTTAGTGACGAGCGTTTCTAACCCAACAATTGCTAATGCAACTGTTGTAACCACGGGTGACCAAGGCGCAGAAGGGCGTCGAACTGGTGCTGGTATGGAAATGAAAGAGTGGGGCAAAGCACAATTAGCTAACATGTTATTTGTTAACTCTTCGTCAGTAGATGGTGCAGGCTGTTTTGACTTATATAATGAAAAAGACAAATCAGGTGATGCAGGTGTTCATGCCAATGCAAATAATGGCGATATCGCATTTATGAGCTCAATATTTGCGTGTGGTAAGAACTTTGAAGACGTGAATACGCCTTTAACGGGGGCACTAGCAAGTTTTGATGTAAATACTTGGTTTACGGGTGGCGAAAACAACCAGTTGATTGGTTTTGCTGATTTTACAAATGTACTAGGTGCTGATGGTGTTTCAACAGCGGCAACAATTACTGATTCACAGGGTACTGCTGTTGCTACAACAGCTAAAGACATGAGCGAAGTTAACTCTTTCTTTACTAATGCAGGCTACATTGGTGCACTTAAAGACGGTGAATCAAGCGAGTGGGCTGATTTTGTAGCCGCATCTTTACAACGCGCTAGTAATTAATCTAGACCGGCTCTAATTACAAGGCGCTACGGCGCCTTTTTTAAGGGAATTTTAGGTTTAGAGGATATAAATATGAAACATCAAAAGCAGTTTAAAACCAATCTAATAACTTTATCTCTGCTCTCCCTTTTTTCTTCATTTCATTCTTTCGCTGATCAAGCACAAGAAATAATAGATGAAGAAGCAATAGAAGAAGTTGTTGCAACAGGCACACGTCTCAAAGGCAGTGCCAGTGCGGTAATAGATGAGCGTAAAAATCAGGCTTTCGTCGCTGATATAATGGGTTCTGAGCAAATATCGCGAACAGGTGACAGTGACGCCGCTTCGGCACTTCGTCGTGTTACAGGCTTATCATTAGTTAATGATAAGTTTATTTATGTACGTGGATTAGGTGAGCGCTACTCAAGTGTTCGTTTAAATGGCGCAATAGTGCCGAGCCCAGATCTAACGCGAAATGTAATTCCACTTGATATCTTTCCATCAAGTATTATTGAATCCTTGGCTGTTCAAAAGGCTTATTCACCTAATATGCCCGCAGCTTTTGGCGGTGGTGATGTAAATATCAGAACGAAGAGCATACCAAGTGACACTTTGTTTAAAGTTGAAATTGGCGCTAGTTACAAAGATACAAACGACGAAGGCTATACGTATAATGGCGGCAGTGATGATTGGCTAGGTCAAGATGATGGCACGCGAGCATTACCTAGTACAATTAGAACAGCGCTAAATACCTATATTAATGGCCTGTCTGATATCTCATATAGAAACATAAGAGATGTAGAGTCAAAACGTCAAGGCACTGATATTGGTCAAGCCGCTGCGATAGATTTAAATAAAAGTTTAGCAAAAGCATTACCAAGAGATTTTGGCTTGGAAAAAGAAAGCTTAAACCCTGATGCCGGTATTAAAGCTGTTTATGGCGACCGTTTTGATAATTTATTTGGCTTAGGCGGATCTTTTGGTTTTCTAGCATCCGTTGCCTATGAAAATGAATGGTCTAATGCTGAGAAGTTTAGCGCTGTACTGTCTTCTGTTGACGCATCTGAGTCCGCATGTTCAAAAGATGACTTTACGTGTTATTCGGCAACAGAAAAAGAAGTATCGACAAAGCATAATATAAAGTTAAATAGCTCTGTTAATTTAGGTTATAAAATTAAGGGACATGATTTAACCGCTACTTATATGATGTTGCGAGACACTGAAGATGAAGCCTCTGTTGCGTTATATCAAGAACCGTCAAAATCACTAAGTATTGATGCTGGGCAATTACAACGTAGCCACTTAACATCTTTCGAAGAGCGCGAACTTGAGATACTCCAACTTCGCGGTATGCACAACCTAGATTGGGGCTTGCTTGAAGGTGTTGGCGTTGATTGGCAATATACTGATTCAACAGCGACAACGAGTATTCCTGGAGAGCTTACAGTAACGGTTCGTGATGAGTACTTAGATGGTAAATACCAACGCACTTTTTACAATGGTAGCTTAGGCGGTAACCCTTATCTGTATCGATTTGTTGAGTTAGAAGATGATGTCGAAAACTGGGGCGTTAACGTAAACAAAGTTTTCTACTTTGATAACGCAGAAGTTGAGATTGCAGGTGGTGGTTATTTTGTTGAAAAAACACGTGATTACCGTACAGACTTTTTCAATTATCGTTTTAGCCAAACTCAGTCACTCGATTTAGCACAAAGTGAAGACGAAGCACTTTCAATAGGCAGTTATTTTGCTAATGATTCAGTTATTGACTCAACTGGTGTCGAGTTGTTGTTCCAAGAACCAACCGCCGATGATTACTTAGCAGCACAAATGATCGATGCTTATTATGGCTCTTTTGACATAACATTTGCTCAAGATTGGCGTGTAAGTGGTGGTGTACGTTACGAAGACTTCCGCCAAGTTGCGCTCGCTTTTTCTCGTTCAGCATTTGATCCTGCTTTACTTGCTGACAAGTTAAGTGCACAAGCAATAGAGCAAGCAAGTGTGATGGAAGATGAGTTTTTTACATCGTTATCTATGACATATAGCCAAGACTCGTATCAAATTCGTTTTGGTTATGGCAGCACTGTTGTTCGTCCTGATTTACGAGAGTTAAGCCCAGTTCAATTTCAAGACCCGCTTACGGGTTATCGAACACTGGGTAACCCTTACTTAGAATCTAGTTATTTAGATAACTTTGATGCGCGCATCGAATTTTATATGGATAATGGCGATAACTACTCAGTTGGCGCATTCTATAAAGATATTGATAAGCCAATTGAAGCGCTATTAACAGAAAGCGACGGCCGTTTTACTTTGCAGTTTGATAATGCAGACACCGCCTATGTTTACGGTATTGAAGCTGAATGGTTAACAGAGTTACATAGTGATTTACTCGGCGGTGCTTTCTTTACTTCAGGTAATTTAACACTCAGTGATTCAGAAGTTGAAATTGCACAGGAGCAGCGCGGCGATCTGACAAACCTAAAACGACGTATGACTGGCCACTCAAAATATGTTGCTAATTTGCAATTGAATTACGATTCGCATGATGGCATGCATCAAGCATCTGTTATCTACAATGTATTTGGTGATCGTATTTTAGCTGCGGGAGTAAATAACTTTGATGATGCTTACGAGCAACCTTTAAACTCGTTAGACATGGTTTATAGTTATTATCCAACGTTTAATACCACACTGACATTTAAAGCGAAAAATATGTTGGGACAAAGTTTTGAAGTAGAGCAAAATGATGTACTAATTCGTTCTCAAGAAACGCCTAGAGAGTTAAGTGTGAGCTTTAGTTACGAGTTTTAACACTCTCTAATAAACGGCAGTAACAATAAGCTATTATTACCGAGCCCTGCCAAGTGTAGGGCTTTTTATTACTTGTTACTTATGAAATGAATAGTTATACGCGTTATTTTAATAGTGGAAGTTAATTCATGCTGGTGGGCTTAAGTTGATATCAATGTTCTGCTGGCTTGGGGTTACGATGGAGTAAGAACCCAGTCTTTACCGGGTTCTTTATTGCTTTTAGTTACCGCACTTAATGCTAGCGTATAACGGATAACACTGATTTTTGCTACCTGTGCTTTTTAATACCCACTGACTATCATACCAATCATAGTTTGCATAGGCCGATTCATCTTCGCCACACTTTATTGTACTGCCTGTTACCTCTTGCTTATGGCCTCGCTCTTTACAAAACTGATTGCCAGTAAGAGAGCCTACAAACATATTTCTATAACTATTATTAACTCTCACTGTTGGGTTGTTATAAATAACGGTTGATGAGCGGCGAGTTGCCCCTAGTTTTTGTTCAATGCTCGTAGTTGAGCTTGCAAAGGAAGTAAGTGATTCTTCGATGTTGTCATTTGTTTGTGCAAATGCGCTCAAAGAGAACAAGCTGGCAATTATACTACCTAGATAGAGTGCTTTCATGTGATAGGTCCTTTTTTAATAAATTGATACACAATACATCCAATTCCAAAGTGCTCAATAATCATAATTTTTATGTATTTCATTTGTATGAAGCTAGGGCGTGTTGACCTTTGTGGATTGAAATTTGTTCAATCTAGGGGCGATTTAATCGCGGCGCGAGGTTTGTAACCTAGTGGGCTAAGTGAAAATCGAGCAACAAAGAGTTAATCGCCCCTAGGAAGAACCCTTTGGGCAGCGCATGTTTGGCATTTATACTGCGTTATCGCCTATTTATGGGGAGCAACCACACTACACAGGCTCTGCCTTGCCTAAATACCAAACATACGGCTGCAAAATCAATCACGAAAGGTCAACACGCCCTAGGGCGTGTTTAGATTAAGTTACACAATGGTGTAACAACGACATTGAATATGAAAAAATTTTATGTTCTATGAGTAACGCTGGTTTTGCTTTGATCACAGTGCTAGATTATCGGTTCTAAAAATTAAATCTCACGCAATGAATTTTAATTTTTAATGAATTAGGTATCTCTTATGACTCAAACACTGGAACAAACAATGAAAAAAGTAGGCTTGGTTGGTTGGCGCGGCATGGTTGGCTCTGTTTTATTAGAGCGTATGCAACAAGAAAATGATTTTGCACTGATCGACACCACTTTTTTTACCACCTCGCAAACAGGCCAATTAGGTCCTGATCTCGCTGGCAATGCAAAACCACTACTTGATGCAACGGATGTAGATGCCCTTGCCCAAATGGATATTATTATTACCTGCCAGGGGGGAGATTATACCAAAGAGGTATATCCTCAATTACGTGCTACCGGTTGGGATGGTTTTTGGATTGACGCGGCGTCCGCACTTCGCATGGCCGATGACAGTATTATTGTTCTTGATCCAGTAAACAAAGATGTCATAGAGCAAGGGTTAGAACAGGGGGTTAAAACCTTTGTTGGTGGCAACTGCACCGTATCGTTGATGCTATTAGCGCTAGGCGGCTTGTTTGAACAAGACTTGATTGAATGGGTAAGCCCAATGACTTATCAAGCAGCATCCGGTGCAGGTGCTCGTAATATGAAAGAGCTAATAGCACAAATGGGCTCTATTCATGCGTCTGTTGCTGATAAGTTAGCTGATCCACAAGCCGCTATTTTAGAAATAGATAAACTAGTGACAGAGCAAATTGCTGCAAGCGATTTACCGCAAGAGCAATTTGGAGTCCCCCTTGCTGGCAGCTTAATTCCATGGATTGATGTGCCTATGCCAAGTGGTCAATCCAAAGAAGAGTGGAAAGCGCAGGTTGAAGCGAACAAAATTTTAGGTTCATCTAAGCAACCAGTTCCCGTTGATGGTTTATGTGTGAGGATCGGTGCGATGCGTTGCCATTCTCAAGCGATGACTATTAAGCTGCGTGAAGATATCAGTGTAGAGAAAATTGAACAGATTTTAGCATCACATAATGAATGGGTTAAAGTGATCCCAAATGAACGCGATATTACAGCAACTGATTTAACACCGGTTAAAGTGACAGGCACGCTTAGCATTCCAATTGGGCGTATTCGCAAACTAACGATGGGCCCTGAATATATAAGCGCGTTTACAGTGGGCGACCAGTTATTATGGGGCGCTGCAGAGCCGCTTCGCCGTATGCTACGTATTATAGTTGCAGGTAATAACGCGTAGACATTAAATATCTATTAATATTAAAAGGGCGGATATTACCGCCCTTTTTTATTGCCAATTTAGTTTATTTAAAAACGGTAGTTAACACCTAAGTTTACGGTAGTACCGATCCCTTTGACATTAAACGCTCTAAACGTTAAAGCTTGTGAACGGGCAGGGAAGTAATCTTTATTAAGTAAGTTTTCAACACCTGCAAACACCGACCATTGATCAAAATCGTAACTGCCGCTTAAGTTAACAATGCCATAGCCATTTACAGGCCCCTCATCGCCGGTGTAAACGCCTTTATCATTTTTTTCAAAACGATCTCGGTCGCTAACATGAATATAATGAACTGACATTCTTGCCTGCGTAGTTGGCTGCCAATTTAATGCAAGTGTGCCTTTAGGCGCAGATACTTCACGTGCTCCTAAATAATTGCCTGTATTGCTGTGCTTGCCTTCAACGTAACCATACGTTGCAGCTAAATCCCATTGGTCATTGAACGTGTAGTTAAGTACCCCTTCATAGCCCCAAATTTTTTGTGGTGCGCGTTGTGTTATATAAATCCCTGTTTTTGGATCCTGTACGCTGCGTGACCCTAAATCTGAAAAACTTTTATAAGCGGATAACTCAAATCTAAATTGTTCGAACTCGCTGACAAAACCGACTTCATAGTTATCTATTATCGCCGCTTCAGTTTGGATAAGTGCAATGTCTTGTACTGTTGCTGAGCGTAATAAAGCACCTAAATCAGGAATGTTAGCACCTTGCGAATAGCTTACGTAAGGTGTAAACGCTTGGTTTGCATTATAACGAAAACCAACATTAAACGTTGTTGCGGTAAACTCAATGGTTCCGCCTTTTACAGCTTTGGGAACAGAGCATTGATCAGCGCTTCTACATAGCTTTAATGTATTGTAATCATTTACTTCAATATCCATATTTTCATAGCGAAGCCCAGCTTTGACAATAAAGTCATCTTGAATAACCCACTTGCTTTGTAAGAAACCAGCAACATTAACCATGTCCATTTCTGGTACCCAAAGTCGACCATCAACCATTGGTTGAGAAGTGGTATCATTGAGGATATCAACGCCGTAAATAAAGGTCGCTTCAACATTATCCCAATCAGCTAACGTATTAAATACTGAGCGTAATCCCTGTTTTTCTGACTTAATTAACGACTGTCCACCTGCTAGGTTTAAATCAGGGTTTGCTAAAACCGTTGAGTAAAAAAATACATTTTCGATGGATTGTTTATACACATCTAAATTGAATGCGGTATTACTAAAAATCTCTGCATCAGTGTATTTTATCTGTAAATTATGATTACCACGTGGCCCTTGTGGCGCTGCATTAAATGGTGTGCTTACAGCGTCTTTTATTGCGTAGGTTTTTTCACCTTTATTGATATCACCAATAACATCAACCCATGCAGAATCTTGTTGCGATTCAAAATAGTTGTAGGTCATTTGCAGTGATTTATCAGCATCAAAGTCATAACTTAGTTTAGTGAAGAAATTACGCGACTTTGCTTCAGATAATCCATATTGTGTACCGAGTGCATCACCTTCAGCGTCTCTTAATACGCCATTATTTTCAATACCTAAGCTGACAATATAGCTAAAGTCATCAATTTCACCTGATGCGGTTGTCGTTACTTTTAAACCGGCAGAGTCATCAAGTTTTACCGCACTAAATTGTGTAGATGCAGTCGTATTTAAACTAAACTTACTGTTTGTTGCAGGCTTTTTAGTGATGTAGTTAATGATACCTCCCGCAGCACCATTACCATAAATAGAGGTCGCACCTTGAATAACTTCAATTCGTTCAATGACATGAGGATCTAATGAACGCATTCCTAAAGACCCATTTCTAAGTGGTGTTGATTGCGGGACACCGTCAATCATAACAAGTGCTGCACGGCCACGTAATGTTTGTGCAAAGTTACTTGATGTTCCACTGCTTGAGGCAATGCCGGGTACATACATTGCTAATATACTTTGCAGATCAGTGGTTACTTTAAGTTGTGCTGCAAGTTCTTTTTGGCCAATAATTGTTACCGATGATGGAATTTCATCAATACTTTCAGCGATACGGCTACCGGTAACTAAAATACGTTCTAAGTCTTGTGGTTCATCGTTGGCGGTTACTTGAGCTGAAATTATAAGTGCTAGGATGCTAAGGTTGGTTTTGATCATATTCTTAAAAATGCGCAATATAAAAATGGAACGTAATAATAAGCTAATTGGAAATGATTCGCAATTGAGCTCCTCTTTGAGGTTGTGCACGCTTCTAAAATGATTTTATGGTTTTAAAGTGTAATGACACTGCATTTAAGAAGTGTCATTACACGAAGAGTTACATTTTCCTTTCACTAAGCAATGTCTTTAACTCACTTAATTGTGTTTTTAATTCGTTTATTTGCCCTTGTGTTGCTGGCATATCATTAATGTTTGTTTGCTCTTCACGCGCATTGCGGTGCTCCTCAGACATTACCTCTAAAATAGCGCCTACCATCATGTTCAAAAACACAAAAGCGGTCAAAAATATAAATGTAAGGTAATAGATCCAGCTTAGCTTATACACGGCCATGGTTTCATACATGACGTCGGTCCAGTCTTCAAATGTTGCCACTCTGAACAGAGTAAGCATCGAAATAGACACATCCCCCCATAAAACAGGGTTTATTTCAGAAAATAACATACTTCCTGTTGCTGCATAGATATAAAAAATAACAAACATTAGAAGGGCGATATAGCCCATTTGTGGGATAGCTTTAAGCAGAGAATTAACTAATAAACGCAGTTCAGGAACCATTGATACCAGGCGTAGAACGCGAAAAATACGTAGCAACCGTGCTATAAATACACTTGAGCCTGCAGCAGGGTATAAACTGCCTACGACTACTATTAAATCAAAGATGTTCCACCCTTTGGAAAAAAAGTCTTTGATGCCTTTACTCGCGATATAACGAATGATCAACTCAATCAAGAAAAAGACGGTGATGCCAATATCCATCCAATGTAAAAAAAACTCAACCGTTGGATGTAGTGAGTAAGTATGTGCGCCTACTGTTAATGCAGAAATTATAATAACTACAATAACAAATGATTGAAATATTTTACTTTTATCGATACGCTGGAACAGCTCGTGTAACTGCGACAACATCATAATTATCCCTTAACGGTTATAAATAAAAACGAGTGCAATATACAGCAAAATAGTCATGGATGAATTACTTTTCCGGTTTTAAATGTAAGGAATTTTTAATGCTTTTCAATATGCTAAAGCTCGCTATAAGTGCGATGCTAGTGGTTTTTTTAACCGCATGTAGCTCAAATTCACGTTACCATGAAATTCAATCTGCACGGTTAGGTGAATGTAATTATATGGCTGATAAAGAGTATCATGAGTGCATAAAGCGCCAAGAAGATGGCTACGATGAGTTTAAAAAGCAACGAGCAGAGCAGCAAGCGACTAAAAATGACTAAAACACAAAAGCAATTCGATAAAGTACTGCGTGTCAATTTAACGCGAGCTTGTGAAGAAATTAAAGATGAACTAAGTGAATTTAGTTGGCTAACTCATGAGATAGATTTAAGTAAACCAACTACATCACTTAAATTAAGCTGTTACTTTAAAGATCAATTAGCGCTTGAGCAAGCAACGAAAAATCAAGATACTCAATTAGTTAAAAATATAATAAGTAAAAAACTTGCAAGCATTGATTTAACAGTCAAAAAATTTATATTTAGCGCTGACAATATTTAGGATTATGATGTTTTCTAATTTAACGAATAAACAAAAGCAGCGTGGGCTGCTCATATTAGCAGGTTTATTTTTTATATTTGGGCTTTATCAGCTTCAACAACCCGTAGGTGCAAATCATGTGCTAAGCAATGGCTTTGTAGTGGCCATAGCGTTCTGGGCGTTTTCACGACGTTATAGTCAGCAGTTTTTAGAAAAAAATATGGTTACAGCGGCTATTACACGTGAAGGCAATGAGTTAATCATTAAACAAAGTATGGTAAATAAACTATCTCGGCTTGATATCCCCCGTATTAGCAAAATAACAATTGGTGACAATTACTTAAGTTGTATATTGGATGGCAATGGTCAAGGTTTTGATTTTCAATTAGTGGGTAAAGCGTGCGAGCTCAAAACACATATGTGCTCAATTTTAGCAGCTAATGAGCAGCAAACTATTCAAATCACTCTTGTTTAATTTGGTATTGCGATCACATAAGGCTATAATTCTACAAAATAGTAATAGAGATCAATAATGACTGTTCCTACTCGTTCACAAATTACCCTTGGCAGCGAAGTTAATATCGTTTTAAAAGAAGATCAGCGTAGTGGCACATTGACCCAAGGTGTTGTTGAGCGCCTACTCACTAAATCACCTAACCATCCTCATGGTATTAAAGTTCGTTTAGAGGATGGACAAGTAGGACGAGTGAAAGAGATATTGTCATGAGTGTACTTACCCCCGCTGAATTTTGGCAATTGGTTACCGTAGAAGATAAAACCGCTGAGCCAGAGTCAGTGAGCGAGCGCTTAAAAAACTTACTTACAGATTTAGACGACGATCAGTTAATTGAATTCGATAAGCAATTTAGTCTCTGTATGCGACAAAGTTTTACGTGGGAGTTATTTGGCGCAGCGTTTGTAATGGCAGGCTGTAACGATGAGTATGGTTTTTCAGAGTTTCGCTGTTGGTTAATATCTCGTGGCGAAGCTGCTTTTAACGCCGCCCTCGACAATGCAGATTCATTGGCTGATTGCACGCCTGTATACTATTTAAACGAGCAACCTTACCCCTATTTAGATGAGTATGATCTTATTGCAGGATTACTGTACGAAGAGCGCAATGAAGATGAATTACCTTTTGCTCCATCAGGGCAAGAACAGCCTAAAGGTAAACGCTTTAAAGACAAAGCTAAGTTTTTAAAACTCGCGTATCCGCAATTATTTGCTAAATATTGGCAATAATTTTAACTATAAAAAGTAAACAACGATTCATTATAGGTTTGTTTAATTTTAATAGACATTGCATGCTATGCTGTAAATACAAACCACTCTAAGTCAGGTATTTAATGGGCTATCGTAAAATATTACTGTGTTTCGTGTTTGTTTTTTTTAGCACTACAATCAGTGCTAAAACTGAACTACCAAGCAATAAAAGTCAGTTTATTAGTTTGTTAAACACTAAAGTAGGTACGTATAAGTTAGTTTCAGGCAGCGCGAGTGTGTGCACTGATGGGCAATTATCATGGTTTGATAAAAGCGCGCCAAGCCTAGGGTTTAAACTAGGTGAAGGGATTGTTTTTACCGCCTTGCATCATGGAACGCAAACGAATAAAACGGCAAACTTTTGTTTAGTGACGACTAAATACAAATACACAACGCAAAGAGTTACGCTATCGCTGCGCCATACTCGCTGTGAAAATCAGGCTGATAATTTAGATACGAGCCAAATGCTGCATTTCATCTCGCCTACGCGTATTCAATACAGTGTTGAAAATACCAATGTACGCTGTGAGTTTGAGCGCCAGCCATAATACCAATTTTATTAAAAACGTGATCATTCTAGCAAATTAAGTAACTCACTAACTACGTTAAAAATTACTTATATAGAACAACTACATATCATAATTTTGCCTTGTTCTAACCTTTTATAAGTTACAGCTTATTTTTGGCAAATGTAGCCAGCGAGTAGTGTATTGTGGAGATAAAAATTCACGTTTCATATGCCACGCTTGGCTTTGTTGCTGACTTGCCAAAGCAAGCGTATTGCTGCCATAACGCGCATTTACAGAATCCAAACATTTCATTAGTTTAATGTTATTTTTATTCGGCGTAAAAAGATCTGATTGCTGAAATTGCTGTGAACTAAGCTCTAATGCTCCCACGCCACACTTATAAAAGCGAACATTTTGTTGGTATAATTGTGCAAAAACCTCGCTAATTGCATTGGCAAATACACAGCTATCAGCGCTAGATGTGGGCAGCTCATACACTAATGATTTTTTATAAGCGTTTAGTTCATGTGGGGAGCTTGCCACAAATAATAATAAGCGTTTAGTTAAAGAGCGTTGCAGACGCAATTTTCGAGCAACAATAGTACAATGGTTTATCAAGGCTGTTTTTAATACCGTTGGATCTGTTAAACGTTCACCAAAGCTACGAGTCGAAAAAATCTCACGTTTATCTTGGCGTACTTCATCCCACTCTAAACAGGTTCGGCCGTTTAGTTCATCCACAGTACGAGCCAGTACTACATTAAATAAGCGTTTCATTTGCAGTGGATCTTGTTTTGCCAAATCAAGTGCACTGTTAATATGAAGTTGCTTTAACTTTTTGGCTAAACGTTTGCCCACTCCCCATATATCAGCGACATCCATCGCAGCTAAAATACGCAGTCGCGCTTGTTCGTTATCAATGACAGCAACCCCGTTAAAACCCTTAAGCTTTTTAGCTGCATGATTTGCTGCTTTGGCCAAAGTGGGCGTTGAGCCAAAGCCGACCCCCACAGGTAATTTAGTTTCACGCCATACTGTACGGCGGATCAAGTGTCCGTACTGATGCCAATCATTAATTAAAGGAGTAAAACCGGTAAAATGTAAAAATGACTCATCAATTGAATATATATATTGTTTATCACAAAAACGACTGATCACATTCATCATTCTATCGCTTAAATCTGCGTATAACTCATAGTTAGATGAACGAACGATTACTTTATGCTTAGCCAATAAATGCTTAACTTTAAAATAAGGTTGGAATTTAGGAATATTTAAACGCCGTGCTATAGGGCAAATAGCGCACACGCAGCCATCATTATTAGTAAGTACTACCACCGGTTTTGAACGAATTGCGGGATCAAATACTTTTTCTGCACTGGCATAAAATGCTACAGCATCCACTAAGGCGTACATTGGTGTAGCTCAGGACTTGGACGATGTAATCGAATAGAGCGAGTGACAACACCTTCTAATTGAAATTCATCGGCATCACTTAGTTGCACAGGTGAATATAAAGCTGAGGCTGAGAGTAAGCGGGCATTAGTTTTGTCTAATAGCTTACATACAAATAAGCCATTTAAATTAGCCACAATAACGTCCCCATTTTTGGCTTCTTCAGCGCGATCCACAAGCAATAAGTCACCATCAAAAATGCCAACGCCTTGCATTGACTCCCCAGAAGCCACACCGATAAATGTCGCATCGGGATGTTTAATTAATAATTGATCCAAAGATAAACCAAGTTCTTTATATTGGGCGGCTGGCGATTCAAACCCGCATACGCCCGCTTCGATATATATAGGAATGACATGCATAGATAAAAACACATTATACTGTATGTTTATACAGTATAATGTAAAGTTAGCTAAAAAGCCAAGCAGGGGGTGACAGTAAATTAATTACTAAAACTTAAATACATGATTTTTATGTTTATTATTTTTTTCTTTCTAAAGTCTAGCTGTGTCTTTTCATCAATATAGAGAAACCATTATTTATAGTGAAATATTCAGCCAGACATAAGTACTTACTCAAATGATGCTGAGTTCAAGCGCTAAGTGATGGTTACTTTGTTTATTGTAGGTAATTTCTTCTAGTAAAAATAAAAAATTCCCTTTAACGTTAATAGCTTCTTGATTATTTAACAAATCACGATAAAGTGCATATTAAATAAAAATACGTATTTGGTGATTTGTTATTCATAAAGGTGCTAGGTTTAATACTTGAATCCAAGAAGGGATAAACATGTTTAACACAGTTGTAGGCAGCATTAATAATCTTTTATGGGGTGAAGGGCAAGTCCTTATTTATATCCTGCTGTTTACCGGTATTTGGTTTTCAGTGCGACTAAAAGCTGTGCAAATTCTAAAATTTAAACATATGTTTAGCCTGCTTAAAGGCAGCAGTAAATGTAATAAAGACGATATAAGCTCTTTTCAAGCGCTTTGCACAGGCTTAAGTGCCCGTGTTGGCACGGGGAATTTAGCCGGTGTAGCGGTTGCTATATCACTGGGTGGCAGTGGCGCAATATTTTGGATGTGGGTCATTGCTATATTAGGCATGGCCACAGGCTTTGCTGAAAGCGTGCTTGGTCAAGTATATAAAGTACGCGATAGCCAAGGTGAATTTAGAGGCGGCCCTGCTTATTATATTAAACAAGGTTTAAATAGCCGCAGTCTCGCTATTGCATTCGCATTGTGCTTATTTTTAGGTTACGGCTTTACCTTTAGCGCTATGCAAACCAATACCATAACCGATGCACTTAATTTCGCATTTGAAATTCCAACATTCTACTCTGGTATTGTTATAACCATCCTCGCAGCCTCTATTATATTAGGTGGTTTCAAAGCCATTGCACGCTTTGCTGAACGAGTAGTGCCCGTGATGGGGATTATATTTGTGCTGGCTGCGGTCATTATTACACTACTCAACTTTAGCCAAGTACCTGCTATGTTAAAGGATATATTCCTATCTGCGTTTGGCCTGCAAGAAGCCGGTGCGGGGGCAATGGGAGCTGCAATAAAAAATGGTATACAACGGGGTTTATATTCAAACGAAGCAGGCGCGGGCAGTGTGCCGCATGCATCAGCTAGCGCCTCACCAACACCTAACCACCCTGTAACTCAAGGATATATTCAAATGCTGGGTGTATTCTTCGATACTATTGTACTGTGTAGCTGCACCGCGGTGATCATCTTACTTGCTAATGTGGATATTAGCGGCGAGATGGAAGGTATTCGTTTAACGCAAGCAGCTATGACCGCACATTTAGCACAGGGTGGCGTATATTTTGTGGCTGCAGCCATTACTTTATTTGCGTTTACTTCTGTAGTGGCCAACTACGCCTATGCAGAAAGCAACCTGCACTTATTTAAGCTTGATAACAAAATAGGGCGCGGCATTTATACACTATTATATTTATCAATGATGATGTGGGGCGCGTCTGCAACATTAAAAGAGGTGTGGGATTTAGCCGATATTGCGCTGGGTTTGATGACCGTGGTTAACGTTATTGCCATTATATTACTCACCCCGACTATTTTAAATGTAACAGATGATTATAATAAGCAAAGAGCCCAAGGTATTGAACCTAAATTTAATGCAAAAAATGTCATTATTCAAGGTAAGACCGAAAAGGGTATTTGGCATTAAATAGCTCGCTTATGCTGAATGTTTAATTGAATAAATATTCAGTGTGATCGCGCTAAAATAATTAAGCAATTACCATGATAGAGATATATGCAGGTAAAACTGCTGCAAAAATAATTGCCGAACAAGGCTTTAAAGCACCGCTTTTTAATACCTTTTTAGGTGCATCCGGTGGGCCTAAATGGTTTACTTTATTTGGTTTAGATAAGTATATTTTTGGTGAGTTTTTTAAAAATAGAACGACGCAATTAAACTTAGTTGGCTCATCAGCCGGCGCATTTCGTGCCGCGTGTTTTGCACAAAAGGATCCTGTTGCAGCGATTGAGCGTTTAGCAAAATCGTATTCCCAAACACGTTACTCAACCGCTAAACCAACACCAGCAGAAATAACCGAAAAAGCAAAACAGTTATTAAACGATGTTTTTGCCCAAACAGGTGTTGCCGAAATCATTAATAATCCTATTTTTAAAGCACACTTTATTGTCGCTAAATCAAATGGCTTTGTAGGCAGCGATCATAAAGCATTACAGTTATTAGGCTTAACAAAAAGCTATTTGTATAATCGAGTTGATCGCCGATTTTTAATAAATCAATACGAGCGTTTTATTTATCAAGCACCTAATAGTGATTTTTCAATTGAAGACAGTTATAAAATTAAAACTACACAATTAGATTTAACGAGCGAAAATTTAAAAGATGCTTTGTTAGCATCTGGTTCAATCCCATTAGTTATGCAAGGTATAAAAAATATAGCTGGATCGCCGCCTGGTATGTACCGCGACGGCGGCATTGTTGACTATCATTTTGATTTAAAAATTAACAACCCAGGTTTGATTTTATACCCACATTTTAATTCAGATCCCAAAGCAGGGTGGTTCGATAAAAATTTAAAACGCAAAGTCGCCACAGAAAATTACGATAACGTGGTAATGATCACCCCGTCTAAAAAATTCATCGCCAGCTTACCTTACGGGAAAATACCAGACAGAACAGACTTTACAAAACTCGATACCGACACCCGAATAAAATATTGGAATACTGTATTTAGCGAGACTGAAAGGTTAGCTGACGCGTTTGACAAAAATCTAACAATAGGTAAGTTTGAAGTAAAGACAATTTAAGAATGTGAGTGTTTTTTACGTACAGCTTACGGTACGTAATATTAAAGAAAGGGCGAAAAGCCCTTTTTTATTAATGATTTAAGCTTGTTGTCAGTTGGGACAGTTTGTCTTGCTATTTAATCTTTATATATGGCGTCATTAACTTATTTAGCTCTTCTAAAAAACCATTTAAATTAGAGCAAGCTTCCATTCTGTATTTATCAATCATTTCTAAGGCAGTTGGTTCATCAGTATCTTCACTTGCTGTTTTAGTACTATTGAAAGATACGGCTGATTTATGTATTTCATCTAGAAACGCATAGACCCCTGAAGGTTTTGGAAATAGTACTTTTGATGCATGAAATGAACAAATAAAGTTGCTAAAAGTAACGTCAGAAATTAGTTGTACATCGGATGCTTTAACTTTACCCCAAGGAGTAGTCATTGTATGGTCATGATAAGAAATTCTACAATCTGCCCATGGGCCAGTTGGAGGAAAATAGGCTCGATAAATTATTGGAGTTTGGTTTAGCTGACGCATTTGATATTAGCCTAGCAATAAGAAAATTTGAATTTAAATTAATTGACACTTTAAGGATGTGAGTTATTTTTTCTTACGGCTTACGGCTTACGGCTTACGGCTTACGGCTTACGGCTTACGGCTTACGGCTTACGGCTTACGGCTTACGGCTTACGGCTTACGGCTTACGGCTTACGGCTTACGGCTTAAACAATGCAACCCATAAATTACGTTATGTTAAATAGTGTGAATTAAATTAAAGCGGGCGTAATTACACAAACTAGCCCACTTTTAGAGGGGTTTGAATACTTAATTTAGCTCAGAATCTACCCAAAATTTAGTCCCTTTTAATACAGCTTGTAATGCAAGGCCGCTTTCGGTCAATGAATAAACAGTTACTTGATCGACAATTGCTTCGGCAACAATAGCACCGCCTTTATCTTGGTATTTAGCGGCTGCATCGGCATTACCACCGAAGGCCCAACCATGTTCAACAAAACGATTTAATGCAGCTTGATTATGAAAAACCATCACAACATTAAAATCTTTTACACCTAAACCTAGGCCTAAACCAGCTTCACCCATATTCATATAAGTAGATTTACCCGTTAGGTTATTTTTAACAACCCCATAACCACCACCAAAACTGGCTAATACAACGTTAACATTGGCATTATCGAAAACAGCATAACCAGCCGCATTTTTAATTTGCTCTTTAACATCTGGCTTTTCTTTGTATAATTTGGTTAGCGTATCAGCTCTCATATTCTGCACAAGATCACGTTTTTCAGCAGGAGAAGCACTGCCCGTTGTAGCACAACCAGACAATGCAAACGTGAAGACGATTAAACTTAAAACCATAAACTTTTTCATATGCTTACCTTAAACGACGAACAACAAAATTATAGCATTATAAAGTCCAATACTAGACAGTATCGGACTTTAAAGTTAAACTGTAAGTACTTTATTTTATTAGAAATAACTATAATATGCTTGTTGCATTGGTCGATACATTAAAACAATTACGATATCAAATTGCTCATCTTGAAGATGATACATTGCGATCTGAATACCCAGAACTTGCCTCCTTTATACAGCAAGTTGGCTTGACTGTCGCTGAATCAAAGCATGAGTTAGTATTTCTGTATCAGTTTTTATATGTTTATGGTCGAAAATCAGAAGCGACTTTTAATCGTTTTCGTAATGAACTAGAACGCTTTTATTTATGGGCGTGGTTAGTTGCTGAAAAATCAGTATTTGAATTAAAACGCGAAGATATTGAAGCATATGTTGATTTTATGGTTGAGCCAGATAAAAACTGGGCATCAACATCTGTGCAATCACGTTATAAAAATGAACAAGGACTTAGGCGTTTAAATGAAAACTGGCGCCCTTTTATTCTTAAAGAGTCGATAGCCAGTCAACAAACTTTATCTGCAATGTTTACCGCGCTTAATGTATTTTATAAATTTTCGATTTTAGAAGAAAAAACGTTTGCGAATTTTGTTCCTGTTGTTAAAAAGAATAGTCCATACTTGGTTGTGCAATCACAAATTAAAATTCCTGATACGTTAAGCGATATTCAGTGGGAATATGTATTTGGTGTAACTCGTGATAAATGCGAACAAAACCCCGAGCTAGAACGTAATTTATTTACTTTAGCTTGTTTAAAAGGCCTTTATTTACGAATATCAGAGTTATCGGAACGACCACAATGGTCACCGGTAATGTCACATTTTTGGCAAGACAATGATGGCTTTTGGTTTTTAAGGATTATGGGTAAAGGTAATAAATTACGCGATGTAACCCTGAGTGAAGATTTTGTAACTTACTTAAAACGTTATAGATTATATCGCGGGTTAACGGCCCTGCCCCGTGTTGATGAAGCAGATCCTTTAGTGCATAAAATTCGTGGTCAAGGTGGTATGACGGTTCGTCAAATTCGTCGTTTAGTTCAGCAAAGTTTTGATTTAGCAAAAAAATCACTGCTTGATGATGGTTTTACTGATGATGCAGAGCAACTTGAATCCGCAACTGCACATTGGCTCAGGCATACCGGTGCAACACATGATGCACAAACACGACCTTTAAAACATTTATCTGAAGATTTAGGCCATGCAAAAATTGCGACGACCGACCAAATTTATATTCAAACAAATATAAAAGAGCGCGCAAAATCAGGACTTAAAAGGAAAATCTAAATGGAATATTGTGTATTAACAGCTGTAGGTTTAGCATTTTTAATTTACTCATTATCTATCCGCCAGCTCGAACGTGCAGAAATTACTGGGCCAATGTTTTTTGTCATTATTGGAGCTATGCTTGCAATTTTAATCCCTGGTAAAACTGTATTCTTATTAAGTGACCTTGAGCGTTTGTTACCTTTGATTGAGCTGACTTTGAGTATCTTTTTATTTACTGATGCGGCGAAAACAAAACTGTCGGTTTTAAAACATAGTTTTCAATACCCTAGCCTGTTACTTTTTGTAGCATTGCCACTTACTTTAATAATCGGAATTGTTATTGCAAGTTTAATGTTTACTCAATTAACACTTATCCAAGCAGCATTAGTCGCTGTTATTTTAACGCCAACAGACGCCGCGCTTAGTAAAGGCTTATTAAATAGCAGTGCAGTACCTGAAAAAGTTCGTGAAGGTATTAATACTGAAAGTGGATTAAACGATGGTTTATGTGTGCCAGTATTTTTAATACTTATGTTGTTAGCCAAAGAGCCCGCCTCTGCATTTTCGCTTTATGATACTGCACTGGTTTTTGCTCGTGAGCTTGGAGTCGCAATTTTTGTTGCTGTTACGGCAATGGCTATAGTGATTCCATTAATTAAATTTTCGATGCAACGCCATTATTTTTCAAATAATACGAGCCCATTTTTAGTTGTTGGGATTGCTGTGGCTGTATTTTCTCTTGCGCAAAGTTTACATAGCAGTGGTTTTATTGCAGTGTTTGTTGCAGGATTAATTTTTGATAGATTTACAGAGTCGTCATTACGTCTCAAACTGGTTGAAGACAGTGAACACATTGCAGATTTTAGTGGTTTGCTGATCTGGTGCTTATTTGGTTTTGTGTGTAGTTATTTAGTTTTACCAGAATTATCATGGGCTATTGTAGGATTCGCCTTGTTAAGTACAACACTGATCAGAATTATTCCTGTTATGTTGTCATTACAATTTACGCACTTGAAAGTAAAAGAGCGTTGTACTTTTGCCTGGTTTGGGCCTAGAGGGTTAGCATCTATAGTATTTACTTTGATGGTGATCGATAGTGATATAGAAAATAAATTTATTATAGCCACTATTACTATGACGACTATTTTGTTTAGCGTTTTTATTCATGGCATGAGTACAAAGCCAATTGCTGATAGTTATTTAAAATAACTTATATATAAAAATAAAATGCCGCATTATTATTAAAAAAATAATGTGGCATTTTTTATTCATTCTTGAATTCAAGTATTAAATAAAATCACTATTTATTTAATACTACCGGGGCTAATAAATTGTTCTGCGATAAGTTCTATTGGATGCTTGGGTTTAAATTTCTCATAGCGTTTTACTTGACTGCGACAAGAAAAGCCAGTTGCTAATAGTTGCTCAGGTTTATTTTTATTTACTACACCTTGCCAACTCATTTCATAAAGTGCGCGAGAGTTATTTTGGTTTTGTGCTTCGTGACCATAAGTACCAGCCATACCACAACAACCGGTGGCTGTTGTATTAAGAGTTAAACCTAAATCAGAAAAAATTGTTTGCCATACATTCGCTGCTTTTGGTAACGCAGTTGTTTCAGTACAATGACTTAATAATTAAAGTGCGCGAGAGTTATTTTGGTTTTGTGCTTCGTGACCATAAGTACCAGCCATACCACAACAACCGGTGGCTGTTGTATTAAGAGTTAAACCTAAATCAGAAAAAATTGTTTGCCATACATTCGCTGCTTTTGTTTTTTATTTTATCAGCTAATGGTTTAAATGATTGTGTCGCTAACCATTCATGAGCAAGTTGCACTTCAAAATCCCCGCGCTCATCACCGAGAATCGAATTATACTCATCGCGATAACACATAACTAGTGATGCATCTAAGCCAACTAATGGTGCGTTTATTTCTGATAATGAATTTAAAAATGCGGCTGCATTTTTTGCTGTGATTTTAAATTCATGTAAAAAACCTTTAACATGCTGCGGTTTACCATTGGGTTTAAATGGTAACAGGATTGGTTTTTTCCCTAATGCTGAAATTATTTTTATAAAACTTTCGACTAGTTCAGCTTCATAGAAACTGGTAAATGGATCTTGAACAATGAACACATACTCATTTTGTTGTTCTGGATTGAGTGCTGATAAATGTGCAAAATTAAATTTGTGTGTTTTGTTTATTCGTTTTTCTAAACGTGGTGAACTTAATATGGGTGTATCAACATAGCCAACAGATTTTTTTATTAGCGAGCTAACTAATTTAGTTTTTACTATTGGGTTTATCACGTTTGAAAATTTTGCCATTAATGGTGCGCTTGCTTCAATATTACCAACTAAATAATCTTTTAAAGGGCGAGCATAATAACTGTGATAATAATTTAAAAAGCGTGATCTAAAAGTGGGCACATCTACTTTAATTGGGCAGGCGGTAGTACATGCTTTACACGCTAAACATTCATCCATTGAGGCTTTAACTTCATGAGAAAAATCGTACTCGCCTTTGCTTTTATCTCGACTATGTTGGTAACGTTCCCACCAGGTGATGACTTCACCTTTATTGAGCTCTTTTTCAACTTCAATTAAATCTATATTTTTTGCTTCTTGTAAACGCAGCCATTCGCGCATTAAACTTGCGCGGCCTTTCGGTGAATTACGACGATCACCCGTTACTTTATATGATGGGCACATTGGGGAGTTTTCATCATAATTAAAGCAAATACCATTACCGTTACAGGTCATTGCGTTGTTAAAGCTGGTTTTAACATCAACCGAAATTTGTCTATCGAACCATGCACGCTTCTGATCATCAACGCTTACAAGTGAGTCCTTACTATCAATCGGGGTGCATATTTTACCTGGGTTTATACGATTGTTTGGATCGAAAGCTGATTTTATACGGCGTAATTGTGTAAATAAATGCTCGCCAAAAAATTCAGGGCCGTATTCACTTCTATAACCTTTACCATGCTCTCCCCACATTAAACCGCCATACTTGGCTGTGAGTTTTACAACCTGATCGGAGATCACGCGAAGTAATTTTTCTTGTTCTGGGTCGCACATATCAAGTGCGGGTCGTACATGTAAAACCCCAGCATCAACATGGCCAAACATTCCGTATTGTAAATTATGACTATCAAGTAACGCTCTAAATTCAACGATAAAATCGGCGAGGTTTTCTGGAGGAACTGCGGTATCTTCGGCAAATGCGAGTGGTTTTTGTGAGCCTTTAACATTACCGAGTAAACCAACTGATTTTTTACGCATGGCGTAAATTTTTAAAATATCAGCCTTATTACTCGTTAGTTGATACCCGATGACACCATTTTTTTGCTGCGCTGCACAGTCATCAAGTAAAGCACATAATGATTCAACTTTGTCTTTTATGTCATCGGCTGATACTGCATTAAACTCAACCATGTTGAGTCCTTGCATATCTTTATTTTCAACATCGGTTATTAAGTCCGATACTGAATGCCAGATTATATCTTGGCGTGCAAGGTTCAATACTTTGCTGTCGACTGTTTCAACAGACGTTGCACGTGCATCTACTAAAAATGGTGAGTGGCGAAGTGCAGAATCAAAACTATCGTATTTAATATTTATTAAGGTTTTAAATTCAGCAATTGGGGTAATGTTTAATTTAGCTTCTGTAACAATACCAAGTGAACCTTCTGAGCCTGTTATTAATCGGCTCATATCAAATGTTTGTAAGTCATCACTTAGCACATGCTCTAAGTCATACCCGGTTAAAAATCGATTTAAGCGAGGGAATTTGGCTAAAATAGCGTCACGCTCAGACAAGCAAATATCGAGTACCGTTGCGTATAATTTACCTATTGTGGTGTCTTGCTCTGCAATTAATTTAGCTTTATTAATGTCTATTGGATTGGTAGACATTTGTGTGCCGTCAACTAAATAGGTTGTAAGTCCTAAAACATGATCGCTGGTTTTACCATAAACGAGTGAACCTTGCCCTGAAGCATCAGTATTAACCATTCCGCCAATTGTTGCTCGGTTACTGGTTGATAAATCGGGTGCGAAGAAAAATCCATAAGGGCGTAAAAAGTCATTAAGTTGATCTTTTATTACACCTGTTTGCACTCTAACCCAGCCTTCTTCTGGGTTAATTTCGAGGATTTCACGCATATAACGCGATAAATCAACCACGATGCCAGGAGTTAACGATTGACCATTAGTACCAGTTCCACCGCCACGAGGACCAAAAGTGAGTGATAGATATGGGTCTTGAGCAGCCGTTTGCAAAGCAATTTGGATGTCTTTTTCAGTTTTAGGAAAAATAACACCTTGCGGTAACTGTTGGTAAATACTGTTATCGGTTGATGCAGTTATACGGGTGGCATAGCTTGCATCAGTGTCGCCAGTAAACCCTTGTTTTGTTATAGTTTTTAGGTAACTTGCGACTAAATTGGTCGCGGCATCTTGTTGGCTAATAGTTGCTATCATGACGGTGATAAATTAAGGCATTTGTTCGATTATATCATGCTCAAGAGCAATAGAAATTGAAGATTTTACAGTTTGTAACACTCTTTTGATCGTAAAAGTGCTGTGATTACTTATACTCGATATTAGAAGCTTAGTTGCGAGGGAATTTAAATGAAAAAATGTATTTTACTTTTAGTTGGCAGTTTATTTATATTGCTTGGGTTATTTTTTGCTGTAGTACCTGGGCCATCTTTAATCTTTTTTATTGTTGGGCTTATGTGTTTTTCGTTTTATTATCCAAAAGCACGCCATTACTTGGCACTCTGTCAAAAAGCACTCACTAAATCATGTGCTTTTTTAGATAAAAAATTAGCGCGATAAAAGCTATTAACGTCCTGATAAAAAAATGCCAGCAATGTTGCTGGCATTTTTTATTATGCTAAACGAGTTATTTTGCTAATTTTTTAGCAAGGTATAACCATGTTTCAAGTACTGTATCTGGGTTTAGTGAAACAGAATCAATGCCCTGCTCTACTAACCAAGCTGCAAAGTCTTCATGATCAGAAGGACCTTGACCACAAATACCTACATACTTTCCTTTTGCTTTAGCCGTTTTAATTGCCATTGAAAGTAGTTTTTTGATTGCAGGGTCACGTTCATCAAATAAATGTGCAATTAAACCAGAGTCACGATCTAAGCCAAGCGTTAGCTGGGTTAAATCGTTTGAACCAATTGAAAAGCCATCAAAGTGTTCTAGGAACTCATCTGCAAGCAGTGCATTTGATGGAAGTTCACACATCATGATTACTTTTAAGCCATTTTCGCCACGTTTAAGGCCATGCTCTTCAAGTAATTCGATAACGCGTTTACCTTCTTCAAGGGTGCGTACGAATGGGATCATGATTTCAATGTTGGCCATATCCATGTCGTTACGCACACGTTTTATTGCTTCACACTCAAGTGCAAAACAATCACGGAAATCTTCCGAGATATAGCGTGCTGCGCCGCGGAAACCGATCATCGGATTTTCTTCTTCTGGCTCGTATTGTTGTCCGCCAACTAAGTTAGCATATTCGTTTGATTTAAAATCAGACATACGAACAATAACGCGCTCTGGTGCAAATGCACAGCCTAAGGTAGAAATACCTTCAACTAATTTAGAGATATAGAATTCAACCGGTGATTCATAACCTGCAATCATGTCGGTGATTTCAGCTTTTAATGCATCGGTTTGTGCATCAAAATTAAGCAATGCTTTAGGATGAACACCAATCATGCGGTTGATAATAAATTCAACGCGGGCAAGACCAACACCTGAGTGTGGTAAGCGTGCAAAATCAAATGCGCGATCAGGGTTACCGACGTTCATCATGATTTTCATTGGTAGTTCAGGCATTTTATCAACGCGTGAAGTGAGGATTTCGAAATCCAAAATACCTTCGTAAATAAAGCCGGTGTCGCCTTCAGCACATGATACTGTTACTTCTTGGCCTGCTTTAATTAGGTCTGTGGCATTACCACACCCAACCACTGCTGGAATACCTAATTCACGGGCGATGATTGCTGCATGGCATGTACGACCACCACGATTAGTTACAATCGCTGCAGCGCGTTTCATGATAGGTTCCCAATCAGGATCTGTCATGTCAGTAACTAAGATGTCACCTACTTGTACTTGGTCCATTTCTTTAATTGAATCAAGAACACGCACGACACCAGAGCCAATTTTATGACCGATGGCACGTCCTTCAACGACAACATTACTGCTGCCATTTAGTTGAAAGCGTTCCATTACATTCGTGTCTTCGTTTGAACGTACTGTTTCAGGGCGTGCTTGAACGATGTAAAGCTTGCCGTCATTACCGTCTTTAGCCCACTCGATATCCATCGCGCGGCCGTAATGCTTTTCGATGATCACGGCTTGTTTTGCAAGCTCTTGAACTTCAGCATCGGTAATTGAAAATTGGTTTGAAAGGGATGCATCTACGTCAACGATTTCAACTTGTTTACCATGTGCTTGATCAGCAGAGTAAATCATTTGAATCGCTTTTGAACCGATGTTACGGCGCACAACGGATGGTTTGCCTTTAGCAAGAGTTGGTTTATGAACATAAAATTCATCAGGGTTTACTGCACCCTGTACAACCATTTCGCCTAGACCATAACTAGATGTAATAAATACAACATCTTCGAAACCTGATTCCGTATCGATACTGAACATTACGCCTGATGATGATTTATCAGAGCGTACCATACGTTGAATACCCGCAGATAATGCTACGCCACGATGATCATAACCTTGGTGTACACGGTATGAAATCGCACGGTCATTGAAAAGCGATGCGAATACATGTTTGATGGCGACCATTACAGAGTCTATGCCACGCACATTGAGGAAGGTTTCTTGTTGGCCTGCGAATGATGCATCTGGCATGTCTTCAGCTGTAGCTGATGAACGAACTGCAAATGAAACATCGTCTGCTGCATCGCCGTGTAGTTGGCTGTATGCTTCGCGGATAGCTTTGTCTAAATTAGGTTGAAATGGTGTGTCGATAATCCACTGACGAATATCAGCACCGACTTTTACGAGTGTATTTACATCTTCCACGTCCAGTGTGTCTAAAATGTCGTGGATCTTTGCATTTAGTCCTGATTGCTCAAGAAACTCATTAAATGCGTCGGCGGTTGTAGCAAAACCACCTGGGACTTGTACACCAGCGTTTGCTAGGTTTGAAATCATTTCACCGAGTGAGGCATTTTTGCCGCCAACACGAGGAACATCTTGCATACCAAGCTCTTGATACCAGAGAACGTATTCTTGCACGGATCTTTCTCCAAAAAACAAATTGTAGTAATAACTGTGAGAGTTAAGAAAGAAAACCTTCTAAAAAGGTCGCCTTCATTCTACACTGGCAACAGACCTTACGTAAACCGTGGGGTGCCTATTTTAACTATTAAACGTAAGAAAAAGGTTAATATGAGAACTGCATTTTATATTTCTGACGGTACAGCGATTACTTCTGAGGTTTTTGGCCATGCTACTTTGTCATTATTTCCCGTTGAATTTAATCATAAAACTATTCCTTTTGTTGAAACTGAAGAAAAAGCAAACGAAGTAAAAGCGTTAATTAATGCAACTGCGCAAAGAGAAGGTGAAAAGCCGCTCGTATTTTTCACTTTTGTAAATCATAATTTGAGCGAGATAATTCGTTCTTCCTCAGCAATTACGTACGATTTTTTAACCACATTTAGTGATAAAATTGAACAAGAGTTAAAGGTTGCACCAGTTCCAAAAATTCACCGTACTCATTCAATGCATGAAAAAAGTTATGATTTTAGAATTGATGCTGTGAACTATGCATTGACTAATGATGATGGCGCAAATATAAATAATTACGCAGAAGCGGATATTATTTTAGTGGGAGTTAGCCGCAGTGGTAAAACACCGACGAGTTTATACTTAGCATTACAATATGGTATTAAAGCTGCAAACTACCCTATTACAGAGGAAGACCTTGAAACTGGTAAGCTACCCGCTTGCTTAGTAGCATATAAGCAAAAACTGTTTGGTCTGACAATTGATCCAGTGAGATTAGCTGATATCCGCCAACGTCGAATGGCTAATTCAAAATACGCGTCGTTAAAGCAATGTAGAATTGAAGTGCGTGAAGTAGAAATGTTGTATAAAAAACATAAAATTTCATATTTGAATTCGACTAACCATTCTGTCGAAGAAATATCTGCAAAAATCATATCTGATACTAATCTTGAGCGTCGTAAGTACTAACTTAGTTTTTATTGAGATGCTTAGATTGGTGAACTAAATAATATCGGACATTAAAAAAGCCGCACTTGCGGCTTTTATTTTCTTAGCTTACTTACGTGCGTCTTTTAATAAGTCAGCAACTAAGAAACCAAGTTCTAATACTTGATCAGCATTTAAACGTGGGTCACATTGTGTGCGATAACGCTGTGCAAGGTCATCATCAGACAATCCATAAGCGCCACCGGTACATTCAGTTACATGCTGGCCTGTCATCTCTAAATGAACACCCCCAGCGTATGAACCTTCCGCTTTGTGAACAGCAAAGAACTGACTAATTTCACGAAGTATATTATCAAAACTACGTGTTTTATAACCTGATGTGGCTTTTTCTGTATTGCCGTGCATTGGATCAGAGCTCCAAATTACTTTGCGACCTTCTTGTTGAACGCGACGGACTAATGCAGGTAACTTTTCAGGCAGAACATCTGCACCCATACGTGTGATCAATGTTAAACGACCTGGTATGTTATCTGGATTAAGTGCATCAATTAAACGGATTAGATCGTCTGGGTCCATTCCTGGACCAACTTTAACGCCTATTGGGTTTTTGATACCTTTAAAAAACTCAATGTGTGCATGATCTAATTGGCGTGTACGTTCACCAATCCAAACGAAGTGTGCTGAGCAATCATACCAGTCACCAGAGAGGTGATCTCGACGAGTAAGCGCTTCTTCATAACCTAGTAATAATGCTTCATGAGACGTATATAAATCAGTCTCTTTTAAGCAAGGTGCGATTGTGGAATTTATGCCACATACTTCCATAAATTCAAGTGCATCTTGAATTTTATCAGCAAGTTGTTGGTATTTTTCTTTCAGCGGGTTCGCGGCTACAAAGCCCATGTTCCAGCGATTTACTTGATGTAAATCAGCAAGTCCGCCTTGGGCAAACGCGCGTAATAAATTAAGTGTTGCTGCACTGTGGTGATAAGCGGTCATTAAGCGTTGTGGGTCTGGGATTCGCGCTTCTTCGGTAAAATCAAAATTATTTACTATATCACCACGGTAAGATGGTAATGAGACACCATCGATTGTTTCTAAATCTGCTGAACGTGGTTTTGCGTATTGGCCTGCCATACGGGCTATTTTAACTACAGGGCATTTTCCACCATAAGTTAACACTACAGCCATCTGTAAAATTGTTTTAAATGTGTCTCGAATATTTGCGGCATTAAAGTCACTAAATGATTCTGCACAATCACCACCTTGGAGCAAGAAGGCACGACCTTCACATACGTCTTCAAGTTGTTTAAACAAGCTACGAGTTTCTTCAGCGAATACTAATGGGGGTGCGCTTTTCAATTGTCCTTCGACAGTCTTTAGTGCTTCTTGATCTGGATACTGTGGTTGCTGAAGTATTGGGAGCTCTCTCCAGCTATTTGGGTTCCACGACTGCATATTATTTCCTCATTCCTACGTTTACCTGATAGGTGAAATTAACGTATGCAGTGGCGCTGTTCAAGGACTATATTCGCTAATTATCAATTATTTAGTTATGAGATAAATATTATTGATAATCAGAGGTGCTCAAAAGCACAATTACTGATACTAAGTTATTGTAAAAACCTATTAAGCTATTAATTAATATGAATAAATAGTTAATTAAAGAGATGGAATATATATGTACTTGAACATAATTAGTTAAACACCAACAAAAGAACACATCATACTTAAATTTAAGTGCATTGTAACCTTAACATTACAGTGTCTATTTAGTAATTTAGGGCTGACAGTGGATAGAATTAATAATGCGTGCTATGAAGAATTACTTTGGGTTTTAATATCTGGATTTTATTTCATCTAATAACTCGGTCATATCGCTTTAGTGATATCGAATTACCACGAATTAATATAAAACTGAATTGCTTTACCAAGGCTAGATGTCTATTACATTTTAATATTTTGGTATGACTGTGAAGCTGAAGAAAATAGCTGTAAGTTTATAAATTAAATACCCTCCTATTTCAATTGACCAATTTAAAGAGCTGCCTAGTTCATTGGCCTTAGTTTTAAATAAACCACTGTGATAGTAGTTCATTCCCGTAGGTGTTACCAGCAAGGCCCTGTAACTGTGTGCTAGGTAACTGGTTCTTAAAGATATAATAAACTATCGCTAATAGAGGGTGAAAACATATCTACAGCAAAAACACCTACTTATTTTGCCGTATCGAAATATACACAGCCCTAAACTTAACCGCTCCAAGTTCGCTCAACGCGTATCATTATTTACTATACAGGATAGCTAGAAAGCCTTTCCTATGTATGAAGCCCATTAATATGGTTATGCATTACCTTTTTTACACTTAAACCAGAATATCTTTATAAATACGATATATATGCTCTGCGTCATATTTTTAAATGATTAGCACTAAAGCAACTTTTTTTGTTATTAACATAGGCTGCAAGCGACCGAGTTTAAAGGAGCCCTAACTGAGCCCCGTGTTTTTCTTTATTGTCTAATTTGGTTTGCTGATTTTGTACATTCGCTCTGATCGTATCTTCGTTTGCATTTCCTATCGTTTCAACAAAATAACTCTGAGTCCAAAGCTTGCCAGCCCAAAATTATCGTCTCTTTACATCTGAATAAAGTCGCAAAAGTTATCTCGCCGAAATACTCTTTACTATTTTACTCGGTGACATTTTCGGTTCAATTCGAACTTCCATATGAATATGATCTTCTGGTATTTCTAACTCAATTATATCATTGCCCAATCTTTTGAATAATTGCTTTTATCCCTGCTCTATAAGGCTATTAGAACACTTTATGTAGATACTTAGGTATTCACTAGATCCTAAAACGTGATGCGTATTTCTTTGAAGTTCCATGTGTTCAATAGTACAGATTGGGACAAGCCTCCGTGTTTTTCGCTACGTTCTGCTTCACCCCCATTGTTTCATATACCTATGAAACAATGGGAGGAAAATAAATCAAGTGAACTAAAGAACACATCATACTTACTTTTTAATAGTAATAACTTAGCTCTCAGTATAATTGAATATTTAGTTGTCAGGAGAAAGGCTGTTTTTAATATTTCGAACCTGCTTCTCTATATGATAAAATATTGATCTTAATCTTTGTATGATGTGTTCTTATGGTATCTAAAGTACAAATTAGAAGTCAGTTTGATTTACTAAATGATTTAACTAATCTTTTTATTGATGATTTAAAAGAATGTGGTTATTCAAAAGCCGATTTTTATCAATTACCTGACGTAGGCTGTAATGATGAAAAAATTGTACCTAACTCTATTAATGTTACTAAAATCACGGGGGATGCTGCACATAAATCAATTTTAAATTCGTTTGGTGATATATATAAAAAATCAGGTCTTAGTAGCCGAGTTTTAAAGCGACACCCTGGCTTATTAGTAATTAAAAATGCGGATCAACAACACCTTATTGCTCGAATTCAACAATTAAACAAAGCTAAAGCTGCATTTAAAGAGTGTATTTTAGCCATTGATAATAATGATGCGCGCTTTGAAGCTGTTCATAATGCTATTCCAAATTTAATCACGCTTGCGGCCTACCGTAAAATTCATTTTGAAGTGAATTCACCTTACTCAGTACGTTTTACTTGGATGCATAAACACGCAACAAAAACTTTAACAAAAAAAATGGCACTCGAAATGCTAGAAAAATCAGCCGGTTATTCTAACCCTCGAATGATAGACCAACAAAGTTGGCAATCACTTGTTGCTCAAGAAAAATTACGTATAGCAAGCTTGGGAGATAAAGATAAACTCAGAATTAGACGACCAACCCGTGTAAGCCCTCAAGTTAATGTTAGATACACAGCTCAAGATCGTTATCATGTCAGTGCTGCCTTACCCTTTATTTTGATTAACCCTGAACCGGATGTAAAGCTGGGTATTTTATCTGATTATCTAAAACCAGATGGACACCCAAGAAAAAAAGAATATGATTTTCTTGTTGATAGGTTATATATGGAACAAATAGAAAGTTGATTATGTTAAAAAGGCCACTAAATAGCGGCCTTTTTAATAACTACACTAAACTAAGCGGTTAATCTTGGACTATCGCCTCAATAGTATCTTCATCAAGGTGAACTACATTTTCAACTACACGCTTACCGCCTTGAATTTCAATCCGCTTATTATGTTTATTCAAAGTAAGTATTTCATCACAAAATTGATCTGACGGGTGCATTTCATATGTATAATCAATAATATTTCCCGTTTTATCATCTTTTACATTCGTAATACTGTATTCTGAAATAGCGCCTTTCTCAATTAAGTCTTTCATCGTCGTTGTCATATCACGACGCAGCGCTTTCAACTTATTTTCAGTAATATTATCTGTGGAATAAATAGAGCCATATTTTTCCATGATCGATAGTAATCTAAAGTGGTAAGTTTTTCCTGGTGCAGCATAACGCCAAAGGTGATACAAACGTAACATCATCCAACGAGACAGACCACGCTTCAGCTCTTGCGCGCTGTTGAAATAATAACCTTTATATTCAAGGTTATCGATCATGTTATGAACAAACGCATTCAGGCATGCAACACATTTTACATTGCCCCCCTGCCCTTTTTTACCACTAAAATGCAACGATGAAAGAAAGTTCATATTTGACTCATAAAAAGAGTCATCAATATCTGTATTTTTTGTATCCGTCGCAGAATACTTAAATGATAACTTAGATCCTTGCAGTGCTTCTAAAGCTTCTTTAATTTGTGGATAAGGCATAGATTGCCCAACAGCTTTAAGTTCTTGAGCCAACTCGTTCATCGAAAAAACAACGGCATATTGAATACCGGACTTAAAATTTATTTTAACGATTTTACCTTTTGAGGCCAAACGAATGAGTGCGCGCTCAACCTTTTCTTCACGATCGGATGGCCAAACTAAATATTCAATATCTTCACCATCTTTACGGCTACTGACAACAGCTGGTGTTATTTTTATTTCACCGTCATACAAAATACCATCTACTTTTTCTGATATTTTACGTGTAATGATCGTTTTTTTTGGTGCTTCTTCTAAAGGGAGCTTTTTATGACCAGAGCGAACAAAACGTCCCCATAAATCATAATGATTAAATGTGTTTGAGTATGCTCGTAATCCATGTGCAGCATTTTCGATTGAAACACGGACATCTTTATTATCGGTGAATAAAGCGAGACTCTCGTTATCGATTGCACTTTCCACCCCGTGGATCTGTCCCCGTAATGTATCGGGTAAGTTATCTACCGAGATGTTGACCTTTCGGCTCATTGTTCTTATTTCCAAATTTTGTTGCGACATCTAATAACAACACATTAAACTGTAAAAGTTAAATGTTTAAGTTAGTATAAAACTGATCCAAGTTTAAAATATATCATCAGATCACTTTTATACTAAGTCAAGGTTGTAATCATGATTTACAGATCACTTTTTTACTAACTAGGCAGTTACAAATCTAATTTTTACTAACTCAATAGCAAATTTGTCCATTTCATTTTAGTTTTTATTAAAAAACACACGACATATCGTCCATTTAGAAAGCATGCCTGTGGATAATACAACTATGAGTTGGAATAGATCTGATCTCTACCTAGTACAGATCAGATCTATACTAATCAAACCCACTCATTTAACCACTCGTTAGTGTATAACTTATTAATTAACTTAGTAAAATAATGATCTAAACACTGCTTATTGTGAACAACAATGTGTTTAACTTGTGTGTAACTCTATTGTTATATTTGTGCTTAGTAAAATAGTGATCCATCAGTAGTAAAAGATCTGATCTTAACCAAGTATAAACGTGATCTAACTTATTTACTATTGTTTATTAAAATCAATTAGTTAAGTGACTTTTTAAGACCCTTAACCTTTATTACCTTATATACTAACCACCTTTAACCTTCTTTATTTATACTAAGCAATATTAAAGTTTGAATATTAAGTTTTGAATGTCTTCTAAATAAAAGTAATGTCACCATAAATAGTTGTTTACAGTTAATTGAATGGACATTATACTTATCACCTAACTTTGAGGAATAAAGCATGTCAATTCATAGTAATGCGTTAGCAACATATGGTCTTTTAAAAGCAACTGCTGAAGTCGCAGAAAAGTCATTAGAAGGACGTATTCAACATTATCGCGCTCATCTAAAATCTGAAGAAAAAGAACTTAGAACATATACCCAAAAAGCAGCGGCAGATTTATTAGGGTGCAACAACCGAACCTTAAAAAGACGTCACGATAATGGCGACTTCGATGATTTAAATATTAAACGTGGTGCTAACGGTCATTATGCTTACACTCTGGTAAATATTTTCTCAATGGCTGATATCATGGATATTCAACCAGATCACCGCAATATTGATGATAAATTACAAGTTATTGTCATCAATTCACTCAAAGGTGGCTGTGGTAAAACAACTAGCATGGTAAATATTGCAGCAGCATTGGCAACTACAAATATTAAACGTTATCGTATTGGTATTATTGACTTAGACCCTCAAGGTTCTTCTTCTAGTTTTTTCCCACCGAGCGAACCAGAACCTATAACAGTCGGCGACTTAATGCGTAATTGCATTGAACTTGATGAAAATGAAACATGGGAACAACTTGTATCAAATTCATTTTTACCAACGCACATTCCAAATATTCGTATTTTACCTTCTGGTATGGACGACTTTTATTTTGAACATGAGACCGCAACGTTATTGAAAGATAGTTCAAGCTACGATAAAACACGTCATTATCATAAATTACTTGAAAAAGTGATTAACCCTGTAAAAGATCAGTTTGATATTATATTGATTGATACTGCACCTTCACTTAACTTTATGTTTTATAATGCTTTAATGGCATCTACAGCAATGTTAATACCTGTTCACCCTGAAGCCGTTGATTTTGATGCAAATAATAAATACCTAAAACGACTTGGTGAGATTTACCATACAGTGGCTTCTTTAGGCCATGAAGGTTGGGATTTCATGCAGTTTCTAGTAACAAATTACGTTAAAGGTAATCATTCTCAGCGTGACATAGTGAAAGATGTTCGTAGTGCGTTTGGGCGTCAAGTCATGAGCTATCCAATAAACCACAGCTCAGCAATTACAGCCAGTTCATCATCATTTAATACTATTTTTGATCAAAAAACATCAGATAGCCTTGCTAGTCGAGAATCATTGATCAGAGCACAAGAAAATATCAAAGATGTAGTTGATGAACTTGAAATGTTGATTCGTTCTAATTGGAAGTCAACGCAATCTCAACTTAATAAAGCTAAGTAAGGTAGTTAATAATAATGGCTAAAAAACGTAAAAATGACACCAGCTTAGATCCTTTTGCTACGTCTATCGGCAATAGCAGCCTTGATGAGCTACTTGAACAGGCCAATGCCGGTGATGTAATAAAAATGCCAGCTCCAAGCGATCCAAATCGTCAGATCACATTGGTGTGTAAAATGATCCCGCATAATGACATAGAACTCATGACTAAAGTGTATGGCAAAAACCGACGAGTACAATCACTTTTAAATGAAAAATCAGTAGCTGATATTCTTCCTGCAATCACTGAAGACGGGCGCAACCAACATCCAGCCCTGTGCTGGGATAAAGGCGATGAAACACTTGTACTGGCAGGCTCACGTCGTCGTATGGCATGTATATTAGGAAATGCTGATTACATGGTACTTAGTTCAAGTGATTTTACAGATCTTGATGCCAAAATTTTAGCTGTTTCATCGGATCAATACATCGCACCAAGTTTGTGGGAGCTTGGCCAAGCGTATCAACAAACAAAAGATGAATTAATTAATGATGGTAAAAAGGGCTCCTATCGTGAAATAGCGGCAATTGAAGGGGTTTCTCACACAGCCATTGCTGATGCCATTAAAGCTTACGAGAAGCTACCTGCTAGCGTTCTAGCGTTGTATCCAACGGCTAATCATGTTGGCCGAGAAGTCGCAAAAAAATTAATAGCTGCAAAAGAACGCAATGAAACAACATTTAATCAACAAGTTGAATTACTCGCTAATGATCAAAGTATCAATGAGATTATTGGTGACGATAAGCGCGCAATGGCGATTACCAAATCTTTAACTGCCGAGCCTGTAAACACCCATCGTCGTGAAGCTTTACTTGAAAGCGACTATGTTAGTGTTCAGCGTAATGTTAAAAGTGGTGATTTATCGATTAAGATTGATAATAAAGTGATGACTGACAGACGCTTAGAACAGTTAACAAAGCTTTTAAATGCTTTTAACTAGTTGATAAAATAATGATCTGAGATCACGCTTTTGTTAGTAAAATAGTGATCTCGACTACCTCTAAGTTAGTTAAATAACGATCCAAATTACACTAAATCAAGCTAAATACCTATTAAAGATCATTATTTTACTAACTTAATGGTGGGTTTTTCTCCCTTCTTTGCTTATCACCCATTGCTTAGTAAAAATCTGATCTGTAAAGCCCCTCCATTGTTATTAAGTTGTTTATAACTTGTGCCTTAGTTGTTTGTTAATTGTTTTGTCGCCACCCCCGATGATTGTTTTTTATGCACAAAGCTATTTTTTACCAACTCACCAGCTCCAACAAGTATAATTTGTTGTTTTAATGCTTTAGCTCAGTACATATAAATCATATACTGGTAAAATTATTCTTTATTTTTAATGCTTCGAGCACTATGTCTGCTAATTTATCAAAGAATGACCTGTTAGCTATTTTTGAAGAAATAAAACAAGAACAAGCTACTCAATTTCCTCTATCTGAACGGTTTATAAAACAGTTGTTTAAACCTAATGTACTAAGTAGAGCAAAAGAATATTTAGCGAATGGTCAAATTAATTGCCTTGAATATAATAGCGACTTTTCTGTTATTGATGCGTCTATGCTCGGTAATGAAGGGAATACCTTTAATCAGCATATTGAGATCAAAAAATTACCAACTGGGTTTTCAGTTGAACGTCATTGTTCATGTAATGCAAAAACAAGTTGTCGTCATTTAGCTGCGGTTTTACTTAAACTTAAAATTGAGCATTCAGGTGAATACGGCCAAGATTACATAATAAATGATTGGTTTGATGAGCTTAAAACGTTAAAGCAAACAGAAGTTACGACAGTAAAAAATGTTTTGTTATTCGTACTTGATGTTGAAGATACTCGCGTTATTCTTACACCAAAGATTGCAGCCTATTCAAAAGAGCATAATTATACATTAGGCCGTAATTTAACTGAGCAACAGCTTAATAGCTTTGTTACACCTATAGACCTGCTTGAAAGTGATTTTCGATTATTCAGTTGGATACGTTCACAAAACGCCTTAGGTCATCTTGAGCTCAAAGGCCAATGGGGTTTTACTGCACTACAACAACTAATAGCAACGCAGCGTTTGTTTTTTGGACGCTCCCGTAGTTCAATCAAAGCGGATAGCGCTAAAGAACTCAGCTTTAGTTGGACACATAAAAAAGATCTTACGCATTTAAATATTGATTTATGCGATAAATCACCTTGGCTGCTATTAAAAACAACCCCACCCACTTACATTGAAACAGAGTCATTAAAAATAGGTCGTTTACGTACACCTCTCAGTGGTGAAGAAGTTGCACATATTCAATCTATACCAGCAATTCATACCACCAATTTCGAACGTGTTTATAAGCAATTAGTAGCCAATTTTGGTGATGGTGTTATTCCCCATTATCAGCCTGTAGAAAAAAAGAAATTGAAACGCATTGCTGATGCATACGCGGTGATAGACGTAAGTAATGATAAAAAGCAGTTACAATTTAGTTTGCAATTTAATTATCAAGGTCAGCTTTATCAGCCTAATTCCGCGCCGGTTAAATTACTTAATAAAGCGCTTGAGAATACAGTACTAAATGAATTAATTAACCTTGGATTTGAATCATGTAAAGGGGCTTTACAAAATACATTTATCTTTAGTAAACAGTCCATTACTCATAACCATTGGTTTAAATTTGAAGTAATTCCAATGCTTCGCCAGCGAGGCTGGAAAATTAGCGATAAAAAATTAGTGATCAAAAAAAGTTTAACAACGCCTTGTCTCGATATTAAACGAGGAAAAGGACATCAAGTTGTTAGTAAAATATTGATCTCAAATTTAAAAGCTGCCCATGTTTTAGCTAACGATAACCCTGAGTATCAGTCATTAAACCGTCAAAGTGAACATTTTTATTATTACACTGAGGGTAAACAATTCGGGGTAATTGAGAAATCGGTCTTCAATTTATTAACTGAGTTTAAGCAGCGGTTTGAATTTATAAAAACACGAGATGAGTTACTTATACCCCTGTCGTTTTTACCTGAATTAATGGCTTTGGAGTGTATTAATGTTAATTTAGTTGACGATAGTTTAGAACGTTATTTAGCAGAGCTAACAATACAAAAAAAAGACGTTAAGTATAAATTGCAGGGCTTAAACTCGGGGGTTCAACTTCGCGAATATCAGCAACAAGGCGTTGATTGGTTACATTTTCTAAAACGCCATCAACTCGGTGGTATTCTTGCCGATGATATGGGCCTGGGTAAAACGCTTCAGGTCATTGCTTTTTTAGCCAATGCTAAACAAAACCCACAAGCTGGACCAACATTGATTGTTTGTCCAACAAGCTTAGTTAGTAATTGGCAAAACGAGATCACTAAGTTTGCCAGTGACATAAAAGTGACAACAATATTTGGTTCTGCACGAGTCGAACAATTATCACATTTAGCGCAAGCAGAGTGTATTTTAACAACCTACCCGCTACTAAAACGTGATATAGCCTATTATTCACCATTATATTTTGAAAACATTATACTTGATGAAGCGCAATATATTAAAAATGACAGCGCACAGGTATCGCGATTGGTTAAACGTTTAAATGCCGATTTTAAACTTTGCTTAAGTGGGACACCGATCGAAAATAATCTCTTTGAACTTAAATCGTTACTCGATTTTGCTATGCCATCATTACTGGGTTCGCAAAGCCATTTTAAACAACATTTTCAAACCCCGATCGAGCGTGATGGTGATAGTGAGCGTGCCCACGAATTAAAGTCATTAATAATGCCATTTATTTTGCGCCGTACTAAAGCTGAAGTGGCACAAGAGCTACCTTTAAAGACTGAGTTGATAAAAGAATTTGAGTTTGAATCACAGCAAAAAGCAATTTATCAAGGGATCACTGAAGCACTTGAAGAAAAGATGATCGATTTATTTGCCGCGCAAGGTATGCAAAAAAGCAAGCTTGCATTTTTAGATGCGTTATTAAAGTTAAGGCAAATTTGTTGTCATCCGCAATTAATTGATGAGCATACTACTGCACGCAGCGCGAAGTTAGATTGGATCAGTAATCACCTACCTATGATGCTTAGCGAAGGACGTAAAGTGATTATCTTTAGCCAATTTACTAGCGCCTTAGACATTATTGCCACACAACTTAATGAACAATCAATTAGCTTTAGCTTACTTACAGGGCAAACACGGCATCGCGATAAAGTAATAGATGAATTTACCAGTGGTAACACCTCTGTATTTCTAATTAGTCTTAAAGCGGGTGGAACAGGTCTTAATTTAACTCAGGCTGATACAGTGATCCACTTTGATCCATGGTGGAACCCTGCCGTTGAAAAGCAAGCAACAGATCGCGCTTATAGGATCGGTCAAACAAACCCCGTTTTTGTTTATAAATTAATTATGGCGAATTCAATTGAGCAAAAAGTGTTTAAAATGCAACAAGAGAAGCAAGCCCTTGTTGATGCATTATTTACTGATAAATCAATGAGTTTTACTAAGTTAGATGAAGAACAAATGTTGTCTTTGATCAAAAATTAAAAAAAGATACTCAAAATAGAGGATCTTTTATTGAACTTAACCTGTAAAGCGGCGTCTACTATTGTGCTTGTTGATGAATTGCAGTTTATCCGAGCGACTTGTTGATTTCCCCCTATTAGTTACTAAATTTAGTAATGATTGAGCCAGCCCATTTTGAGCTGGCTTTTTTTATGGCTGTCGCTTTGAGACTAAATTAAATTTTAATTATTTTGAACTTAATCAGTAAGGCGGTGTCTACTATTGTGCTTGTTGTTAAATTGCAGTTTGCACAAGCATCATGTTGATTTCCCTATTTGGTTACTAAATTTAGTAATGATTGAGCCAGCCCATTTTGAGCTGGCTTTTTTTATGGCTGTCGCTTTGAGACTAAATTAAATTTTAATTATTTTTGAACTTAATCAGTAAGGCGGCGTCTACTATTGTGCTTGTTGATGAATTGCAGTTTATCCAAGCAACATGTTGATTTCCCTATTTGGTTACTAAATTTAGTAATGATTGAGCCAGCCCATTTTGAGCTGGCTTTTTTTATGCCCGTAGCTTAGAGACTAAATTAAATTTTAATTATTTTGAACTTAATCAGTAAGGCGGCGTCTACTATTGTGCTTGTTGTTAAATTGCAGTTTGCACAAGCAACATGTTGATTTCCCTATTTGGTTACTAAATTTAGTAATGATTGAGCCAGCCCGCTTTGAGCTGGCTTTTTTTATGCCCGTAGCTTAGAGACTAAATTAAATTTTAATTATTTTTGAACTTAATAAGTAAGGCGACGTCTACTACTGTGCTTGTTGATGAATTGCAGTTTATCCAAGTATCATGTTGATTTCCCCCCTATTGGTTACTAAATTTAGTAATGATTGAACCAGCTTTTTAAGCTGGTTTTTTTTGTTTTAATTTTATCCATATCCATTAACCTAATTTTGATTAAGAGGTTTACGAACCTATTGATTTAATTTATAAAAAATAACTAATCTATTTAGTTGAAAATAGCCACCCTACTGGTGTGTATTAGATAAGAAATGAGTTCATATACTTAGGATTGTTTTGTTTTTTATGATATTGGGCACAATTACCTTAAAAAAGTACATATTATTTACTTTTCGAAGTGTAATCTTCACTAATTATCAATATACTCAGTAATGTAAATCTCTTGCGTTTAGCTTTAAAATGTAAGGAATTTTTACTGATACATTTGGCTTCTGTATTCAACGATAGAACAAGGTGCAATTATGGCTCATTTAATTGATAAACGTACAAACGATTATTGTTTTTTATACGCACATCATACCTTTGGTCGTTATCAATACTCAGTCGATACTTTGGTAAGTGATCCGAGTGTATCTAAAATCCATACTATTATTGAATGGGTAAACGGTAAATGGTTTATTAGAGATTTAAGCCTAAATGGAACGTGGCTAAACAATAAACGCCTTGTAAAAGATGAGCCCAAGTTACTTTGCATTGGCGACAAAATATATTTTTCAGGTAACTCAGAAACAACGTATGTTGTAAAAAACCTAGCAGCACCTGCAGATCAATTAATTCGACTTGATGAGTATAATAAAAAAACAACAGACGTCATTTCGCTTAGTCATTATCATCTAGTACCTGAGCACAATCCTGATCATGTTGTTGTTTTTGAAAACAGCAGTGGTCAGTGGCACTTAGAATCATTAGATGACGCCACACAAGATGACCCTGAAGTGTTGCAAGATAATCATATAATTACCCTTGGCGATTCTCGTTGGATGTTTCTATCTAGTCATATAGACGATGTAACACAAATGAGCAGTGTGCCACAGTTGTATATTAATGATTTGGAGTTTCATTTTAACCTGAGCCTTGATGAAGAAATCTCTGAACTTACAATAAAGTACAATAACAAAGAAATTGATTTACATGCTCGCTGTCATCACTATCTAACACTTAATTTAGCGCGATATCGTGCTGAAGACGCACAGCGTGGTGTTACACCCGCTAACCAAGGCTGGGTAGAAACAGATCGGTTAGTTAAAGACTTAGGGGTTGATATGCGATATTTAAATATTCAGATTCATCGTGCCCGCAAACAGTTTTCTGAAGTTTTAACGCATGTTCATGATGCTGAAAATATTATTGAGCGACAATTACGCAGAGTTCGCTTTGCAGGTAAAACCTTTGAAATATACAAAGGGCATGAGTTAGAGAGAACCTCGAATGTCGCAACCGCATAACAGCGTGGAAAAATTTAATACAACAATCGTTAATTACAAATTAATAAAATTACTTAATCAAGGCGGAATGGGCTCTGTCTATCTTGCTGAAGATACCCGTTTGAAGCGCTATGTGGCAATTAAACTTATTAAAGTTAATTCCACACAATCGGCGGCAGATATCAACGTTCTTAATGAAGCACAATTATTAGCTCGTCTTAATCATCCACATATTGTGCAAATACATGATGTACTGATGTTTGAAGACCAACTATGCATTGTTATGGAGTATTTGAAAGGCAAAACCTTACAACAGTTCCAGCAACAGCATATTTGTTGTTTGTTGGATAAACTGAACATACTTTTACAGCTATGTGCAGGCTTGTCTCATGCACATAGTCAGCAAGTAATTCATTGCGATTTAAAGCCCGCAAATATCATAATTGATACTGAGAAAAACGTATTAAAAATTACAGATTTTGGTATTGCCGCTTTACATAATACTGATACTGGTGAGTCTGTTCAGGGGCTGAGTTTTGGCAGTGCAAGTGCGATGTCACCTGAACAGATAAGAAAAGAGCCTGTTGATTTTAAAAGCGATTTATTTTCATTTGGTATACTAGCATATATGTTTATTAGTGGCCGTCATCCCTTTGGTGAAGGGGCCGCGCAAGCATTAGCTAATAATATTGCAAATGGAAAAGCCAGCAATGCACACGAGATAATTCCCGCACTACCCAATGAATTATGTGATTTACTCAATCAATTACTACAGCGAAAAAAATCACGTCGTCCCGTAAATGCTCAAAGCGTCGAACGCAGGTTACAAGACATTATTATTGCTATTAAACAGCAAGAAATTTTAGCGCAAGAGACAATTCCACTTGATCAATTAGTCGTAAAAACAAAAGCACCTAAAAAGTGGGTGATTTTAGGTGCAGTGATGGGGATTGCAGCCATAACCACAGGCTTAATGTATAAGTTTGAAGTACATAAACCAGAAGAACATTATGTTGTATTTTTAGCCCCTGAAATAAAAGTACCTCCGCTTTTCGAAGCTGATATAAATATGGTAAAAGCTACGATAGATGATGCCGTTAGACAGGGTATTATTAATAGTAAACACTTACACCTTATCTCAGAAGATGAAATAAAAGTTATTGAAGATAGTAACAACCAACAAACTTTAACACAGAGGTTAAAACAGTTAAGTATTGCAACAGGTATGCAAGAAGCTGTAAGAGCTGAACTCAATTGTATGCAGCCACAATGTTATTTAACGTTAGTTCGTTTAGAAGCACCTAATTGGACGGTCAAAGCACGTAAGCAATGGCCTATTATTATTGATAATTATAGTCAAATGCACCATTCAAGCAGTCAGCAATTAACTGCACTTTACCCTGATTTTGATAATAAATATGTTGTAATGTCGCAGTTGAGCGACAAAGTACAAATTGAACATATCGAGTTGTATCAAAAAGTGCAGCATGTAGGCGATTACAGTGAACGGCTATTCATGCAAATTAGTAGCGCGATTGAACAAACCCCGCAGTTATACGCTAACTATGAGTTATTACGTGAGGTTGCACTGAGTTTATACCAGCAGTCTCAACAGGATGAGTATTTAAATACTGCCAGTAAGTTGCTTTTTAACTCGCCGTTGGCATATCAAAATACCCCTGCATTTGCTAAAAATGCCATGTTGATAGCGGTTGCTAGACAAGATTGGTCTGCGGCTACACAGTATTTGGCCAAAGCTGAACAAGTAGGCGCTAGCACCTTAACTCTTTATGAACTAAAGGGAATGCTGTATTTACATCAAGATAAGTTATCTGAGGCTCAAAGTGCGTTTGAACTTGCATTAAAAATACGGACGAATCCTATAATTAAGCAAAATTTAGCTTTAGTTATGTGGTGGCAAGGTGATATTGAAAAAGCAAAGCAGTTACTTAATGAGGTGATAAGTGTCAGCCCACAAAATTATATGGCTAATCAATTATTGGCTGATATAGCACTTACCGAAGGTGATTTAGTAATTGCTATAAAGCAATATAAACAGGCTATAAATATTAAGGCTGATAGTACAGATTTGAGTAACTTAAGTATTGCTTATTCATTGCAAGGTGAGTTTGAACAAGCATTAATAGTTGCCCAGCAAGCAGTTGATATAAACCCTGAACATGTTAGCTTTAGGCTTAATTTAGCGGATACACAAAAGGCGCTTAGCCTGATTGAATCATACCCAGCTAATTACCTAAAAGTCATTGAATTGACGCAAGATAAACAGACTCTTGATGGTTATTTAGAGGTGGCGCAAGCGCATAGCCAATTAGGCGAGGCTAAACTTGCATTACAGGCACTAAATAAAGCAATTAGTATCTCGTCAGAGCACTATGAGTATGTGTTTACTGCGGCACTTGTTTATAGCGTTATTGGTGAATACCAATCAGCGATAATGTATATAGAGAAGTCATTAACAATTGGTTACCACCCGATGTGGTTTAAGTTACCTTGGTTTAAACCTTGGTGCAAAAAAGAAGAGTTTATTACATTAATGCAGCAATATGACTCTTCTTTTAGTTGTGGCTTTACTTTAAATTAAAGAGTTGCCCCTGGTCTACGTACAACAATCTTAGGATCTTGCGACATATAAATTTGACCTGAATTATGTTTTGCAACATATCTAAAGCTAATAGGTAAGTAAGCTGTATCTTCACCTTGCGTTACTTCGATTACTTTATCCAAGTTACCTGTATCGACCCCTGCAAACGCATAGGTCGCTCCAACATCTGTTACTTTTAAAGTAAGCACCTTGCCTGAAGCATCTATTGAGGTTGAAATGTTATACTGGCAGTTACTGCCAGCACCACAGTATTCAACACCATTACCATAAAACACCCATTCATCAGCAACAGATTGATCAAGTGTTACAACAAGCTCAGCAAATTGTTTTACTGCAAGCCCGGCTGGGGTTGTGCCTTTTGGGTTTTGAAACTCGATACTTAAGGTTTCAGTTAAAAGTGTGCTACTTTCTGTGTTTACATGGAAGGTAAGCCAACTTTCACTTGTATGCGGAAGCAGCGTAAAGTGGGCTGTTTGCGAAAAATTGTCTTCATTACATGGAACTTGAATATCAGGGTGTTGAGCAATCGTCATTTTATCTTTCCTTGTTACAGTTGGTGTAGTCGGTACTTATTTGGTACGAGTTTTATTGTAGGTGATACTTTTTACTAATAAAAGCTATTACGTTTATTTGTAATAGCGTGTAATATTTTTAATGGGGGAAGCGCGTAATACAAACGTGTTTTTGGTTATTCGTTTGAATTAAATCATCTATGTTTACCTGTATCTTAGAGCCAAATATGGCTATCTTGCTTGTTTGATCTTCGTTATGATTAAGTGTCTTTAGGCTAATGAAGTTTATTTATGTATATACAGCTACTTACAAGCATCGATTGGGTGAGTGTTGGGGTCGGTGTTACCACTGGTGCCGTACTTCTAGGTCTCGTTTACTCAAATAAAGGTAAACGCTTATCGCAGCAAATGAGTGAGCACCAACAGCAACTGCTACTAATACAAAATCAACTTAGTGAAAAGCAACAACAATACAGCGCCTTATTAGATGAACACGATTTGCTCGAGCGAAGCCATCAAGAGCAACGTGATGAAACCCAACATTTTAAAACACGTTTTACCGAGCAAGAAAAACAAAGCCAACAGTACAACCATTATTGGCGTAAAGCGGAAAGCGAACTAACAGCCCTGCGTGGCGAACACAATGCCCGTGGCATAGAGCTTAGTACAATGCGCACTGTACTTGAACAAAAGCAAACACACTTTGAAGAGCAGCTTGAACACATCAAACAAAGTAAAGAGCAGCTAAAAAAAGAGTTTGAAAATTTAGCGAATCAAATCCTTGAAGAAAAATCGCAAAAGTTTAAAGCTTTAAACCAAGAGAGCATTGAACAACTATTAAAACCTGTGCAAGGCGAGTTAAAAGGCTTTAGGGATAAGTTAGAGTCTATTCACGTTGAAGATGTAAAACAGCGCGAGGCACTTAAAATAGAGCTACTGCATTTACAAGCCAAAAGCCAAGCAATAACAGATCAGGCAGATAGGCTCAGTAACGCACTCCAAGGGCAAAAGAAAACCCAAGGTAATTGGGGAGAACTTATGCTTGAAAACGTGTTAGATAGCGCAGGCCTGCGCGCTGGAACTGATTACAAACGCGAGGTGTCGTTTAATACTGACGATGGCCGCCTTCGTCCCGATGTAGTGGTATATTTACCGCAAGGTCGCCATTTGGTTATAGATGCTAAAACGTCACTCAATGCTTACACCCGCTATGTAAATGCAGATAACGAACTTCAAGCGCAACAAGCGATTAAAGAGCATGTAGAGGCTGTTAAAGCGCGTATTAATGAATTGGCGAGTAAATCATATGATCGCCTCCCAGGAATTAATTCACCAGAGGTTGTGGTGATGTTTGTGCCAATAGAGTCTGCTTTTGTTGAAGCACTTAAATACCAAAGTGATATCTACCAACAAGCAATTGAAAAAAACATTCTAGTTGCGACTCCCACTACCCTACTCACAAGTTTAAATATAGTTAAACAGTTATGGCGCTTTGAAGAGCAAACCAAATACTCTAAAGAGTTAGCTAATCGTGCTGAGCGTTTTTATAATAAGCTCAATGGTTTTTTAACCAGTATGGAAGGTGTTGGTAAACAATTAGATAAAGCCAAAGAAAGCTACGACAAAGCATTTTCTCAGCTATATCGTGGTAAAGGTAACTTAATTAAACAAGCCTCTGAGTTTAAAGAGCTTGGTGTCTCAGTGCAAAAAGACTTACCCGCTGAAAGTGTTGAACGAGCCCAACTAGAATTGGATTAATAAAGAGAATGAAACAGTTTTTAAACAAAGGAATTGCTACGCTAAAATTAGCATCAGATAAACTCACCGATGAGTTTAGTAAAGGCTATGTTTTAGCAAAAGAAAAGGTCAATGGACTCCCTATTTTCATGTCGTTAGAGCACTGTGGAAAAGTAAGCCCGCTATCGTTTGACGAAAAACATTATTTTGTAATCCCTTTCGAATTATCAGAGTATAAATTTGCTCTACACACCATGCGCTGCCTGCCTAAAGGTGTCCCCGAAGTGAATAACTTGCCTAAACGACGAGTGTTTCATTTCCCAAACGAACACGCTGAAGCCGGACTTAGGCTCTACATGCTAAACAGCACTGATGAGATAATGCGAGCACAAGCGACTGGGCAAACGAATACCTTGCAGTCACTAGCAAATGATATAGACGCGTTAGATCAAAAGCTTACTTACGGTATGCTATTAGTCGGTGGCCTTGCTGCCATAGCAAATCCTTTATTAGGGGCAGGTATAGCAGCTAAAGCAGTGTTGCCAAGCGTCACAGGCCTATTGAACAAATATGGTTTGCGTGCTTCTGCGGATAAATTTTCCCAATATCAACTTGAAAAAGAAATCAAAACAGCTCAAAACAATATCATTCAAGAATTTGAGGCTGCTAATACACTGCAAGTAATAAACCCTATTTTGCAAGAGTTGGAGCTCACACTTAGAACAACCGAAGCAGAGCATGACCCTTTAACCAGCTTTAACTTAGGTGAATGTTCTATACCTGAGTTAGGAGATGAAACGTGGCGTGAGCTTACCGATGTTGCAATTTGTCATGTTTATAAAGATGTATACGATGATGAATCACTGCATGAACAAGCACATCTAACGACTAAAAATTTAAGGTGGTTAAAACTAATTTTTGACGTAAATGATACTAAAGCATAAGGAAAACAAGTGATGAACATTGGTATATATATTTACAATGATGCAGAAGTGCTGGATTTTTCAGGCCCATTTGAAGTGTTTAGCACGGCAAAACGCTTAGCTGATAATGATTGGCAGGTATTTTTTGTAGCCGAGCAAAACAAACCAGTACTTGCGCGTGCAGGCTTTAGTGTAAACCCCCATTACAGTTTTGATAATCATCCGGCGATAGACTTGCTAATAGTTGTTGGTGGTGTACATACCTATGAACTTGAAAAAACGGCCGTAATTAACTGGATACGAGAAGCCGCTGACGCTGCTGCTAAAGTAGCCTCGGTTTGCACTGGTGCTTTTTTATTAGCCAAAGCTGATTTACTTGGTGGCTTAACGGTTACCACACATTGGGAAGATCAAGCTGATCTTGCTGCTATGTTCTCAAGCCTAAATGTGATCACCAATAAACGCTGGGTATCGCAAGGTAAGTTTACCACCTCAGGCGGAATTTCTGCGGGAATTGATATGAGTTTAGCGCTAGTTGCAGAGTTAATAAGCCCTGAACATGCTGAGCTTACGGCGAAGCAAATGGAATATCAGTGGCACACAAACACTTAGCCCTCTGGTAGTTGCTGTTGTATAAATATATGCATGTAATCACGTAAACAAACCGATTTTTTACTAAGTAAACGCCCGCTTGGCCAAATAGCAAAAATCTCCCTTGGTAGACTTTGCCATTCAGGTAAAACCCTTACTAACTTGCCTGTTTTAAGCTCATTTATAATTTCAAATCGCGGTAGTAATCCTATCCCTTGATGATCGCATATTTGATATTTCACAAAACTTGTATCGTTATAAATGCTATTAAAGCGGCACATATGCGTGTAACTGGCGCGAGTTTTGGTATTGGTCAGCGGCCATTTATTTCTAAGCGTAGTGCCAATTAAGCGGTGCTGTTTAAGATCATTTGGCTCTTTAAGTTCAGCGGTGCTAGTTAAATAGTTAGGGGTCGCCACCAAAATAGAATCTGCTTGTCCGAGCTTTTTTTGTTGTAGCAGTGAATCTTCCTGTGGGCCTATTCTTAGGGCTAAATCGGCTTGGTTTTTTATGATGTCTTCAAGCTGGTTACCCAAAACAAGCTCTAATTGAATATCAGGGTACGCTTTAGTGAACGACAACCACATGGGTCGTAAAAAACCATGGCAAATATTAAGCGGCGCAAGCACTTTGAGTTTACCGCTTAGTTGTTCTTTTTGTTGATTAAGTTGATGACTGGTTTGTTCAAATTGCTCAACTAAATTTGCATAACTTTGATAGTACACCTGCCCTTGCTGTGTCAGCGTACATTGGCGCGCAGAACGGTGTAGTAACTTTTGCCCAAGGCGAGACTCAAGACGTTGTAAACGCCGGGTGACCGTCGCACCAGGCAGCGATAAATACTGCCCAGCTTGCGATAACCCACCTTGCTGCACTATATGCACAAATAACACTATATCATCTAACATGATTCCACTTTTGCAATTTAAGTTTGATTAAAGCTTTGTATTTAACGTTTGTGTAAGTGTATATCATGATTACTAAGTTTTCTTAGTAAAGAGTATTTTTATGTTTGAAGGTATTGATTGGGTTACTGTTATAGCGATTGGTGTAGGTGCTACAGCTGTGCTCGACGTATGGGCGCTATTACTTGCCAAGGTGTTTGGCATTAGTGCTTTAAATTTTTGCATGGTAGGCCGTTGGGTAAGTTTAATGCGAAAAGGCCAATTTAAGCATGCTGCGATTGCTCAGGCACCCACTCAAAAATACGAATGTGTTATTGGCTGGTTTACTCACTATGTAATAGGCATCGTTTTTAGCTTAGTCTTCTTACTGCTTGTATCATCCAGCTGGCTGGCATCACCAAGCTTAGTACCTGCGTTGTTATTCGGCTTAGCGACCGTGTGTATGCCGCTTTTTATTATGCAACCGGCGCTAGGCTTGGGGATTGCTGCTAGTAAAACTCCTAAACCTGCTTTAGCCAGAGTCAAAAGTTGTGTATCGCACTGCGTGTTTGGTGTGGGGATTTATATCAGTTCAATTGTTTTACTACTATTTTAGAGGATCGTTATGTCAGCTAATTATTGGTTAAAGCGATGGAAAGATGACGATATTGGTTTTCATGAAAACAATGTAAATCCTTACTTAGATCGTTATTTTACTAACTTAGTCCCATCTATTGATAGCCGTATTTTTGTGCCTTTGTGTGGTAAAACAAAGGATATTGCTTGGCTGTTTAATAAAGGAATGCATGTTGTGGGTGTTGAGCTTAGTGTAAGTGCAATTAAGGCGTTATTTATCGATTTAGGTTTAGCACCCACCCTAACTCAGTATGGTCAACTGACGCAGTATTGCGCGGGTAATGTGACTATTTGGGTCGGCGATATTTTTGCTTTAACAACTGAGTTACTTGGATCAGTCGATGCTATATATGATCGCGGTGCCTTGGTTGCTTTGCCTTTCAAATTACGTAAAAAATACACTGCACATATCACTAATATTACAAAGAGTGCCCCGCAATTGCTTATTTGTTGTGTGTATGACCAATCTAAGCATGATGGCACACCATACAGCGTTAGCGCTCAGGAAGTGTTTGATCATTATCATCGCATCTATTCGCTAAAGTTAATAACGTGTGATGCCATTACCAATGGCGTTAAAGGTGTTAAGCCTGCCAATGCAGTCGTTTGGCTATTAAGCAGAAAAAATTGCTAGCATTGCATATTGCATGCAATAATTGAGTTCAATGCGTGAATGCTTGCGATAAGTGTTCTGATATTAAGTACAAAATTTGCTAAAGTAAAAGTTGTTTAACATTATTTTTGTATCGGATAAATGTGTTAGACAACCCTTAAAAATAACGACAATAAGCAAATACTCCACTTTAGGAACTTACATGAAATTATTCAAATCCACCGCTATAGTACTGTCGGTACTCGCTGGGTTATCGTTATCTGGCTGCTCAATGACCGAAAGTGGCAGCACACAAGCCGCTACAAGCCAAATAAGTAACCCTCTGAGCTTTGAACAAATCTATAAAGATAAATATTTTAAAGCGCAGCGTAGCACTTACTTTAAATGGTTAGACGATGGCACTGGCTACACAGTGCTTGAAGCGCGTGAGAGCGAAAAAGATAAAAAAGACGACGCTGATAATACTAAAGCGGATGACGAAAAAGCTGATGATGACAAAGACAATGGCATAAAAGGTAACGACATTGTGTTCTACAATGCCGATGGTACTGACCGTAAGGTATTAGTTGAGTTTGAAAAGCTACACCCAGAAGGCGCTGAAGAGCCGTTGGCAATAGAAAGCTACCAGTGGTCAAAAGATGGTAAATGGCTCATGGTATTTACCAATAGCGAGCAAGTTTGGCGCTCACGCAGCCGCGGAGACTTTTGGTTACTCAACCTTGAGACTAACCAATTACAGCAATTGGGTGGCGCAGACGTTGAGCCTACTAAGCTCATGTTTGCTAAATTTTCGCCAGATAGCTCAAAAGTGGCTTACGTGCGCGATAACAACATTTATATGCAAGCGGTTGGCAGTAACGATGTAACTGCGCTCACAATCGATGGCAGCGCCACCATTGTTAACGGCAACTTTGATTGGGTTTACGAAGAAGAGTTCACCATTGCTGATGGCTTTCGTTGGAGCCCCGATAACAAATCAATCGCTTATTGGCAGCTTGATACCAGCGGTGTTAAATTTTTCACTATGATCAACAACACCGATGAGCTCTACCCTACTCTCAAAACGTTTCCGTATCCTAAAGCCGGTGAAACTAACTCAGCAGTTCGTGTTGGTGTGGTAAGCCTTAGCGACAAACAAACCCGCTGGGCCAAACTTGAAGGTGATAATCGCGATCGCTACATTCCGCGCATCAGCTGGGCAGGCACTGGGGATGAGTTAATGATCCAAGATTTAAACCGCCCGCAAAGCCAAAATAAAGTGTGGTTATTTGATTGGCAAAAGCAGCAACTGACTAAAATTTTAGAAGATAAAGACGATGCGTTTATCGAATGGTTTTATAAAGCCAATTGGTCAAAAGACGGCAAATTCTTTATTTGGCACAGCGAACGTGACGGCTGGCGTCATCTTTACCGTGTATCGCGCGATGGCAAAACCATTATTGACCTAACGCCTGGCGATTACGATATTGTTGATATGCTCACGATCAATGAAGACAAAAACGTCATGTATTTTATTGCTTCACCAAACGATCCAGGTCAGCGCTATTTATATAGCACGCCACTTGATGGCAGTAGCAAACCTGTGCGTGTAACCCCTGCTGAGTTTGAAGGCTCAAACAGCTATTACATGTCTAAAGATGCCTCATGGGCGATGCACACGTATTCTAAATTTGGCACACCGCCAACAAAAGAAATCATTAAAGTGGCAGACCACAGTAATGTAAAAACGTTAGTTGAAAATAAAGAACTAAAAGAAAAACTGGCTGAGCAAAGCTTACCAAGCCATGAGTTTTTTAAAGTGAATGCGCAAGACGGCACTGAGCTTGACGGCTACATTATGTTCCCAGAGAACATGGATAAAAATAAAAAATACCCGATTGTTTTTTACGTATACGGTGAACCGTGGGGCTCAACAGTGCAAGACCGCTATGAAGGCAATAGCTATTTGTACAAATCACTGTTAACCCAAAAAGGCTTTATTGTCGCATCGGTTGATAACCGAGGTACTCGTGCTCCAAAAGGCCGCGATTGGCGTAAATCGATTTATAAAAAAATCGGCTCTATTACCGTGCAAGATCAAGTGGATGCACTTGATGCCATGGCTAAACGTTGGGATGTAATAGACACCGATCGTGTTGGCGTGTGGGGTCACTCAGGTGGCGGTAGCTCAACGCTTAATTTATTGTTCCGCCATGGTGATAAGTTCAAAGTGGGTATTGCCTCAGCGCCAGTGCCAGATATACGTTTATACGACACTATTTACCAAGAGCGTTATGCGGGTAATCCAAATACCGATCCTGAAAGTTACGACAATACCTCGCCTATCACGTTTGCTAAAAACCTAACTGGTAAGCTATTGCTGATTCACGGCACCGGCGATGACAACGTGCATTACCAAGGCTCAGAGCGCTTAATTGATGAACTCGTTAAGCACAACAAACAGTTTGAGTTTTTCTCATACCCAAACCGCTCACACAGCCTACGTGAAGGTAAAGGCACAACCCTGCACTATCACACCATGATGGCCGAATTTTTTGAAAAGAACTTATTGAATCAGTAACTTGATTAGTTAGTTTAGAGACTATAAGCCACACACTAACAAATAACGTGTGGCTTTTTTAATCAAAATGTAATGGGGGTTTACAAAGGTGGGTAGAGTGCAACGAAACCCAAAAAATCCACAATCGAACAGATTAATATCCACTATTATCTCTCTTCTTATAGATATTCCGACTAAAACCGCTACTTATGCTGTTAATAACCAATAGGTTATCATTTGTTGATATTTTTGATGATGACTGTAATTCAAACGTTAAACTACAATCAAATTGAGGGGGAATCTTTTGTTCAGAAGCAGACCAGGTAATAAGTAATACCGAAGTATCATCAACCAAATATTTATCAGTAAAACATACGTTAGGTTTATTGATGAAGCTTTGCTGCTGCGCCTCATTCAACTCCATCCAAAAGCCATCTGTAGCTAGAACTAAGACATCATCGGTTGAAGAGTCTAATTCAAATGTTTCAGGCTCAAATTTCCGTCTCAAATTTAAACTTTTAGTTAATATATGACGCTCAGGTGCTTGACTCATTGAGTTCTCAAAGTTATTGCCTGATGGGTTAGCCCCCGTATGAACAGGCGATAACCATTCAATACCTTTATTATTGATTAAGCCTAAGCGGCAATCACCTGCACTGAAGCTATAAACTTTATTGGAGCTATAATTACGATACAGTGACAAAAAGCTGGCGACACCGATTTTCAATTCTTTTTTAGTTGCGCTAAAAGCTTTTTGGATAATCTGATTACGTTTTACAGGATCTTCAAAATAACTCTCAAATTGAGGCTTAGCTTGTGTTACTTTTTCTGAAAAATGCTTAACACTATTTAGAAGTAAATTTTGGAGGCAATCATGGAAATTTTCACTAAACCTTTTAGCTAGGTTTGTTGTAGCGATAGATGAGGTTGATATATCAATCACGAATACCCAAGTGCCAAAATCAGAGTTTATAATCGAAAAGTAATCTTTGTTTTCTTCTCGTTCAGATCCTTGCTGAGTTCGGTGTATCAATTTTAGTGAGGAAGGATCAGTCATACGCAATACAGCCCTCAATGCGCTCAAAGATCAACTGCTCTCTGTCAGAGCTGTTTCTGGAAGTTCCTTGAACCGCATACTCAAAATTATCATCTTCCATTAAGCTCTTAAGCTGTTCACTAACATAATTTTTTAAATCTTCTGAGGCTGATGAGATATCATTAACTATTGACGATCTGCCATCAAAAATATTAAGCAGGTCTTCAATATCATGGCTTGAAAGAGCATCTCCCTTTCCTCTGCCTAAATAGGCTTCAAGCTTTGTGGCTACAAAATACTCTGGCGTTATTAATTTAATGGTCAGTGTATCATTAAGTACATAGTCTTCTGCGGTTGCTACCGCATCTTTATACCATATATTGGTAAAACGAAGCGCACTCTTATCAACTGGCATAAAATCAACTTTCAGGTTATCAAGTATCATACGACACATAATTTCTTCACCCATATCAATAGAAAACCCTTTCGTTTTAAGCTGTTCTTGTAAATCGGTCCAAGCTGCATACCCCATGATATCAACAATGAGGTCAACATCGTCAGTGTACCTTATTTGCTCTTTAGTAAACTCATCTGTGACCAACAACCCAGTTGTGCAACCACCAACAAATACCATTGATCTGATCAGGTCCTCTCCAAGTGCTGTAGCAACTTTTATTAACATCTCTTTTTGCAGATTAATTGTATTCATTTTGCTACCTTAAATATGTTATTGAGCATTTCTAATGCTAAATTTCGTTCTCGCGGATGACCTATTCTTATGGCATCAACTAATGCTAACATGGCGTATAACTGTGCATCTTGTTGTACTGCTATAAATATTTTTGGATGTAATGGTTCAACTAATAAGCCTTTCGTATTACCTCTTGGGTTTGACCATACTGGCTGAAGTTCTCCAGATGTCATTAGCTTACCTCTGAGAACAGGAGCTGCTATTGACGTAGCGATCCCTCGGCCAATCACTCCCTCTTTTGCAGGAAAAACGTATCGAATACCATAGGCAATAAATTCTAAAAAGGCTTTAATATTTGTTTTGGGTACTTTGAGTTTGCGGTCTACTTTGGCAAGTCCTACGTTGTACATGCGATTAAGACTAAGACTAATCTGAGATTTACTTATTCCTGTTAAGCTTTCTAAGTTTCTTAATGAAAACTGGCTTTCAATTTGATCCATTTCTGTAAAAGTAGGTGTTAACCCCTTATCATCCCAATCCGCCCAAGTATCATCAATTTGAATAATATCTGTATCAACATCTTTACCATCAAGATCTGCATGCATTGAAATTATTTTAAGTAACAATAAAACATCTTGACTTTTCATTTCATCTCCAACCTCTTGTCCCAAGTCCTAGGAATTAGGACGAGTATCCCTTTGAATATTTTAATAGTCAATAGTGAAAACAGATAAGTGTGTTTTGTTTATTGTAAATTTTCTAGTAATAATTTAATTAATATATTGTATTTAAATACTTATTTCTGGCGCAGTGAATTAATGGTAGGACTAAAAGGGCTCTTAACTTTAGACCGTTATTCATTTAAAACTATCGCATAATAACTAAATTAACTTTTACCACTAACCACCATGTCTATTTTATTATGGCTTTGAGTACCAATCCCAAATTAACAGTATTCTGTGAATTAATGTCTAAACAGACTTATAATCACCTAAATTCACAACAAACTGTGTTTCATAAATCTAACGACATCAATCCAACAGCCCTTCTACCCACTCTAAAACTAGGCGTGTATCTCTAGTTGAAAAGCGCTGTTTATTTGGTATGTAGTAGCAAAACTCTGATTCAACTGCGTGGGTATCAAAGCTTTTAAGTAGCTCGGTATTTAGTAATCGTTGTACCAGCGTGGTTGAGCAAAACACCAGTCCTGAGCCTGCCGTGGCTTCTTGAATGCCAAATAGTTCTTGGTCAAATGTTTTAATACTAAATAACGCAGGATCTAAGTTGTTTTGAGTAAGCCATTGTTTAAGTGGTGGCTCACTCAGTGCTTTGTTTTTCCATTTTGTGGTATAGAGCGTAACGGGGCCATTTTGCCATGGGATATCGGCGACTTTGTATGAGCCGAATACGTTAAATCGTTCGGTTTTTATAATGTCGCCAGCGTTTATATGCAGACGTTCCCCAAAGCGAATGGGCAAGGTGTGCAATTGTTTATCAACGGCTTCACTGGTTGATATATCTACCTCAAGATTAGGCTGGCTAGCTGATAGCTCCTGTAATGCAGGTATTAAGCGCAGTGCGGCCAGTGACGAGGTGGTGGTAATTTTAACGGTTGTGCCTGTGGCTTGCACCGTTGCTAATGCTTGGTCTATGCGGTTAAAGCCGTCGCTCGTTGCGGCACTTAAATATTCACCAGTCGGTGTGAGGGTGATTTTTCTGACTTGGCGGTAAAATAAATCGACGTTTAAACGGCTTTCAAGATTATTAATATGGTGCGAAATTGCGGTTGGCGTGAGTGATAGCTCATTCGCTGCGGCTTTAAAGCTGCCTAAACGTGCCGCAGCTTCAAAGGCTTTAAGTGCTTGTAGTGAGACTTGCATAAAGTGATACCTGCGAAAAAGTGGAATAACTATAGGTGATTATAACTCATTTATAGGTGAGGTTAACTCGTTTGTGAAATAGCGCTTTAAGTTAGATGATTGCCCCATGTTCACTATGAGGATAAACACTATGACTACCCTATTACACATTGATGCAAGCGTAAGAGCTGCCAAAAACGATAACCCAGATCACGATTCAATCTCTAAAAATATTGCTAGGCGTTTTATTCATACCTTTAGAGAGCAACAAGATATAGGTGAGTATATTTATCGTGATGTAGGTGTGAACCCACCCTCTTTTATTACCCAAGAGTGGATTGGCGCAGTATTTACACCAGAGCACAAAAAGTCAGCACAGCAAAAGCACATACTTTTAGAGTCAGACCAATTTATTGCTGAAGTGAGTAAGGCTGATATTATTGTGATTTCGTCGCCTATGTACAACTATGGCATGCCAGCGCAACTAAAAGCGTGGTTTGATCAAGTTATTCGGATCAACAAAACCTTTGATTTTGATCTGGCCCGTGGTGACTTCCCGCTACAGCCTTTGCTGGGCGGAAAAACATTGATTGTGATCACATCAACTGGTGAATTTGGTTTTGAGCAAGGCGGTATTCGTGAGCACATGAGCCACTTAGTGCCGCATTTACGTAGTTTAAGCAAATATTTAGGTGTTACAACGATTCATGAGATAGCGTCAGAGTATCAGGAGTTTGCTGATGCTCGTCATCAACAATCGTTAAGCAATGCCTATAGCCAAGCAACTGAGCTTGCACAACAACTTTCCAATATGGCTGCTGAGTAATTGTAATATGCATAAACCTTTGAACAATTTAACAGACTAAATAACACACGCTTTACTGTGGTATTTTTAGCCAAACCGTAATGGGGGTTTACAGTTTATATTGTTTTACAAATTCAGATTTAAGGTTTCTGATATAAAAAAGCGCGAGGGTTAATACCCTCGCGCTCTTGGTTTTTGTGCTTTAATTAATAATCGATGTTTTGATTAAATATCAAAGCGGTCTGCGTTCATTACTTTTACCCATGCATTAACGAAGTCTTTTACAAAACGTTGTTTGTTATCGTCTTGAGCATAAAACTCCGCAAGCGCTCGTAGGATGGAGTTTGAGCCAAACACTAAATCAACACGAGTGGCGGTCCACTTTGTATTGCCAGAGCTGCGCTCAACAATGTTATAGGTGCTTTTGCTGGCAGGTTCCCAGCGATTATTCATATCGGTTAAGTTAACAAAAAAGTCATTGCTCAATGTGCCCACGTTATCAGTGAACACACCATGGTGACTGCCACCGTGGTTAGTGCCCAATACACGCATACCGCCAATTAATACCGTGACTTCTGGTGCGGTTAAACCCATGAGTTGGCTGCGCTCTAACAGCAACTCTTCAGCTGATACGGTGTAGTCTTTTTTCTGCCAGTTTCTAAAACCATCGTGAATTGGCTCAAGCACATCGAATGACTCTGCATCGGTCATTTCGTCAGTTGCATCACCTCGTCCTGGCGAAAACGGTACAGTTACATTTACCCCAGCTGCTTTTGCAGCTTGTTCCACCGCGGCTGTACCACCGAGTACAATTAAGTCCGCTAAACTAACTGGTTTGCTTAAACCTGATTGTATTTGTTCAAGCGAAGCTAATACTTTTGCCAAGCGCTCTGGTTCATTACCTTGCCAGTCTTTTTGTGGGCTTAAGCGAATGCGTGCGCCATTGGCTCCGCCGCGATGATCAGAGCCTCGATAAGTACGTGCGCTATCCCATGCGGTGCTGATCAAGTCACTGGCACTGATGCCACTATTTAACAGCTTAACTTTTAGAGCGCTGATTTCAGTATCACATAAGGTGTAATCGACACTTGGGATTGGGTCTTGCCAGATCAGATCTTCGCTTGGCACATCAGCACCAAGGTAGCGTGATTTTGGGCCTAAGTCGCGATGGGTAAGCTTAAACCAAGCACGTGCAAATACATCGCTAAAATACTCAAAATCATCATTAAAGCGTTCGATAATTTTACGATACGCAGGGTCCATCTTCATTGCCATATCGGCGTCGGTCATGATTGGGTTCAAACGAATTGACGGGTCTTCAACATCAACAGGTCTATCTTCTTCTTTAATGTTTACAGGTTCCCACTGGTTTGCACCCGCAGGACTTTTGGTAAGCTCCCACTCGTAATTTAGAAGTAAGTAACAGTAGCCATTATCCCACTTAGTTGGGTGTGTGGTCCACGCGCCTTCGATGCCTGAAGTCATGGTATCGCGGCCTATGCCACGTGTTTTATGGTTATTCCAACCAAGTCCTTGCTCAAAGACGTCGGCTGCTTCTGGTTCTGGGCCAAGGTTTTCTTCGCTGCCATTACCATGCGTTTTACCTACCGTATGACCACCTACAGTAAGTGCTGCGGTTTCTTCATCATCCATTGCCATTCGAGCAAAGGTTTCGCGCACTTGCTCAGCGGTTTTAAGCGGATCAGGTTGGCCGTTTACGCCCTCAGGATTGACATAAATTAAGCCCATTTGGACGGCCGCTAATGGATTATCCATGGTGCTAGGTTTTTCGACATTGTCGTAACGTTCATCACTTGGTGCAAGCCACTCTTTTTCAGCGCCCCAATATACGTCTTTTTCTGGGTGCCAGATATCTGCACGGCCACCGGCAAAGCCAAAAGTTTTTAAACCCATTGATTCATATGCCATATTACCGGCTAGAATGATTAAATCAGCCCACGATAATTTGTTGCCGTATTTTTTCTTTATAGGCCAAAGTAAACGGCGGGCTTTATCAAGGTTGGCGTTATCAGGCCAAGAGTTTAAAGGCGCAAAGCGTTGGTTAGCTGTGCCACCACCGCCACGGCCATCAGCTAAACGGTATGAACCAGCTGAGTGCCATGCCATACGGATCATCAAACCACCGTAATGCCCCCAATCGGCAGGCCACCAATCTTGGCTTTGTGTCATTAGGTTTTTTAAATCGGTTTTAACGGCTTCAAGATCTAACTTTTTGAATTCTTCGGCGTAATTAAATTCATTTCCATAGGGATTTGTTTTAGTGTCGTGTTGATGGAGAATGTCTAAATTTAATGTATTGGGCCACCAATCAGTATTGGAATTAGACGTTTGTGTGTTGCTACCGTGCATGACGGGGCATTTCCCAGCACCTGAATTGCTCATTTCTAGCTCCTTTATTGATAAATAAAACTCAAACTATTACTTGCTACAGTTACAGTTTAGTTGATTGCAACATACTTGCTTAAATCAATGATAGGGTATTAACGATTAAAAACTAGATCCCGATCAGTGCTTTAAAACGATTGCAACCATCGATTATTTAGATTCCACTCGTAGAAAACCTATTAGGTTGTAGTACATATACCTAAGCTACCAAAAAATATTGGATTTAACGTTTCATAGAAGCTTAATATCAATATGTTCCTTTATAACAATGCCAATATCTTTGAATGTCAAAATTAGCGTCTATCGTAAGGGGTTAAGTTTAACCCCTATTCTACTTTGCAGAAATCAGAGCCAAACTGTAAAGGGGGATTACATTTTGTTTGTGTCATAAGTGAACAACATAATTGTGGTATGAATTTAGTTCACCCTTAAATATCAGTTTTAGTACTGGGTGTGATTAAGGCATAAGTCGATTGAAATTTTTTTGTTGCTAGGGCGTGCTGACCTTTCGTAATTGATTTTTCAGCAGTATAAATACCAAACATGCGCTGCCTAAAGGGTTCTTCCTAGAGGCGATTAACTCTTTGTTGCCTACAACACGGATATAGGTAAGGGGCGTGAGCAGGACGCGGAAGCTTTGCTCGATTCTTACTTAGCCCACTTGGTTACAAACCTCGCGCCGCGATTAAATCGCCCCTAGATTGAATAAATTTCAATCCACAAAGGTCAACGCGCCCTAGGTTGAAATTATTAATTTTAAATATGCTAATTCAATCATTTCATCCTATTATTAAATAAAATAATTATTGGTTTACGCCTTAGCATGAATTCTAAAACAGTCGTTAATATGTTAACTCATCAGTATGCTATCAATGATCCGTTACACCAACTATTTGATGCTGTGAATGTTATTTCTGTTCAGGGGTATGATCAAGAACGACGAGTTATTTACTGGAACCAAGGTAGTGAACTTCTTTATGGTTATACCGAAGAGGAGGCTAAAGGGAAAAAACTTGAAGATTTGATTATACCTGAGCCTATGCGTGAGGGAGTGATTGCGGCGCACAGTGACTGGGTAAAGCATGGTATAGAAATTCCAGCGTCAGAGGCTATATTACGTGATAAAAGTGGGAAGGATATCATCGTTTTCTCCAGCCATGTAATGTTCACTAATCAGCATAATATTAAACAAATGTATTGCATTGATATTGACTTAAGCGATGTTAAGCAGGCTCAAGCTCAGGCAATATTTAAAGACCATATGCTTGAAACAATATTTGGTGCTATACCCGATTTATTCTTTTTGATGGAAGAATGCGGAACTATTATTGATTATCACGCCAGTGATGACGAACATCTTTATGCATCACCTGAGCAGTTTATCGGTAATAATATGGCTGATGTGTTACCTGAGGAAGTTGCGAGTAAGTTTCAATCCCATATTGCAAAAGCATTGCAACAAAAAACAATGGTAAGTTTTGAGTATGCGCTGACTATGCCCCACGGTGTTGTTTATTTTGAAGCGAGAATTGGTCTATTATCCGAATATCATCAAGTAATGCTGATTATTCGTGATATTACAGAGCAATACAAATCTGCTGAGGTTATTCGACATCAGGCCTATTTTGATAGTTTAACTTCATTACCAAATCGCTTTTTAGCGCTCGATCGTTTATCTCAAATACTTATTGAAGCGCAAAGAAGTAACGAAAAGGCCGCGGTGTTTTTTTTGGATTTAGATGATTTTAAAAAAGTGAACGACTCATTAGGGCATGAGGTTGGTGACAAGCTTTTAATCGAATCGGCTAAGCGCTTACAGCAAGTTTTACGAAAGGAAGATACTGTAGGTCGCCTTGGCGGTGATGAATTTATTGTATTGCTGCGTGGTTTAACTGAACATCATAATGCACTTGTCATTGCTGAAAACTTACTTAAAACCTTTAGAAAACCTTTTGAAGTGGATGGCAGAGAGCTCGTTCTTACTTTGAGCATTGGCATTGCTATATACCCTAAAAATGGGAATTGCGCGTCTGATTTATTACGCTGTGCCGATACTGCCATGTACCAAGCTAAAGCGCTTGGGCGAAACACCTATTCATTTTTTACGAAAGAAATGAATATTATTATGCAGCGGCGGTTTGAAATTGAAGGGCAAATGCGCGGTGCATTAGAGCGAAATGAATTTGAATTATACTACCAACCTCAAGTTGATGTAAAAAAGGGGCATATCATTGGCGCTGAGGCACTGCTTCGCTGGAACAACCCTGTTTTAGGTAACGTAACACCTGAAGAGTTTATTCCTATTGCTGAGAATTCGGGTCTTATTGTACCAATCGGACGCTTTGTTATTAAACAGGCGCTTTGGTTTTTACATCTGTGGCAAAATACTGAACAAAAAAAGTACACTATGGCTGTTAATTTATCGCCTCGTCAATTTCGCGATACTGAGTTACTTAATTTTATAAAAAATATACTCAAAGATAAACAGATTGATACCGATAGTTTAGAGCTTGAAATAACGGAAGGAGTGCTGATGACGGGGCAATCTTTTATTCACGACGCGATAGTTGAAATTAATGCGTTAGGAATAAAATTATCAATGGATGATTTTGGTACAGGTTATTCGTCGTTAAGCTATTTAAGGCAATACCCATTTGACGTACTAAAAATTGATCGCAGCTTTATTAATTGCATAACTGAAAATAAGCCTGACTGTGACTTAGTTAAAGCAACTATTGCGATGTCGCACAGTTTAGGGCTTAAAGTTGTTGCTGAAGGTGTTGAAACTAAAGAGCAGCTTTTACTGTTGAATGATTTAAATTGTGATTTTGTGCAAGGTTATTATTTTAGTAAACCACTGCCTGCAAAGCAGTTGCTGGAATTATCCGCAGCACATAAATAATCAGTCTATTGTTAAAAGCTAATTGTTAAAATTGATAAGTGGTATAAATTAGTTTAAACAAAACGTAACAAGTAACGTTGTTACGTTTATAATTTAAGCTGCAGCTTCGTTATTCAGCAAGTGCAATCGCGGCCATTTTCATTGCGCTGCTAAACGATTTTGCACCGGCAATAAATAACCCATTGTGACAAAACATAGCGTCATCGAGGCCCGTTGCATCTTGAAACTCTTTGTCTGATAAACCTGCCCACGCTTTTGGCAACGGTTTTCTGTCTTCAAACGAACCAAGCTCAGCAGGCACTGTTTGAATTATCCATTGCCCAGAATGCGAAGGGTAAACCATATATAAAGCGTCGTCAGATAATGCATGGACTGTTTTTTTCCATGGCGTGTATTTCTCTAATACGATTACTCTAGGATCTTCTGCATTTTTGACTGCTTGAGCAACAATGGCTTTGGCGTTAATGCCGCCGCTTGCTGCTGCAATGAATCGCGTTAAAATACGAGATGCAAACTCAACAGCTTCATTAAAACAGCTATCAAAGTCGCTTTCTTCTTGCCACGTAGGATTAAACATGGAGATGGTTTGGCTTAGGCTAATCCCTTTTGATACACCTTCAACGTGACCACAATCAATGGCATCGATTGTTGACACTAGACTAGAATCAACAGAATTTGCAACGTCTTGATCGCCATTGCACAGTGTTAAGCCATATTTTTGCCAAATTAAACCAAATGAAGAATAAGGAATGCCGTTCTCACGTTCGCCTGCCCCACCACGTTGGTGATGATCAAAGCGGCCAGTATCAGGGTTATGTTCACCCCCTACATCAATCACAATATCAGCCTTATTTATAAGCTCTAAATCGCGGGTACGTATGAGTTTAAAAGAAGGGTAAATGCTTTTGAGTGCGGCAATGCTGAAAACATCATCTGCATGAAAATTACCGTTGTGAGTTGCTATCGTTATTTCATTCATTTGTATTGTGTCATTTTTGAAAGGGAGAAGAAGGTGTCGTTATTTACACTTAACTATTTTTGGCTACGTAGAGCCAGTGGGCACTTAAGTAAAACCACCGTGAGGATACTATATCAGGGCAGTTAACAAAACCGTTTACTGTATTTGAGCTGGGCAATTCGCGATTTTATTAGACTAAAGGCGTATACCTAAGATATTACACGTTTTTAGCTTGTAAAATAATCACTTACACTTAAGTGTTAATTCATTTTTTTAATAATAGTAAATTGATTTAAAACAATATTTTTAAATTTTATTTAGATTTTAAAACCTCAAATTAAATGTTTTCACTAACAAAAAGCTCACCATGCAAGACCTTTTGCCTAATCGCAATTATCTGCTGCCTGATTTACTCTGCAACCTCAATATTTATTTGCTTTAAACAAAGCTGTATTTTTATTTTGAGTAAGCAACTATGTTGCAGGAGAAGCCATGAACACAACGCCATACGATGAGGCTCAAGCGAAAAAGAGACCGGGTGAAAAAGCAGTTACCGATAGCTATGAAAATCTTCACAAACCTAGTTCTGAATTTGAAAGCCGAGATGAATATCTCGAACATGAACTGCAAATTATGCAGCCAAAACGCTGGCGTCCTAATTTACCTTTTAGAGATTACCGCTTCGAATTTGAAGACACTATTCCAGCAATGGCAGGCACAATAGGTAAAGTTGTTATGGTTGGTGCCATTGCAGCTACGTTTGCTGGTCAACTCGGGTTAAGTGACGCATTTATTTTAGAAAACGTACGCTATGAGCTACTGATTGTTTCTTTCTTTATTATTTTGTTTTCCGGTTTTATTTTACCTACAGCCAATTTAGCGGGAACACACGGGCCGCTAATTCCATTAATTCCAATCGTCGTTGCGGCGGGAGGACACCCAATGGCATTTGGCTTACTCATTGGTGCGTTTGGGTTGATCCTTGCTTTTAGTAAAGGAGGGAGCTTACTTGCTCGACTCACCAGTAAAGGCGTATGTGGCGGGTTATTACTTTATTTAGGTTTTATTGGCACTATTTCACAAGTAAAAAAATTGTTTGCTTGGGCGGAAGAAATTCAAATGACCCATATTGCTTTCATCGTTATTTTGGCAACTATTTTACTGTATGCGTTATTAGAGCACTTTAAAAAGCGCTGGTTAGCAGTCCCGCTTAGTTGCCTATTAGGTGGGTTAACGGCATTTGCATTAGGCGCACCGTTTGAATTTAAAACAGCACCGGGCTTACCTAACATGAACCCTATGTATTGGTGGGGTGAAAATACTGGTTGGATGCTCGGTTTACCTACACTTGAAAGCTTTATAGTGGTATTGCCATTTGCAATTCTTGCTGTTGCTATGTGGTCTCCTGATTTTTTAGGGCATCAAGTGTTTCAAAAAATTAGCTATCCGCAACGTACTGAAAAAGTTCAAATGAACATTGACGATACCATGCTTAGCGCCTCGGTAAGGCAAACATTTGGCTCACTTTTAGGGGGCTCTAATTTTACCTCGTCGTGGGGCACATACATTGTCCCTGCGGCTATTGCAAAGCGCCCAATACCAGCGGGGGCTATTTTAACCGCTCTGTTTTGTATTGTTGCAGGGTTATGGGGTTATCCAATGGACCTTGCTATTTGGCAACCGGTACTGTGTATTGCACTCATAGTGGGGGTTTTTATACCATTACTTGAAGCGGGCATGGAAATGACCCGTGTTGGCAAAACAACACAATCAGCCGCTATCGTGGTATTTGCATCAACCTTGGTCAACCCTGCGTTTGGTTGGTCATTGACCATGCTACTGGATAACTTAGGTTTGATAGGCTGTAAGGAAAGAAGCTCTGAATTAACGCCTATGAGTCGTTGGATCATCCCATTAATTATGTTTGTAGTATTAACGGGTGTAATGGCATTGGTTGGCTTATTACCGGGGATCCCTGCTTTAATGCCTAGTTTTAGGCAGTAGCGTTACTTGGTTAAATTTACAGCGGTAAGTGCATGAATGTGCGCTTACCGCTTTTTAATTATTAATCATGGCAAGCAATCTATTTATACCCAAGTCAACCCTTTGGGTACTTCACAGGCGCTCACTCTCATCGTTGTTACTTCTTAAAAGGGACTGCCAGTGTTGCAAACTAACTCCTTGATATTAAACGTTTGTGAACCGCTGAATTCTGCATCTTGAGGTGCTTTGTGTATATAAGATCACCTATAAGTTTATTTCAAAAACAAGGGGATGATCAGAGTTGGTCTCAAGCGTGGTTTATGAGACTGTGATAGCATTATTATTAAATGGTAAATTTAGGAAATTTCGTACTGTTTATTACTTAGTCTTCAGCTACCTTTGTTTTGTAATTCCTGTCTAGGGTTGTTCGCTAGATTTAACTTGGCAACGGAGGCTGCCCATGAAAATTGCCACTCTAACCTTAAGCGTGCTGTTTATTACTGGTTGTACGTCTTTTACAACTGTTAATCCTGGAGGTTGTGGAACTAGTACACTCAATACTGTATGCCTAGGAAAAACAACAGTCCCTACAAAGCATAGAAAATTGTTTTTAGTTGCATCGAACCAAGCGATTGACGTGATTTCATCACACGCGTTTAAAAATGATCTAGAAAATTTTGTAAAGCTTCATGCTAATACGGGAAGATATAGCACTGCTTGGCTCGGCATTGACACATCTACAATTACAGATCGTTTAATACAAGAAATTCAAGGGCTGCAGGTATCGACATTTGGTGGTGTAAAAGGGTTATTTTATACGGTTTTTTATGGCACAAACGCTTTTGAAGGTGATGGAACAGGCCCTATCTTGTTAAACCGTTGGTCTTTACCAAGATCAAGCGCTTCAATAGCAAATACAATTGTGCACGAGGTTACTCATCGTATTGGGCTTTCGCACCCAAGTATTAAAAAAGATAGAAAAACGGCTAATTGTGAGCCACCGTATTTAATAGGATCCTTAGTTGAAAAACATATTTTAGAGGGTAATTGGGATCCAAAGGGGCATTGCCAACTTCTTTAAACCCCAGATTAATAGAATTTATGACTCGCTTATTTTTTTGAATGTTTAACAAACGGTTTCCCCCTGAATATGGGGAGAGAAAGCTTCCCTTCACTTTCTCTTCGATTAATATATGAAGGCATAAGGATAATATTATGGAATATAAATTGTATAGCTCTAAATTTAGGCTGCTTAAAGCCTTTCTAATCATAATCACTTTGGTGATTTTCTCATCAGGTTGCACTGTGAAGTTAGTAAGCAGCTACGATGAAAAAACCGATAACGCAGTTACTGAATTACAAAAAAGAGTAGAAACGTTCTTTATTGAAGCTGAAGGGCTCGCTAATAAGCCTGAATGTAAATATGAAAAACATATAACGTTTTATCAAGATACAAAAGTGCAAGTGAGCGCGATTAGTGTACGCGCTGGGGCTTTAGAAAAAAATGAAAAAACCGAACAATTGGTTGCGTTGCTTGGGAACAGCATTGATACGCTTGAACAACTACACAAGATAGATTGTTTTAAACCAGAACAGGTTGTTACATTAAGAAGTAGTTTTAATTCAAGTATTACCGCAATTTTAAAGCTAGAGTTAGCTAAAAAACGTGGTGAATAATTGCCTAAATTAGAGGGAGAGTAAATATGAATTTAGATGCGGGAGAACTAGCTGCAAATATGTTTGGAGCATTTAAAGATACATTATCGGATAAGTGGCCTGATGTAAAAGATTATGCTGAGGCTGAGTCTAAAAAGTTAGCTGAAAACTTCATAATGATTGAAAAATTGAAGGTAACGGGAGTAATTACGCAGGAACAAGCAAAGTTGCACCACGATATTCAAAAAAATGCAACTCGTTCTGTACTACTTACTATCGAAGGGTTAGGCCTACTCGCGGTTGAACAGGCAATAAATGCTGCAATGGGTGTGTTAAAAGAAACCGTAAATGGCGCATTAAATTTTGCTCTTATATAAATTGAAGTCGCTTTGGTTAAAATGAAGATAAAAATAGGCATCAATATGTTGTTCTTCCATATTGATGTCTTATTTAACGCGTATTATTAACCTGATATGCCTGATTTAAATGCATCAGGTTTGCTATTTAAATAGCCTTTTTGTACACGTATAAGGTAAAATTAGCTGCCTAAAAATAACAGCGAATGGATGCCATTTTTCATGTATAAACTCTTTTACTACCCGCTGAACGCCAGTATGGCCCCTCACTTTGTACTTGAAGAACTCAACGCCGATTTTGAACTCGTGCTGGTTGATCGAAAAACCAATGCGCACAAAGCAAAAAACTATTTAGCCTTAAACCCTGCTGGGCGAATACCTACTTTAGTTGATGATGAAAGCGTGCTATTTGAAAGCGCTGCAATCTGTATTCATTTAGCTGAATCAAATCCAAAGAATAAATTAATCCCTCAAGTTGGTGAACCAGAACGCGCGCTATTTTTACAATGGATCATGTATCTAACAAACACCCTGCAAGCTGAACTTATGGTGCATTTTTATCCGCAAAACCATACTAATAACGTTGATGCAATTGCAAATATTACTGCTACTCAAGAAAGCCGAATAACGGCCATGCTTGGGCTCTTGGATACAGAGCTGGCAGATAAAAAATTTTTGGTTGGCGAGCAACTTACAGTGTGTGACTTTTATTTATTTATGCTCGCCATATGGGCGGATGAATTTAAACAGCCACCGCTTGCTTTTAAGCACCTTGGCCTTTATTTACGCCGCTTAGCTAAACGAGATGCAATAATTAAGGTCTGTAAAAAAGAAGGCTTAAGCCTTGCTGATTATGTTTAACCTGAATTTGGATAATAAATTAATATGCCGCTAAACCTCTTAGCCAATATTTAGGTTATTTAAAAACAAAAAGATGTTTGATGAAAATTTATGGTAGAACAACCTCTTTTAATGTGCAAAAAGTTTTATGGTTTCTTGATGAGCTTGCTTTGGATTATGAACACATTGAAGTGGGCGGGCGTTTTGGGGGTCTTGATAGCACTGAGTTTATAGTATTAAATCCAATGCAAAAAGTCCCGGTGTTAATCGATGGTGGTAATATCATTTGGGAGTCGCACACTATACTGCGCTACTTAGCAGCTAGTTATGGGGCCGATGATTGGTATTCTCTCTCCCCTTTTGAGCGCTCTTTGTATGAGCGCTGGTTGGACTGGTCACAAGTGACGTTTCAGCCAGCTTTTATGGGCACTTTTTGGGGGTATTATCGCACCCCTGCGAGTAAACGTTGTATGGATAAAGTAAATCAAGATTTACTGGCGTGTAATAACTGTTTAGCACTTGTTGAGCAACAGCTTAGACAATCTACTTATTTGGCAGGATCAAAAATTACTCTTGCTGATATTTGTGTTGGCGCGATAATTTACCGTTTAATATCACAGGGATTAACGTTCACTTTACCACCACATGTTGAAAAGTGGCACATGCATTTAAAAACCAGAGCAGGTTATAAAAAATGGATAATGAGCGATTTTAGTGAGCTAAAAGGGCGCGAAGATTATTAGCGCCCGTTTGAATTACATTATAAACCTGTTGATTTTGCTAATTTAATTTCATTAATGGTCAGTGGTATATTTTCAGGTGCAGGAGCCTTTGTTTCACCGCTGTCATTTAATGTGTAAGTTTGCTGGGTTGCGGTATAACTTAAGGTCTCGAGATTTATGTTGGCTGTTAAAGCATCGTAATCACAGCAAGAATGAAATGACTTACCAGTAAATGCTAGACGCCCGTCTTCAATGCTATAGTTTATTTGATCAGTTGTGGTGTGGGTTGGAAGTTGAAAAACAGTCAGCTTGAGCTTATTCACAATTGCTAAATAAGAAGTATAGTAGCTTCGACTCCCAGATATATGGGTTGTTATTAAGTAGGCGTTAGTATCAGGGTGTTTGATTTTAAATAATTTGGTATCAATCTCTGAGATACCACTGCCCGCTAATGGTCCAAAGCTCGCGTGTCCAAATTTGTTACTTTGATAATTTAGGAAGTAACTGCCAGGTAAGTGTGGGTAATGCCATCCTGACATCGAGAATACAGCGCTTTCATTACTTTTAATTGAGTAGTGTATATCAGCTTTGTATTGTTGCTTTATCAGTGCTGACTTATGCATACCCAAGTCACCTCAAGATGCAGAATTCAGCGTTTCACAGGGGCTTAATATCAAGGCGTTACTTTGCAACAATGGCAATCCCTTTTAAGAAGTAACAACGATGAGATAAAGTACCTGTGAAACGCCCAACGGGTTGGTTTTAAAACGATTTATACTGCGTTATTGATTTTAACAATAGAACCGCTATTACTTGCAATCAATGCCTTGCCTAAATCGCTTTAAATTCCAACTGAAACTCGCATCTTGAGGTGGCTTGGGTATATATATGCATTTTGGTTATCAAAGTAAACTTTAGCCCAATCAGAATCTAATGAAAACTCAGCCTGCACAGTCGTTCCACCTGCTAACAAACCCAGTTTATTGCTACTTCTGTTTGGGGATGTTCTTACATTTACGTTCTGCTGCACAATGGCTGGTAAATAACCTGATGCGGACTGTATTTCAGTTAAACCATCAAGATTGTACATTTGGTTACTGTGAGCGTTAAAAGAGTGGAGCAATATATAAGTAAAAGTCAGTAGCGTAATTTTTGTCATAGTATGTTGTGGGTATTGCTTAAATGGGGAGGTAGTTTACCCATTTACTCCCGCCAGATCAGCCAATTAAGCTATCTGGAGGGAGGTTTATATTCGTTTAATTAAAGCCATGCTGATTTATTGGTACTAGTCGCTATTTTTAGCAAAGCGACAGCCTAAAATGCGTTCTATTTTTTGTTTCAGGTGTAAGGCATTTTTTATTGTTTTGAAATCTCCGCCTAGGTTAATCGTTTTGTTTGAGTGTGTTATCAAGTGCAGTGAAAACTTCTCACTGGATTGTTTGCCGCTGGTTTGGACTTTTGATGATACAAAAGCGTCAATATCTTTTATCTCAGACGCTGTAAATGATAATGCCTGTACATGCTTAGAGAAGAAGTAAACATCCAGTTGCAAGCTATTTCTGCTGACTTTAATTTTGCAGTTTCGCCCGTAGCCCCAAATGCCTAAAGCTAAAAATAGGCAGCTCATCGCGGAGAATACAATACCAAAAAAAGAGCCATTTAAAGTTGCAATTAACACCCCAACAATAAAAAATATCGCCCCTAGGGCTATAATAAACAGGCACTCTTTAGCGCCTGGCGTTTGCAGGGTCAGTGCTTGTGTCGTGGTATCTTCATCAATCGTTAAGCGCGCATGCATTGCTGATTGTTCGGTTGGCGTTAATGGCTGATTTTTTAATTCTTGCTCCACCGATACACTTTGCGCTGTCACAAATACGGGGATGATATATTCACGGTCAAAACTATGTCCATCAATCTCGCCTTGAATAACCAATGCCCACTCATGGTAGCGCTTACTTGGCGTGCTTGATTGAGGCTGTCCTGGGGGTACATCAAAACTAAAATCAAGGCCTGCGCCTTTAGCGCTTGTTCTAGGTGTAAGGTCTTTTTCTACTGAAAAAACGATACAGCGACTCGATTTTCTTTCAGTGCCACTGCGTTTGGTTAAATGTTCGGTGCATTTTAATGTTGCTGTAAACGTCGTGGCTGTACTTGTTTGACCGGGAATAGTTAAGCTGCCTTTCACTTTACCGCCAATCACACCTGGGTAAGGATTAATGGTCAATGGCACTTCTTTAAAATGTAACCATTGTTTTTGAATTTTTCTTGCCCGAATAATTAACCACAAAGGTAAAACTAAGAACAATGCAGCAAGCACCGTAGTGAATGTATTGCCGCCATATAAGCCTACAGAAAATGCCCCGCTAAATAAGCAGCCTAAAAGCGCAAAGTACCAAGCATATTTAACACTTTTTTTAGCACCAGAATAAATAACGGGTGACGCCCATTGTGTTCGGGTCGTCCATGGTTTTTTTTCATCGACGTTTGTTAGCGGCTGTGCTGATTGAGAGCCGGTATAAATAAAAACACCTATGCCTACAGCCATAAATATACCGCTAAAAAGTGACATAAGCAGCAGGAACTTAACACTTAAAGAGCGATCATATACGGATTCACTAACGTCATTTGGGTTATACCAAATCATTAACCCGCCAGGTGAGTTTTGCTCAGTTCGGGCTTGACCAAGGAGTGAATATGCGCGGCTACTGTCACTGTTACTCTGGTTGTTAACCTGAGGCCGATAACCAATGTACTCTTGTCCATCGACTTGATATTTATATTGCATATCAAGCTTATACAATGTAGTGTAATGGCCTTCATTATCACGTGATTCAAAGCTGGACACATCAGCACTGATTAATTGTGCTTGTGCCACATGCCAAAATTGCATTTTAGCTGCGTCAATTACAGGCGATAACACCGTAAAATAAAAAACAGCAAACCCAGCTAAAAAAAACACACCACCAAATAACGCACCACTTCTTTTCATAAATGTCCTTATTATTTTTAATACGTATTTGCTCGTAAAATACGACCTAGTTAAATCATACCCTACAAATTAAAGTATATGGGCTTTTTATTTATGGGCTGTAAATGGGGTTTACAGCTCATAAATTAATCGGCTAAGTCTAGCCTATGGCTCTTCATCACGTTAAGATGGTTTAAACATTAAACAACAAGAACTAAAATGAATGTTAAATAAAACCAATGGACTTATCTATTTTTTAGCCTTTAGTAGCGGCTTTAGTATCATGGGAATTGAGCTTCTAGGGGGACGAATTTTAGCGCCTTTTTTTGGTAGTAGTGTGCATATTTGGGGCAGTATTATTACAGTATTTATGCTGAGCTTATCGTTTGGCTATTTGCTTGGTGGTAAGTTATCGATTAAACGACCCTCTTTAACAAAATACGGCTTAATCTTTTTACTCGCCAGTATTGCCGTACTTCCTATCGCATTGTTTGCTCAACCAATTATGGCGTTTATTTTTACGCACGTTGAAGATAGCCGCTATGGCTCGTTGTTAGCATCAACAGCGCTGTTTTTTATTCCCACGATTATTTTAGGTATGATCTCGCCCTACTCCGTTCGCTTATTGGTCACCGACAGTGAGCACAGTGGTCAAGTGGCTGGCGGTTTGTACTTTGTTAGCACATTAGGCAGTGCGTTGGGCACAATTATTACTTCATTTTATATGGTGTTAGCATTTGACGTTAATGCCATTATCATTGGATTTGCTTCATTTATTGGTTGCCTTGGGTTATTCGCTATTGCACTTGATAAGCTAACAATAAAGGAGCCTGTCTATGCGTAAGCTAACGGTTCGTTGTTTGCTACTTGTTGGTGTAACATTATTTTCAAATGCGAGCATTGCAAAGGTTATTCACAGCGAGCGCTCGCTTTATCGTAATATTTTAGTGGAAGAAACAGGTGATTTACGTTGCTTAAAATTTGACGAAAAAACACGTCAAAGTAGCCAAAGTTGTATGTATAAAAGCAAACCGAAAAAGTTGGTGTTTAACTATACGAAATTAACGTTTGCCAGCTTATTGATGATCGATAACCCAAAAAATGTGTTAATTATCGGCCTCGGCGGCGGTACATTATCAAATGTAATTCATGAGCTTTACCCGCAAGCGACAATAAAAAATGTTGAAATTGACCCTGCAGTGATAAAAGTTGCGCGGGATTACTTTGATTTTAAAGAAAGCGAAAAAGTAACTTCAAAGGTGCAAGATGGCCGTATTTTTATAAAACGTGCGGCACTTAAAAAACAAACGTTTGATTGGATCATTCTTGATGCCTTTAATGGCGACTACATTCCTGAGCATTTACTCACAAAAGAGTTTTTTGAAGAGATAAAAAGTGTTTTAGCTGAGGGAGGAATTGTTGCGGCTAATACCTTTTCATCAAGCAAATTATATGAACATGAATCAGCTACATATCATGCGGTATTTGGTGATTTTATTAATGTAACGACGGCTAAAAAGAGTAATCGGATCATTTTAGCCGGGTTTAACAAAGCCCCGACTAAAGAACACCTTACTGAGCGAGTAAAAAAATTAGCGCCGTTATTAGCCCCATATAGTATAGATATTGATGCTGTGAGCAAAGGCATGCGCTCAACTAAAAACAACCAAGACTGGCCAAGTGATACAAAAGTACTCACGGATCAATATTCACCCGCCAATTTACTTAATTTCTAACCATAATTTGGGTTAAGAGGCTCTTTATGCTGAGGTAATGACCTTAGCTTAGCGAGCCTCTTTTGCTTAAATCTAATTTGAGAATAACTCTTATTGTTGAAAATGTGATTTTGATATAACATAACAAAAGTTATGTTATATCAAAATAATGCAATAGGGATTATGTAATGATTGAAATTAGCCATTTAAGTAAATCGTTCGGCGATAACCACGCACTAAATGATTTATGTTTATCTGTACCTGCAGGGCAAGTTACGTGTTTATTAGGTGCAAACGGTGCAGGTAAAAGTACCACTTTAAATTTACTGTTAAACTTTATTGAACCTGACTCCGGGCGCATGACAATCGATAGTATTGATGTGCAATTAGAGCCTGAAAAAAGTAAGCAAAAATTAGTTTATTTACCAGAGCAAGTAAATTTATTCGAAGAGTTTGATGCAATAGAAAATCTGCACTACCTCGCCTCACTTACAAAGCAATCGACCACAAATGAAGAAATTGCAGCGGCGCTTACCCAAACAGGTTTGCAACAAAGTGCATGGAAAAACCCTCTAAGCAGCTACTCAAAAGGTATGCGCCAAAAGGTGGGTATTGCATTTGCTATTTTACGTAAAGCCAAAGTACTACTGCTTGATGAGCCGACATCAGGGCTTGATCCAAGTGCCACGCGTGAATTTATTAAAATTATTGATTTACTTGCTCAGCGCGGCGCCGCAATTTTAATGGTTACCCATGATTTGTATTGCGCTCATTGTCTCGCAACACAAATAGGCATTATGAAGCAGGGTCAACTACGCACTTTACTTGATAATAAAAATCTTTCGCTCGATGACCTTGAAGCTAACTACCACCACATTATTAGCGGTGATGAATTACCGCAGCAAGCACAGTCAAAAAATATTAAATCGTCAGAACCTGAACTCGTATAAAAAATAGGATAACAATCATGTGTAGTACCCGTATTTCGCCAATTAATATTGCTTTATTAAGCTGCTTGAGCTTCTCAACGATTGCCTTTGCTGATGATGAGCAAAATAAAGATTCAACATTATTTATTGGTGATGTGATCGAGGTTCATGGTCAAAGTAATGGCGCTAAAGATGTTCAGTTAGTGGGCTCTGTTGATGTAGTTAATCGTGATCAATTACAAAATGAGCATGTAAATATCACTGTGGATTTATTCACTAAAATACCTGGTGTGTATTTCTCGCGCTTTAATCAAGGTGTCGTATCAACAGACGTCGCCATGCGTGGCTTTAATGGTGAAGGGTCGATGCCACATACCAAACTGTTAATTGATGGCATACCGAGCAACTTACATGTTGGTTTAGGCGAAATGGATGCTTTATTTCCGATGGAAGTGGAGTCTATCGAAGTGGTTAAAGGCAACCAAGATGCGCGTTATGGCCTGCATAACTTAGCAGGTAATATTAATATGACCAGCCGTCGTGATGACGCAAAGGAAGTTGAATTTTTGGCTGGTAGTTTTGATACCTATGAAGCACAAGGGTATTTTGGTGATGTAAATAATGGTTTTTCTCAGCATTATTTTATAGGCGTGCGTGATACTAAAGGTTATCGAGATCATAGCGCCCTTGAAAAACATACTTTTTCAGGAAAGTGGTTCTACCAACCAAGCAATAATACAGAGCTTGGTGTTATTGCACGTTACTTTGACTATGAAGCTGATGCCCCGGGTTACCTAACTGAGCAAGAAGCGCATCGTGACTCCACTCAATCTGCCGATTACGCACAAAACGACAGTGGCGATAAACAAACACGTCATTTAAGTATGCATTTAGATCATGCGTTTGACCCTGTATGGCAGTTGAGTGTTAAAAGCTACATACAACAATTTGATCGTCATCGTTATTTACAGTACACAGCATCTTCAGCTCAGCAAGAACGCCTAGAAAAAGATCGTCAATACGGAGCAGTAGCTACATTAAGTGCAACGTTTAGCCCTACTTGGTTACTCAGTATGGGTCTTGATTATCAAGCGCAAGATAACAGTAATGAACGTTTTGTAACGGTAACGAAAGTACGCCAAAAGCAATTTAGAAATTGGGATTTTGACTATAACAATTATGGCGGTTTTACTCAGTTACAGTACAGAGGTGAGCGTTTACTCATTAGTGGTGGCTTACGCTTTGATGGCTTCAGTGGTGATTTGTTCGATGGCATAAGCGAGCAATACAAAACCATAAATGATGAGGGTATTACCCTTCAGCCTAAGTTTAATGTGCTTTACGAGATGACCGATAGACTAAATCTGTTTGCTAATTATGGTGTGAGTTTCCAAGCACCTACAGGCAGCAAAGCCTATATAAATGAGCAAAGCTCAGGGTTTGATTTCTCTAAAAACTATGGATTTGAAACGGGTGCAAAATGGCAGTTATTTGATTGGTTAAATACGCGCTTATCAGTTTGGCAGCAAGACGCCAAAGACGAGTTAACGCCAAAAACGGATGGTTCAGGTGGGTTTGAAAACATCGGCGAAACCAAACGTAAAGGCTGGGATCTCGCATTGAGCGCTGATATCAATACGCAGTGGTCTGGCTTTGCATCGTATACCCGTCAAGAAGCAAAATTGGTCGAACCCGGTGAAGCAAAAATTGCTCAAAAAGGTAATTGGTTATTAGGCGTGCCTGAGTTTACTGCAACGGCAGGGATCATCTACCGTCCGGTTAACAAACTTAAAGTGTCGTTGTTTGGTCATTTTCAAGGTGATTACTATGTCAGTAATGTTATCCAAGATAAGCAATACGGTGATTATAAACTAGTTGATTTAGCCTTTGATTATGATTTGGGCTGGGGAAATGCTGGGCTGCGGATCAATAACCTATTTGATAGCTACTCAGATTATGTTTACTTAGTGGGTGATGAAACAATTCACTCTCCTACCGATGGGCGTGCGATTAACTTTAGCGTGTCGTATCGATTTTAAAAGGAATTACTATGTCTCATTTTATTAGTTGGCAAGTGTGCAAGCACGAGCTAAAACAAAAAGTAAAAAATCGCACATTGTGGTTGTTATTTGCACTCATGCAAGTACTGCTCGCGGTGGCGTTGGTAACAAGTTGGCAGCAATACCAACAAAGTAGCAGTTTACAAATTAGCTCACAACATATGGTAGAGCAGCAATGGTTAGCTCAACCCGATCGCCACCCGCACCGAGTAGCGCACTTTGGTCACTTTGCATTTCGCCCGCCCAGCGCGTTGAGCTATTTTGACATTGGTGTGAATAATTGGGTGGGTAACAGTGTTTTTTTAGAAGCACATAAACAAAATAGCGCTAACTTTGCCAATGATAGCCAGGCAAGCTTGCTGCGTTTTTCTGAACTTTCGGTTGCTAATTTATTACTGTTTGTTTGGCCGTTACTGTTAATAGCATTAGGTTTCTCATGCATTAGCGGCGACCAGCAAAAAGGGACTTTAAAGCAATTGTTGGCCATTGGCGTTAAATTTAATCATTTACTCCTTGGTAAGGGATTTGCTTATTTACTGCTTAGTATTGGGTTTTTACTGCCGGTATTTATTGCCTCGATAATGATAAGTGCGCTGGCTGATGCAGTGCTAAGTGCTGAAGTGCTGCTTCGTATTGGCTTGTTGTTTTTACTGTATTTAGGGTACTGCTTATTTTGGGTTTGTGTCATTTTACTCGTTTCTAGCTTAACCCGTATGCCAAAACACAGCTTAACAGCGTTAATTACCGTGTGGTTTGTGCTATTAGTATTAGCGCCGAGAACACTTGCTGATATTGCCCAACAATTACACCCGCATAAAAGCCGTAATATGCTGGCGTTAAAAGTGCAAACAGACATTCGTAAAGTTGGCGATAGCCATAATCCGAACGACCCCCACTTCAATGAGTTTAAACAGCGAATATTAACTCAATATGGCGTTGATACCATTGAGCAACTCCCTGTTAATTATGGTGGCTTAATAATGCAAGAAGGTGAGCGAATTAGTGCTGAAATTTATCAACGTCACTACCAAACACAGCTTGATCAATTTGCAGCACAGCGTGAGTTTATTGGTTACTTTTATTGGCTTAATCCTTACTTAGCCGTACGCGATTTATCAATGGCGATAAGTGGTGCCGATAGCCGACATTTCTTTTCATTTGAGCAGCAAGCTGAGCAACATCGTTTTGAACGTATTCAACGTTTAAATACAATACACACACAAGAGATTGACCATCATAATGACCGTGAGCAGCGCGTATCTGCATCTTTATGGCAAGATTTCCCTGAGTTTCACTATCAGCCAGCAAGTTTAAGTTGGTCATTAAGCAATAGCTTAACGGCAATACTGGCTTTTGTAGCGGTCATTACTTTATTACTCGGTGTGCTTGTAACACCGAGTGTGCAACGGAGGGCATTTATCCATGCTTAAGTTTGAATTAAAGCGTTTACTATCACCGCGTGCAAATCAAATAAGTTTATTGGTCTTTTTTGTCAGTGCTTTACTAGCGATTTATTTAGGCGCACAAGGTTACAAACAGGTGCGTAAAGATCAAATCATAGCGCAAGTGGTGTTTGATAAAGAGCGAGAGCATATAAAAGCACGTGAGTCGCTACCTGAAATTGGCTCTCTTGCTTATTACGCAAAAGCACCTACTCAATGGCAGCTTTCACCTTGGGCTGCTTTGTTTGTAGGGCAAAGTCAAAATAGCCTCGCGGCGATGAAAGTCAATGCTTTGGCGTTACAGGGGCAAATTTATAACAAAGAGGTGATCAACCCTGAGAAATACCGTGCTGGCGGTTTTGATTTAGGGTTCGTATTAGCCTACATGCTGCCAATTTTGATTGGTGTATTGTGCGTTAATTTACTCAGCGATGAGCGTCAATCGGGGCGTTTTAGATTGCTTAGTGCCTTTGCTGGTAATGCGGCTGTGAAAAGCATTATCCGCGCTTTGTTACTGCGTTTTTATTTAGTCGCAGGGATCATTGTTTTACTGTTTTTAGTTGCAGCAATGCTACTTTCATTACCGTTTGATGGACTATTTATACAAGCCTTAGGACTTAGCCTTGTCTATTGTGCTTTTTGGTTTTTAGTAGCCACTTTGATCATTAGTTTTAATATGAACGGCTTGTTTAATAGTTTGGCATTTATTAGCGTGTGGCTAGGGTTTGCTGTGTTAATTCCTGGTGTTATTCATCTTGTGCTTAACCAACAATTTAATGAGCAGCCCGCACTAAAAGCCAGCATAGAGCAACGCTTAATTTTAAATGATGGTTGGGATCAAGATATGCAAGACTCATTGCAACGCTTTGTTGAGCAATACCCGCAGTACAGCGAAAAAACGCAGTTTAGCGGACGCTTTCATTGGAAGTGGTATTATGCGATGCAACAACTTAGCGACCTTGCTGTTGATCAGCATTGGCAAGATCATTTAACTCAACAACAAGCGCGCTCGAGTAACTTAGCGTTAGTGAGCTGGCTTTCGCCTAATTTGTTGTATCAACAAGCGCTTGATCAATTAGCTGGCAGTGATGCACAGGGTCAACGAGCTTACTTGTTGCAGGTGAGCGCTTACCATCAACAAATTAGAGAATTTATATACCCTTATTTATTTAATGATACAGCGATCACGTCCGAAGACATTGAACGTTTTCCATTATTTAAACCTTCACAGCAAATACAGCCGGCTCAGTTGCAAGGCGTACACTACGGCGTGATGTTGTTACTTGCGTTAGGTGCATTTTGCCTATTGGTTGCAAATACACGTTTTAAACGTTTAACAGTTATATAGCATGATTTAAATAGCGCAGTGTTGGTACTGCGCTATTTACTCTTTATATTAAATAATTTAACTCTATAAAAATTCCTTCTTCTCATACCGCAACTGCAGTTAACATCCCGCTTAGATATAAAAATTGATGGCTATGAATAATCATCGCTCAATGTTTGAGTTATTTCATAGTAGAATTCAGCGTTTCAAAGGAGCTTAATACCATGGCGTTACTTTGTCCGTCCCTTTTAACGCCAACTGAAACTGCATCTTGAGGTGGCTTGGGTATAACAGTACACTCATTTAATGTAATAGGGATTATCTGACTAAAAGCATATGGAGTTATTAGATGTCATTAACACAAATTGCCCGATTTATTATAGGGTTTAGCTGGCTCTATCATGGACTATTTCCAAAATTGTTACACATTGATCCGATTGAAAAAATGATGACAGCAAGTCTTGGTTTTTCGGATGAAATTTCTTATTTAATAACAAAAGCAGCGGGTGTTGGTGAGCTGGTATTTGGCTTAATTTTTATTTTGTTTTATAAAAACCGAACAGTCGTCTGGCTCAATATTGTAGGATTAATTGGGTTGTTATTTTTTGTTATTGTTTTACAGCCACAATTACTTGTTGGCGCGTTTAACCCAGTAACAACGAATATACCATTAATCGGGTTAAGTTTTATTTTGTTGGAGAGTAAATCAAAACAGCGTTTATAAGTAACCTAAATTGAGCTCAAGTAATAACAGCCTTAGCCGGCTCCTTATGCGCCAAGGCTGTTATTTAATCTTGCGTTATTCTACTGTTGCGTTAAATTTCTCTTCTACACAGCGTTTGTAAGCACCTTCACTTAGGGCAAAATAAGGTGTTTGATAAGGCACTAATTTGCATTCAAAGCTTTTACCATCTGGTCGGTATTGTTTCCAGCTCCAATCCTCGCTCCAATGAATGTTAAGCGCACCTGAGCCATCATTTGTAAAGCTGTCTTGGTTGCTGCAATTGAGCACTTCATTATTATCAATAGGTACATTTAAGTACGCTGCAAATTGCTCGTAATATGCAATACGGTTAAGTGCTTGTGGTTTGTCGTAGCCGTGGCCACATTCAATACCGCCATTAATAATATTAATTGTAGCACCAAAACCTGGGCTAATACCGCGAGCGATATCTGCTTCATTTGGTACCCATGAGCCGTCAACAACCGACATCATGTCTGGTTTTGGTGGCTGGGGATACACAAAGAAAAATACGGCAGAGGCTAAATTAAGCCACGTATCAGCTACTAACTCAGGGTTATTAAGTAGTACATTTACGTCGCCAAACATCGCGTCTGAAAATGGGCCATAATTATAATTGTACGATAATTGTTTTGCACCACGGCCAAAATATTTTAAATATAACCCTTGCTCGTCAGTACCACATGGCCATGTTTGTCCTTGCCATGTTGAGGGTCCGCATGAGTTGTTATAACCACAACCTGCGCTGGTTTCGCTACAGCCAGCTTCACGTATAAAGTATAAGCCTTGGCGCCATTGTGGAATGGCCGAATGCGGATCGTGGCCACCTGTTTCTTGGGTAAAATGAGCAAACATAGTTGCCAGTGCTTTACGGCACACTGCCTCGGCTTGTTGCTCTGAATCATAATCATCACAAAAAGCAGGAAACTTTGCCACCGCTTGTAAAAACTTACGATAGGTATATTCAGGTGCACGTTGAGCAAATAAAAACTCAAAACTGGCTTGATCTAATATCGCTTCTAAGCGCTTAACATTGCGAGGGTTAGCTGCTCTTAGTGGGGTTACAGATTCAACACTTGCATTATCAAGCTTACGAATCGTATTTTTTACTTTGCTAAATAATGGCGAAGATGTTTTTTCAAGCTCGGTGTTTGCCACTAATGCAGGGTTAATAAAATAACCGCCAGCGGGATTTTTTGTAACGCCTGTTTCGTATGGGTCACCAGATGGCGGTGTCACTGGCGGTTCTGCCGGTGGCTGAATCGGTGGATCTATGGGCTCTACTGGAGGATCAATTGGTTCAACTGGTGGGTCTACGGGATCGACCGGTGGCTCAACAGGCGGGGAAACAGTATTATCGCATACAGTTGAGTCAGCTTTCGCAACCCATGCCCCCCATTGTGATGAGCCTGGTTCTTCACCTGGATTGGCCCACCAACGTGCTTTGTATAGCGTGCTTGCAAAGCATACTTCACTGCCAGCGGTATATGAAATTGACTGTTGCCATACATCGTTTGCGGTGCTCTGCCACGGTATAGTAGACAACGCTGTCATCACAGCCAATGTTATAGATTTTTTAATATTCATTGGTCAATCCTTAATGGGGTTAAACGATACATCACCTAGCTATGTGCTATTATAGGCACAATATCTGGTAACAATCAATTAACCTAGTTTACAATTTATTTTATTGTCGGATTATAAAGAGTTTATAACGTAGGAATTAACCACCGTGTAATGTTATCAGCAAGTATTATTCAAATATGGTGGTGGCAGCAAACTAAGAAAATCAGACAGGGTTATTTCATAAACAGACGACAATGGAGCACAAAGATAAAACATGTCCTGTCTATACCCAAGCCACCTCAATATGCAGACTTCAGCGTTTCACAGGTGTTTAATATCAAGGCGTTACTTTGCAACAATGGCAGCCCCTTTTAAGAAGTAACAACGATGAGAGTAAGCGCCTGTGAAACGCCCAACGGGTTGGTTTAAAAGCAATTTATACTGCGTTATTGATTTTAACAAGGGAACAACCATTATTTGCAATCAATGCCTTGCCTAAATTGCTTTTAACTCCAACTGAAACGGCATCTTGAGGTGGCTTGGGTATAAAGGGTTTTCTAAGGACGCGAGGGCTTGACTCAATTCTCATTGAGCTAAGCTCTCGCGATTAAATCGCTATCAGAGCTTTAACGTAACAATAAGCGGCTTACTCTACTAACGCAGGCCACAAGGTTGTCCCATCACTATCGATTTTATTGAGTATTTTAATTCCGAGGACTTTGGCTATCAGCGGGTAAATATCAAGATTATTGACTTCATCTAATAATAAGCCTTGTTTAAATGCTGGGCCATTAGCAATAAAAGTTGCAGCCATATCATCAGTGTAGGCATAGCCATGGGTGCCAAGGTAATCTACTTTACCTTTATTTGAAAATACTCGTGGAGCGGTAGTTTGCAAAATAATATCGCCAGTACGGCCATTATTTTGATAATGATATCCCTTACGCTGTGCATCGGTTAGCACAATATAGCGGCCCTTTGCGGCATTCATTAAACGTTCTTTATAAGCTGGAATATCGGCTTTACTGTCTTTATTTGCATAGAAGAGCACGCGTGGGCCAGTATTTTTAACCATAAAGTTTTCATCTTTAGGTAGGCTGCTTAGGGCAATACTTTGCTGTGGTTCAACCGCACTCATACCATGATCAGAAACAATCACTAAATTAATATTAAGCGACAGCTGTGCAATACGTGACTGTAGCTGACCCATTAACTCATCTAACTGATGAACAGCATCTCGGGTTTGTGTTGCATCAGGGCCATATTCATGACCCATGCTATCGACCAATGAAAAATAACTAACAATAAGGCGTGGGCGCTGTGCTTTAGGTAGCTCTAGCCACTGAATCACTTGATCAATACGTTGTTGGTAATCACTATGTTTTGAATAATGGTAGAAGTAATCAGGGGTCATACCGTTAAAGCGCGCATCCGACTCTGGCCAAAAATAGGTGGCAGATTTTAGCCCTTGCATAGAGGCTAAATTCCAAAGAGGGATGCCTTTGAGCCATGTGCTATCTTTTAATCCTTTGCCCATGCTGTAGCAGTCATTACGGTCACTATCGCAAAAACGATTATCAACAATACCATGATTAATCGGAAGTAAACCGGTTATGATCGACAAGTGATTTGGAAATGTTTTAGTTGGGTACACAGGGCGCATTTTTTTCGCACGTACACCAGAACCCGCCATTTTTGCTAGATTGGGTGCGCTGTGTTTTTCAATATAATCCCAGCGAAAGCCATCAAGGGAGATAAGTACGACAGTATTGTCGGTTTTAGCACTTATAGTTAAGGAGCTAAAAGCTAAAAAAGTTAATAGCAAGAGATGGATGAGCCACTTCATAATTTTTCCGTTCGGTAATAAAAAATTTATAATTGCTGAGTTTAACGATATTTTTTTATAAATATAACGTATTAATTTAGAATTGTTGGATAAAGCTGTTAATTTAAAAAGACTTTAAGAAGGAACTACTATGATCGATTTTACTAAAAAAATAACCCCCGCTCGAGAAGTTCGCTCCACACCTAATTTACAAACTGCGCTTGAAAGCGACCGTGGCCGTATAATTAACAGCGCTGCTATTCGTCGGTTGCAGCAAAAAACGCAGGTTTTTCCATTAGAGCGCAATGCTGCGGTGCGCTCTCGACTTACCCACTCGCTTGAAGTACAACAAGTTGGCCGCTTTATCGTGCAGCGTATTTTTAATTACTTAAGCGATCAGCAGCAGCGTGAGTTTGGTTTAATAGATTTAGAGCGCCCCTTGGAAAGTTTGGTCGAAATGGCTTGCCTGATGCACGATATTGGTAACCCTCCATTTGGACATTTTGGTGAAGCAGCAATTAATCATTGGTTTGACAAGAACCTCACTGCATTGATACCACAGCGCTGTGCAGATCCGCACACAGGTATTGGTGTTATATTTAAGCACTTAGCGCAAGATGTATGTAATTTTGAAGGCAATGCACAAGGTATTCGTATTGTTCATTCACTGCTTGGTCTAAACTTAACGTACAGCCAAACGGCAGGAATATTAAAATACACTCGTCCCGCCACAATGCAAAAAGCAGATATTCCTCAGAGCAAAAATTATTTAATGAAAAAAGTGGGTTTTTACTTTAGCGAAAAAAACTTTGTAGAATCATTGCAAAAGGCACTTGAAATAGACCCACAGTGTCGCCACCCAGCGAGTTACATAATGGAAGCGGCAGATGATATTTCATATTGTCTGGCAGATATTGAAGATGCCGTTGAGAAAGACATTATAAGCGTTGAGTTATTATGCGAAAAACTCAAGTTGCATTATAAAAAAGCGCTAATAAACTTTGCTATTAATGATGGTGAACATCAGCTGATGGTTGAAAAAGCAGTAAATTATGCGTTAGAGAAGGCGGCGCAACAACCCTATAATTTTAATAGTGAGTTTTTTATATATTTACGCGTTTCATTGTTACATCCACTTGTAAATTATGCAGCTAAGCGCTTTATAAACAATATTGAAGCGGTATTTCATGGCGATTTCAATCAAGCACTATTAGAAGATAGAAGTCATTTACATGCGGTAACTAAAACGCTAAAACAGGTTGCTTTAGAACATGTTTTTTCTCATAAAGAAGTTGAAAAACTTGAGTTACAAGGTTATCGCATTATTAATGGCTTACTTGATTGTTATAAGCCGTTATTACAATTAAGCCATGACGATTTTAAACGGGTTACTAAAGGCGACCAACGCTTTTTAATTGAAACTAGATTACTTAAAAAGCTATCTAAAAAGCATTTGAACAGCTATTCACAAGCCATTGACGCAATGCAAGCAGAGCCTGATCATGTATTGGCTTACGAGTTTTATTACAGGTGTAGGCTTATCCAAGACTATATTAGTGGTATGACTGATCAATTTGCTTACGATGAGTATCGCGCGTTGATGGTGATAGAATAAGCAATACGTGGCTAGATTAATTTCTTCAGTGCTATTAAACTGGGGTCATTGTGTTATTTTGCTTTAATAGATTAATGATGACCTTATTTATACGACTTAGCTTATTTTTTTTACTCACTTGTAGTTTTAATAGTTTTGCTAAATACAGTGAAGCTTTATGTATTTTGTATAAGCAGCAAATGCAGCAACATAAAGATAATACAAGTAGCCAAAGTTACCGCAATGCTGCCAGAGACTACAAAAAAAATTGCAGCAAAGCGCCGCCTATCCAAGTTGAAAAACAAGAATCGGCAAAGTCGAATGTAATAGATGAACCGACTTTTCATGCTGATACTTCAGCGACTGTTGAACCAATAGAAGTTTTAACAGAAGAAGTAACACAAACAGTTACTGTAAACCCCCTTGACACTCAAGCGGGTGCAGCTAATAGTGCACAAGCGGAGTCAGTAAATAGCAATGATACACTAGAACAAGTAAAAGATAGCACCCCCGCAATTATTGACATAAGTGAAGAGACAAACAATGCAGAAACAAACAATGCAGAAACAAACAATGCAGAAACAAACAATGCAGAAACAGTTGAACCGCTAACCGTTCAAACTGAACCGACACAAGCTGTTGTGAAATATGTCCCCCCCGTTGTTGAAAGTCAACAAACAGAATCAGCATCATTATTAATTCCTACGATGTTGCTTTTAGGTGTATTGTTATTAGCTGCATTTATCGTTTTTCGTATACGAGAAAAAAATAAAACGGCGGTTGAGCCAATAACGCCAGCGCCTGAATTAACTACACCAGTAAAAGCGCCTCAATCTACTATTAAACCAATATCAGTCGAGCCTGTTACAGACACACAAGAAGTCAGTAACTGTGTGCCTGCAATTACGCCTAATGAACCGGTAGAAAAACCTACAGTCAACCGTATTGATCTAACCCAACGTATTTTTAAAAATGAACATGATTTTGAAGAGCCAGAAATTCGCATATTTGATCCTAATGCGCCTTTACCTGGGACTAAACCTATAAAGAGTGAACCAACTAAAGAGCCTATTGAGTCCGATGAGGCGAAGCCAAGTGACACGCCTAGTGAGCGTACTGAAGATACCCAGCCTACCCAGCCGCAAAACATTCACCCTGAAGTTTCAAGCTCACATGAGGTGCCTGTTGCGACAACCGTTGTTGAGCCGATTAAAAATGAGCCATTGGTATCCGTTGAAGCTGTTACTGCATTAAATGCTGAGACCGAAAATATGGCTGAAAATGATGAAGTTGCGCAAGCACTTACCGCATTAAACAATGAATTAGTAGCAGAGCAACAAAAAGCAGTTGAAACAAAGGCTGATCCACAAGCTAAAAAAGCGAACCCATTTGCCAACTTATCTTTAGATCCCACTTGGGCACCTGATTCAAATGAAAAGCCAACAATTGAGCCTAAAAAAATTGTACCAAAATCACCTGAATTAATTGCCGCAGAGGAGCGCGCTAAGCAATTAAAAACGGATGACTAATTTTTAATTACTTGTAAAAATGCAACGGAGGAAGTATTAAGCACTTTCTCTGCATTATGCTGGTTAGATTCAGGCCTTAATTGTAACTATTAAGGCCTGTTTATCTTTATTAAACATCATGAATACCCGCGCTAGTCCAACTTAAAATCTTGATTTAAGACATCAAGTTGCTTGAGTTTACTTTCAAGTTTATCTATTTTTGACATTGCTACGATGCTAAATATAAAGCCAGCAAGGCCCATCGACATCCCTATAATTCCGAAAATAAAACCTAAGTTTTCCATATCAATACCCTTTATTAACGCGGATCTATTTAATGCTAAATATCACTTTATACGTAAACTGCAGAATAAGCACCTTTGGGTAGGAATGAATATAGATTGGTCGTTTAAGATATTAGACTTTTTTTAAAGCTGGTATTGAAATTGCTGTATCAGAGGGGGAACACACAACAAGGATTTATTATGTCTTCAATCTCAATGATCAAGGCGATAGCTGGGTATGCGGCTATTAACCCAACAGCGGATTACTCTCATACAAGTAGCATCAATAAGCACACAGAATTTTCTCAAAAACTACAGCACGCACAAGCACCTAAGCCGGTTAAAGTCGACATGGCTGTTAATGTTGCCAATAACCATGAGAACGTGTCTGAACAAGCCAAGGCGCTTTATCAAGATATTAAATATGAAGTTCGTGCTCAGTTACAGAAAAACCCCGATACACGGACTTACGAGCAAGATTTTTATAAGCTGTCGATTCAAGAAATAATGGAAGTCCCTATAAAAGTGGTGATTGAACGAGATGAAATGCGCGAAGCTGCTTTGTTTAATTCCTTAGGGATTGATTTTTTAGCCTATAAAGAATTGGGGCTTCGCCAAGAAATGCTAAGCCTGGCTGAAAATGATATAAAAGAATCTCAGTCATTATTAGCAACAGATAAAGAAGATTTTATTGATGCAATTAAAGGGTTTACAGCGCAGTTAGAAGATCAAAAAAATGCTTTATTAGGAGGCATTGCTCCAGATGAATTGGGAAAAAACTTAGAGGATAGGTCGAGTCCGTGGGCAAAGTTACTTAGTATTGGACAGTAGGAGGGTATCAGTAAGGTTGCTTGCAAAGCGGTTAATCTTTATTAAGCATGAGTGCGGCAACTATCTGCCGCTACAGAATTATCTGTTAAGGTCTAAATATAAAGTAGGTATTGTTATTTGAACGTGTTTGTCGCCAACACAATCCTAGTAATATGGCCACACTTAGAAAAAATAGCCCGGCGACAACAATAATTGCGTTATGAAATAAGTTATTTTGGCTTAGTTGCTTAACTTTAGATGGTGAAATAGTCGTTATTGTCGCGCTTTCAAATGAGTGTGAAATATTAAAAATGTGGTCATCTGATTCTATTTCAATCTGCTTTATCATTGTGCTTACTTTTGCTGTCGATAGAGGTTTTTTTTGTGTATTACACCAATGGGCATTCCTTATAAGTGTGGCAGAATCGCAGCTAGAGGGTAATAAATGAAATGCTTCTTGTAAGGTTGTTTGTTTTTTTTCATACGTATTAACGCTATCTACTAAAGGCAAAGTCATGCGTGCGTTACTTGGTGTCGTTTTATTACAATGCTGGGACAAACTGGCTGTAAGGATCGCGTGACGTTTTTTTAATTGCTGGACGTTAACGAGTAACGCACTTTGGTTTAGCTGCTGATATATGGATGTACGTTCTTTTTTTAGTAGTTTACATTCAGTATGCGTTGTTGCATTTACTTGGCTACTAAAACCTAGGATGATTAAAAAAATCCATTTATTCATTGGTTTACGTCCTGTAAAAGATGAATATATAGCGTAACAGTATTTTTCTAGGTTGCAAGTTTATTGGGTACAAAGATTAATAACAATAAATTACACTTAAAAATCAATCTCTTATTTCCTGCTGAACAATGCGTTAACTGTAACCTATATGATAACAGGGGTTAGCCGACATTATTAAACATGGACTAACCCAGTGCCATTATTAGCGTTTTTGTATAACATGACCGCTAAAGCTTAACGCTTTAAAGTACAGCTTTGCAGTGTTGAAACCAGACTCATTAAGTAGATCGGCTAAACGCATTCTATCTAGAGCAAAAAACTCATGCTCAAAATTATGTTTCATTCGCTCGATACCCACTTCAGTTAAGCCCAACTGCTGACATAATATAAACTGAGCATCACGTTCAAAGGTCGTCTCTGGGCGCATTAGGTCGCCTAGATATAGTTGCCCTTGCGGTTTTAGCTGTTTAGAAATTGCTTTTAGCATGGTTTTCTTATCGCCATTGTCAGCTAAAAAGTGTAGTACTAACAAACATATTGCAGCATCTACAGGGTCTGTTAACGTTGCCACATCCCCTACATGAATTGTCACGCGTTCACTAATGCCCATATCTGCGAAGCGCTGTTGGCCGATGTTAAGCATATCAATTGAGATATCTTGCGCGGTAAAACGCCATGTTGGGTTAAGTGTAGCAAGCTGTGCGATTTCTTTGCCTGTGCCAGAACCTACGATTAAAATATGCGCGTGATCGCCCAGCGTTGCTTTTAGCTGTGCCGCGGTGGTGCTATGGAGTAAATCATAACCTGGGACGAGTCGGGTTATGCGTGAGTCATACTCAGTTGCTTCGTCATTGGTAAATGTTGGCATAGTATCAATCCTTTAAATAATCGAAATAGTTGAATAACCACCAGGCTTTTTAGCGACGTGTACTTGTGTGGCAACTCGTTCAGTCATTTGTGTTACATGAGAAATAACTCCCACCTTGCGACCTTGTGCTTGTAATGAATCGAGTGCATCCATGGCAATACTAAGAGTCTCACTGTCTAACGTACCAAAGCCTTCATCAATAAACAAAGAGTTAATGCTAACTTTGTTTGATGACAGCGATGCAAGGCCAAGCGCTAATGCCAAGGAAACTAAAAATGACTCCCCGCCTGATAAAGTATTTACCGAACGTTTTTCATCTGCCATATCTTTATCAACAATAGCGATATCTAAAGTTTGATCAATTGCAGTGAGCTCATAGCGCTTGTTCAAAGTGCGTAAGTGGCTATTTGCATAATGAAGCAGTATTTTTAGTGTTTGTGTTTGCGCTAAATTACGCATGGTTTTACCTGTTGCATCACCGAGTACTTTGTTTAGTAAATGCCACTGCTGTGCCTGCGCTTGTAATGTGATCAATTCAGCTTGTTTGCTCTGCAGTAGATGACTATTTTGATTGTGTTGCTCAAGCGCCGTATTGGTTTCAAGTTGTGACTTGTGTAGCGCTGTTAATTGCTCGTTTATACTATTTAATTGCTCAACAAGCTCGCTATGATCATGCTTTGGTTTATCGTTATTTTGATGCTGCGCATGTGCATTTTGCTGCTGCTTTAATGCGGCGTTGGCATCAACTAAAGCGTGGGTTAATTGCGCGTGTTGTGTTAATTGCGCTTTAATATCCTCACCGCTTAGAGTTAGTAAAATTTCGACCTGTGCATGGCTAGCATCAACGTACAGGGTTTTAAATTCAGCAAACCATTCATTATAACGATCACTAAGTGAAACTTGATCTTGAGTATTTTCAAGTAGGCGTTGTTCATCGTTCTTAAGGCTTATAGCGTGTTCGTCGCGCTTTTTAATTGCGTTATCGTGGGCTTTTTGACTCTCATTAAGCTGTGTTTGGCATTGTTCTTGTTGAGCTGTTAGTTTTGCCAGATAGTCGTCTGCACTAATGTGTTCCCCATTAAATAGCGCTAAACGTTCACTTTGCGTTGTGCTTTGCAGTTGCTGAGCTGTGCTTGAGTCGTCATTGAGTGTTTTTAGTATTAGCTCAGCATCGGTTATAAGTGGGGTTAATTGTTGTATTTGTTGATCCGCAGCATCACGGCGTTTTTGACTTTGCTCTAGCTGTTCTTGGGCGTGCTGAAATTGCTCTACTTGCTGATTTAAGTCAGTTAAATTTAATGTGTTATTTTGCAATTGCTGCCAAAACTCGGCCTTTTCAAACTGCGAATTAAGCGCTGTGCTCAGCTCATTAATTTGTGTATTTAGTTCGTCCAACTTGTTGCTAAGTTGGTTTTGTTGGTTGGTTAAATCAACATGCTTAGTGTGTAAAACTTGTTGAGTTTGTTGCTCTGTTTTTAATGTACTTTGCAGCTGATTTACTTTCTCTTGTAAGCTGCGCTGTGTTTTTTGAGTTTCAAAATAGTGTGCTTTTTGCTCACTAAGTTGTGTGTATGTGGTATTAAGTTGCTCAGGGGTAAGCTCATTCAACTCACTGCGGGCCGCTTGCATGATGTTTTTAATTTCAAGTTGCTTGTTTTGTGCAGTGTGTATCGCTTGACTATGCTGAGTATGCTCGGCAACTAAGACGGCATGCTGTGTTTGATGTTGGTGAAGCTCAGTTAAAGCATGATCATAGTGTTGCTTAACGTTGTTAAAGTTGTTTTCAAAATCAGTTATTAAATTATCAAATTGCTGGTTTTGGTTATTGGCAAATGGATGTTCGGTTGCACCACAGACTACACATGGCTCATTGGGTGCTAGTTGCGTGCGTAAATGCTCAACATTTTCGCTGGCACGTAGGCGTGCTTGATTCAGTGCGTATTCACTGTGTTTAAGCGCTTGCTCGCATTGAATTAGTTTTTGTTTAAGCGATGTTTGTGTTTGTTGGCTTTGGGCAAGCTTTGCTGCAGTCGAACTTTGTTGCTGCGTACTTTGCTTAAGCTCAAGGTTAAATTGTTTATAACGTTCACGCTGCTCTTTTAAATAATCAATCGCTTTAAGTTGGGCGTCGTAATGCTCAATATTAAATTCATTTTGTTGCGTATTTAATTGATTTAGTTTTTGTTGCTCGTGTATAAGCGCTTGCTCATTAAACGTAACTTTTTCATTATGTTTGGCGAGTAACTCGGTTTGCTCTATTTGCTCGTTTTTTAACTTTTGGCTTTGCTCTGTTGTTATACTTAATTGCTGCTTAGCACTTAAAAACTGATTAAAACTGTGTTTATGGTAATTCCAATCACTGGCTAATTGCTTGAGTTGGTTGTGCTGTTCTAGCCATTGCTGGTGTTTTTCTGTGAGTTTTACAGCCTCATTATGATCTGTGTGGTTTTTTTTATGTTGCTGTTGTAAGTGAGTTAGTTGTTTTTGTTCTTTTTCGGTTTGCTGAGTGATGGTTGTAATTGCTTGTGCTTGTATCGCAATGTTGTTGTCGAGCTCGCGTGCTTTAGCTATAACTGGTTCAGCACTTTGCTTTTGTTGTTTCGCCGTTTTTAGCGTATCGCTGTGTGTTTCTAATGTACTAGCAAGATCCGTGATTAATGCTGCGTGGTCAATTTTTTTTAAATCACTGATTTTAGCTGTTAGCTCTGTATTTTGAACTGTTAAATCTTTAAAACGACGGCGATTATCTTTAATTTCAAGTGTACTTTGTGCCTGTTTTGCTTGCTCACTTTTTTGAGCAATAAGTTCAAGCGCGTTGTTTGCTTGTTGTTGGTTTTGTAATGCAGCCTGTAGGGCTTTATCTAATGTATTGGCTTGTTTATGCCAATTAATCCCTTGTTCGGTGTTGGCTAAGTCTTGTTTCGCTAATTCAATTTGTTTTTTCAAATCAGCAAGTACGGTTGTTTTTGTTGCCAATTCTTCATCTGTTAATAGTGTATAACTAGCTACGCTTGCTTTTAGTATTTCTAATTTACTGAGTTGCTCTTTATGACGCTCATAAATACGTTTACCAATTAAACTAAATTTATCGGTACCCGTTAGGCACTCTAAGAGCTGTGCGCGTTCATCTGCGCTGGCTTTTAAAAAAGCGGCAAACTCATGTTGTGCCAATAATACCGCACGCGAAAACTGCTCAAAACTTAAACCTATAATGCGCTCAATTTCTTTACTGGTAGCGCTTTTACTACTGACAAGTAAAGACTCATCTGGCAGGCTAAATAGCGTGTGTTCTGCGCTTTTTAAATTACCGTTTGCTTTGCCTCTTGCTCTGGCTATTTCATATCGAGCACGGTAACGTTGTTTATCTTGGCCTATAAAGTCAACTTCTGCAAAGCCCTGCCCTGCTCCACGGCGCAATAAATTACGGGCGTCATTGAGTCTAATATTGTCACCTTGAAACTCGACTTTATTACCATGGTCGCCACCTAAACGTGCGGTTTTAGCATATAAAGATAAACAAATAGCATCTAAAATTGTACTTTTACCTGCGCCGGTATCCCCTGTGATTGCGAATAAGCCCGCGTCTTTCAAAGGCGCGCTTTCAAAGTCTATTTGTGCATCGACGATTGATGCTAAATTATTAATTCGTACCGCGAGGATTTTCATTGTTGTTCTTGCTCCTCAAGCTCAGCAATTACATTAGTTAGTAGACTTTTAAGTTCGTTTGATACTTCTTCACCCGCTAAATCTTTATTTGCTGCAAAGGCTTGCTCTAATAGTGTGTGCGGGTTGAGCATTTCTACTTGCGTTAAGTCTTCAAATACCGGTGTGTTGTGCTCTTTATTTGTTTGACGAACACGCTCTATGCCACAAAAGTGTATATCTTTATTCTCTAGAGCATTCTCAATTTGCTCTCTAAAGGTGGTATCGGTGTCACCTGCGCTGAGTTTCACTCGTAAATAGGGGGCATGAGCATGATTACTTAAGTCCAGCTCGGTTATTTGCTCACATAATTGCGCAAGGGGCACGCAATCACCTTCGGGCAGTAAAATAACGTCATTTGTACGTGGAATGTAAAGGGGGTTTACAGTGGTTTCGATAGTCCCTTTTTCGCTGGTTTTAAATTCAATAAGACAGACTTGATGTTGATAGTGACGCTCTGAGAACGACATAGGCATTGGTGTGCCACTGTAACGAATAAAATCTGATTTAGCCACTTTCTGTGCTTTATGTAGATGCCCAAGTGCGACGTAGTCTGCATTGGTACTAAATACCTGTGCAGTGACAGCGTCTTCACCGCCAATGACTAAATTGCGTTCTGAGTCGCTGGAGATATCCCCGCCTTTGGCATGTAAGTGCCCCATCACGATTAAAGGTGTGATAGCGGGTTTATCTTGTAATGCGCATTCAGTGCTAAGCTGATAGGCCTTAGCAATGCCCTGAGCGTAATCTTGGCCGTTTTCATTGTTGCTGAGGAGGCTAACATCACTTGCGCGTAAAAAGGGCATAGCAATGATATGAGTGTTGATAAAATCAGTGTTCAAACGAATGACCACCCCATCTGGGTTATTCACATCAAAGCGCCCTACTACATGGGTATCAAATTGGGCAAGTAACGGCTGTGCGGTCATAATTCTGTTTGCTGAGTCATGATTTCCAGCAATAATAACAATATGTAAATTAGGGCAGCGTTTTTTTACGTCTTTTACAAATTGATAAAGCTGATTTTCAGCACTCGCTGCAGGCGTTGCTGTGTGATAAATATCACCTGAAACGAGTAATAAATCGACGTTTTCGTTAGCGAGCGTATCAATCAGCCAATTAAAAAATTGTTGATGTTCTTGGCTACGGCTGTGTTCATAGAAATGCTGGCCTAAATGCCAATCTGAGGTATGTAAAACTTTCATGTCACGCTCTTAAAAACGGTTAAGAGCGTCAATATACCCAAGCTATATTAAGATGCAAGGGTGAAAAGCTTAATCTTTAATTACTTAGGCTGTACCAAGCAAAAAGAACAAGAGGTAAAGCAAATAAAGCCATAATTAATGGCACCTTGAGTGCTTTAGTTTGTTTTGACTGCAACACTTTTAATGCATTTGTTTCGTTGCAGGCCGCTACTTTATCAATATAAAAATACCCAGAGTCTAAGTATTGTTTACAGCTTTGTTCGTCGGCTGGTATTGCAATTAGTTCTTGTTGTTTTTTTAGGATATAAAAATCCATATGACCACCGCATTTTCTGCATTATTTCGAAACACTTTTGAAGGAAAAAGCTGTGCTCTTTTACCCCTCAAATCAAAAAAGTGGGCGATTTTAAATACAAATGACTATAAAGATCAACTAAAAACTTCACTATTTTGTAATTAACGTATAAATAGCCGAAATTAGGCTTAAAAGCACTAAAATACTGCATAAAACAAGCCACATTGTATCTACTTTCTTATATTTAGGTATACGATTTAATGCATCATTTTCATCGTATTAATCGGCAATATCGATGAATTTAAAGCCTGTTTTTTGTATTTATTCAGTTGAGCGTTTTGCGCTGGAATTGTAGCAATACGATCATTTGTTACGATGTAAAATCTCATACTTTCCCTTTTACAAAAACGTGTTCAAGTTGCTCTGATTTCAAGTTTGCTTCTGTACTAACAGTAAAACATTTGCATGAATCTATGACTGTAAACCCCCTTTACGATACCAATATTATTGTAAAAGTAAGAGATTTAGGAATACATTATTTTTTACCCTATAAATGCGTGGGTTTATCGCTAATAGATTGAATAGTGTATGCAATTTTGACACAGTAACATTACACAAAATTAACAGGAACAATTATGAAAAAAGCAGTGATGACCTTGGGTGCACTCTTAGTACCTCTGGCACTTTCAAGTACTGTAATGGCGTCGTCAGTTGAGCAAACTAAGGGTTCGTTTGTTGATAAGTTTCGCCAACTTGATGAGGCATTGCCTACGCCAAATGTATATCGCAATGCAGCCGGTGCTCCTGCTGAAAATTATTGGCAACAAGAAGTTAACTACGATATTGATGTAAAGTTAGATGAAAAAAAGCGCCGTTTAACGGCTAGTCAAACGATTGAATATAAAAATAACTCACCACACACTTTAAAGTATTTATGGTTACAACTGGATCAAAATATTTTTAAAAGCGATTCAATTGCAGAGCGCACATCAACTTTTAATACAAATAAATTACAAGGTCGCCCAGATCAAAAACCAGCAAAGTTGAGCTTAGGCCAATTGCGTCGTCAACAATTTATGGGTGATAACGAATTAGGTTTTACCGTTGCTGATGTAAAAGACGATAACGGTAAAGCACTAAAAGTAACGGTTGTTGATACCCTTATGCGTATTGACTTAAATGAGCCACTTAAGCCGGGTAAAGATGTTGAATTTAGTATGAACTTTGCTTTCAACATTGTGGAAGAAGATGCCGTAGGTGCACGCTCTGGTTACGAGCACTTTGAAAAAGATGGCAATGATATATTTTTACTTGCGCAGTGGTTTCCGCGTTTAGCTGCTTACACTGATTATGAAGCATGGACTAATAAAGCTTTCTTAGGCAGTGGTGAGTTTACCTTAGAGTTTGGTGATTATGATGTTGAGATCACTGTTCCTGCTGATCACATCGTCTCGGCAACGGGTAAGCTTGATAACGCCAGCAGTGTGTTAACCCGCACTCAACGTAACCGTTTAAAAGAAGCTGAAAAAGCAAAACGGCCAGTTTTTATCGTCACTGAAGAAGAAGCACTAGAGAACGAAAAAGAAGGCTCAGACAAAACCAAAACATGGCACTTTAAAGCTGAAAACGTGCGTGATTTTGCATGGGCTTCTTCGCGTAAATTTATGTGGGATGCCAAAGGTTACCAACAAGGAGGCAAAGAGCAGCCATTAGTAATGGCGATGTCATTCTTCCCTAAAGAAGGGGGCGATTTATGGAAAAAATATTCAACAGAATCAGTGATCCATACGATGGATGTGTACTCTCGTTATTCATTTGATTATCCATATCCTGTAGCGCAGTCAGTCAATGGCCCTGTTGGCGGTATGGAATACCCAATGATCACGTTTAATGGCCCGCGTACAAAGTTACAAGATGATGGTACGCGTACTTATTCTCAAGCCGAAAAGCGCTTTTTAATCGGCGTGGTTATCCATGAAGTGGGTCATATTTATTTCCCAATGATTGTTAACTCAGATGAGCGTCAATGGACGTGGATGGATGAAGGATTAAACAGCTTTTTAGATGGTGTTGCAGGTCGTGAGTGGGATCCAACAATTCCATGGGGTGTTGAACCGCGTGATATCGTCGCGTATATGAAATCTGAAAACCAAGTTCCTGTAATGACTCAGTCAGATAGTGTATTACGTTTAGGCCCTAACGCTTATACTAAACCTGCTGCTGCACTGAACATTCTGCGCGAAGTGATTTTAGGTCGCGAGTTATTTGATTTTGCCTTTAAAGAATATGCCCAGCGCTGGAAGTATAAGCGCCCTACCCCAGCTGATTTTTTCCGGACTATGGAAGAAGCGTCAGGTGTTGATTTAGATTGGTTCTGGCGTGGTTGGTTCTTTACGACTGATCATGTTGATATTTCGTTAGATAAAGTATATCAGCTGCGTTTAGACACGAAGAACCCAGATATCGATTTTAATCGCTTGCGTGATATTGAAGCGGCTAAGCCTACACCACTATTTATTGAACGAAATAAAGCGGAAGGTAAAAAGTTGTGGGTTGATGAAAACACAGATGTGACCGATTTTTATGATGAAAACGATCGTTTTACAGTGACCAACAAAGAGCGTAACTCGTACAACAAATTTTTAAAAGGCTTGAAGCCGTGGGAACGCAAAGTTCTAGATCGCGCTGTTGCAGAAGATAAAAACTATTATGTACTTGAATTTTCAAACTTAGGTGGCTTAGTTATGCCGATCTTACTTGAGTTAACGTATGAAGATGGTAGCAAAGAAGAGCGTGCAATCCCGGCGGAAATTTGGCGTCGTAATCACAAGCACGTACAAAAGCTTATTATTACCGATAAAAACAAGCCTTTGGTATCTGTAACGGTTGACCCTCGCTGGGAAACTGCGGACGTTGATGTTGAGAACAACAATTACCCTCGTCGCATTATTCCATCACGAATCGAAGTGTATAAGCGTGATAAAAGTAAAGCCAAAGTTAGCCGCGATATCATGCAGGATATTAAAACTGAGCTAAAAAAAGATGAGCCGAAAGACGCTAATGAGGAGCAACAATAATGCGATTCTTGCTTGTTGCCTTATGTTTTTTAATTGCAGCGCCCAGTTTTGCACATCAATTAAAAGCGTCTGTAACAACTGTTTTATTCAATAAACGCACTAATAATATTGAATTAATGCATCGTTTTTATTTACATGATACCGAACATGCAGTAGAGCATTTATTTGCGGGCAATGCAGACATTATTAGTAACAAAAAAGATCAACAACGCTTTGCTGAATATATTGAATCGCATGTTGCTTTGAAAACCTTAGCAGGCGTTCCTTTGAAGTTACGTAAAGTAGGTGCACAAATTGATGGTAAATTCTTTTGGGTTTATCAAGAAGCACCTATTCCGCAAGGGATTGAAGGAATACGCATGAGCCATGGGGCTTTGAGAGAGTTATGGCCTGCACAAGTAAATATGGTAAATGTTGAAGGTAAAGGTAAGGTCAAGACCTTGCATTTTACCCAAGACGACACGTGGCTAGAAGCGCGCTTTGAGCCACTTCCAAAGAAAGAGAAAGATTCTGACTAATTAATTAGTGACTGTTCCCCCAACCAACGCGCACATTTCTTCTGTGCGCGTTTTTTTATCCTAAATTATTTAGATTTGTTCCTTTTCATATTTGAGCACGTACACTATCTTAAAGTAAGTTACTAAGATGCGAACACAACGCTGAACATCAGATACAAGGAAATGTATGAACACATATCATCATCATTCTGTTGAAGGGGTTATTTTTGATTTAGATGGGACTTTAGTGTCATCTGATCTTGATTTTACATTAATTAGAGCTCAAATAGGCTGCCCTGAGGAGGTTGACTTACTCAGTTATATAGCCACTTTACCGTCACCATATATGCGCGAAGAAGCAATGAACATTGTTCACCAGCATGAGCTTATGGATGCCCAGCATGCCTATTTACTACCCGGTGTTGCGAAAGCTATAACACAGCTTAAAGAGCTTGCTATACCAATGGCAATTGTGACACGCAATTATGACCGCGCTGTGGCGATTAAATTAAAAAATAATCCGCTGCCAATACAAACGGTACTTACGCGAAGTGATGCCCCACCGAAACCCGATCCGAGTGCGTTAAATGCAATTGCCACGCTGTGGAATATAGACCAGAAAAATCTCTTGTATGTTGGAGACTATCTTTATGATATTCAAGCTGCACATAATGCAAATATGAGAGCGTGCTTATACGCACCTGATGAAATGCCTTTATATGCCAATCAAGCAGATTACATTCTTCGTCACTTTAGTGAACTGCCTAAGTTAATAAATCAGTTGAGAGAAGATCAACAAGAGTTACTTTTTTTACACTCCAGCGTTCAATAATTTATTATTATGTTAAATAGAGTGTTGTTTAATGTTTTTAAATATTAGCCATGTGAAATGAAACATTATAATTGTTATTTGACACTCATTTAACTACTAGCCCAACACAGCGTGAATTGTTAAAATGTTTTCAATATATCGAGTTTACAATAGAGGCGTAAGATGGGCAGAGCATTTGAAGTCCGCAAAAGTTCAATGGCTAAAACAGCCAATGCTAAAACCAAAGTTAATTCTAAATACGGTAAAGAAATTTACGTTGCTGCAAAAAACGGTGAGCCTGACCCAGAAGTAAACCAATCGCTTAAGCGTTTAATTGAGCGTGCGAAGCGTGACCAAGTTCCTGCACATGTAATCGAAAAAGCAATTGAAAAAGCAGCGGGCGGAGCAGGGGAAGATTATTCAACAGCCCGTTATGAAGGTTATGGCCCTGGTAACTGCATGGTAATTGTTGACTGCTTAACAGATAACCCTAATCGCACCATTAAAGATGTGCGCTTACCGTTTACTAAAACCGATTCAAAAATAGGCACTCCAGGCTGTGTTGCCCATATGTTTGACCACTTTGCTGTATTAGGTTTTAGTGGTGATGACGATGAGGTCGTACTTGAAGCGCTGATGATGGCTGATGTTGATGTAACCGATGTAGAAGTGGAAGACGGTAAAGTATCTGTTTTTGCCCCGCATACAGAATATTTTAAGGCAAAAACAGCTCTTGAGGAAGCATTTGAAGGCATTAATTTCGAAGTTGACGAAATTACGTTTGTACCACAAGTACACATAGATATTACAGATGTAGATGACATTGCTAATTTTGATAAGTTTATTACCATGCTTGAAGATTGCGACGACGTACAAAACATTTATCACAACGCTACGGTTGTTAGTTAAAGGTAGCAGCGAGTTTATCTCGCGACAATGAGATTCGCGGTGGCAAAATACTCTCTTAAAAGTAATATCCACCGCGCTCCTGTAGTCATTTATACACGACAAGTCTATTTTACCAGCGAGGGCAGGGTGCACTGCGCGCTACACCGAGAAAGCTTAAGTAAAAAAGTCATTAATTTCCTTTCTGTGAACTGTGTATTCTCAGTGGTGGACAAATCACTTAAAGAATTTTATAAACCTGTACCTATGGGAACTGAAACACCGCGCTCAAGGTATTTCATATCATACTGCCAGTACGAGTTTACTCATTGAAGTATCGCGATGATTTATAAAGCCCCGTACTTTTAATACGTTTTTTGTTGGTTGGTAATCATTGCTGAATGTTAGCCATTCACTGTAGTTATGAATAAGCAAAAAAAAGCCAACCCGAAGGTTGGCTATATGACACAAATATACCCAAGCCACCTCAAGATGCAGAATTCAGCGTTTTACAGGGGCTTAATATCAAGGCGTTACTTTACAACAATGGCAGTCCCTTTTAAGAAGTAACAACGATGAGAGTAAGTGCCTGTGAAACGCCCAACGGGTTGGTTTTAAAGCGATTTATACTGCGTTATTGATTTTAATAATAGAACCACTATTACTTGCAATCAATGCCTTGCCTAAATCGCTTTAAATTCCAACTGAAACTCGCATCTTGAGGTGGTTTGGGTATAAACTCGAAGGGGAGTTATTGTTGCATTGCTTTGTATTTTATACGAAAGGAATGTAACAATGGTTCAGTATAGCCACTGGGTTGTTTAACGCCTTCTAATATAAGGGCTAGGGCTGCTTGATAGGCAATACTGTTTGCTAGGCTTTGGGTTGAGTCCGCCATATTGATATAAGCCGGATCACCTTCATTTTGCCCATCAACGACTTTTGCCATTTTTGCCATCGTATTCTCAATTTGTGCTTGCGTACATACCCCATGCTGTAGCCAGTTAGCCATATGCTGACTCGAAATACGTAATGTAGCACGGTCTTCCATTAAGCCTATGTGGTTAATATCAGGCACTTTAGAGCAACCGACACCTTGGTCAATCCAACGTACTACGTAGCCTAATATTCCTTGCGCGTTGTTATCGAGTTCAGCTTGAATATCTTCTTTGCTTAGCGAGTTTGCATCTACCATCAAAGGAGGAGTTAGTAATTGGCTTAAGCTTGCCTGTTGGCGTTGCGAAATCGATTTTTGACAGGTAAATACATCCACATCATGATAATGCATAGCATGTAAGGTGGCTGCCGTAGGGGAGGGCACCCATGCTGTATTGGCACCTGATTGTGGATGAGCAATTTTTTGCTCCATCATCAGTGCCATTTTATCAGGCATTGGCCACATCCCTTTACCTATTTGAGCGCGGCCACTTAATCCTGTTTGTAAGCCAATATCGACATTTCTGTCTTCATAAGCGCTGATCCAAGGTTGTTGCTTAATGGCTGCTTTTGGTAGGACGACGCCTGCTTGCATTGAGGTATGGATTTCATCACCTGTGCGATCTAAAAATCCGGTATTGATAAATACCACGCGTTGTTTTGCCGCTTCTATACAGGCTTTTAAGTTGACTGAGGTACGGCGTTCTTCATCCATTATACCCATCTTAATAGTGTTTGTTGGTAGTTGTAGAACCTGTTCGATTCGGCTAAATAAAGTATTGGTAAATGCAACTTCTTCAGGGCCATGCATTTTGGGTTTGACGATATTAATACTGGCTGCGGTGGAGTTTTTTACAGGGCTATTCCCGTTTAAGTCATGCAGTGCGGCGGTTACCGTGATCATTGCATCCATTATACCTTCAAATACATCATTGCCTTGGCTATCTTGAATTGCTGGGTTTGTCATCAAATGGCCCACATTACGCACAAACATCATGCTACGGCCTTTTAGGCTCAGAGGTTTGCCATTTACACCATTATAATGACGATCTGTGGCAAGGGTACGTTCAATGGTTTTTCCCTCTTTTGTAAATGATTCAATCAGTGTGCCTTTCATTAAGCCGAGCCAGTTTTGATAAACTTGCACTTTATCTTCACCATCTACTGCGGCAACTGAGTCTTCACAATCCATAATAGTGGTGAGTGCCGCCTCTAGTACAACGTCTTTTAAACCCGCCTTATCAGCTTGACCAATAGTGTGTTGATGATCTATTTGCAGTTCAATGTGTAAACCATGGTTTATTAGTAAAATGGCGCTAGGGTTTTGTGCTTCACCTTGAAAGCCTGTGAGTTGTTCTGGCTGTTTTAGGCCTGTTTGAGAGCTATCTCGTAAGGTGATAATGAGTTGACCGTTTACTACTGAATAGTTAGTGCTTTCAATATGAGAGCCATTCTCAAGCGGTAAGGCTTTGTCTAAAAACTGTCTCGCGTAGGCCATTACTTTAAAGCCGCGCACCGAATTATAGGTATTGCCTTTCTCTGCGCCATCTTCTTCACTTAGTACATCAGTGCCATAGAGCGCATCGTATAACGAGCCCCAACGCGCGTTTGCTGCATTAAGTGCAAAGCGTGCGTTGCTTACTGGCACAACGAGCTGAGGGCCTGCGGTAAGGGCTATCTCAGGCTCGGCATTTTCAGTCTCAATACAAAAATCATTAGGTTCAGGAACTAAATAGCCAATGTCAGTCAAAAATTGTTGATATTGCGCAGCATCCCAGTGTTTATTGGTTAAATGATAGCAATCAATTTGATGTTGTAAGTCTTCACGCTTAACTAATAATGCACGATTGATAGGGCTAAGGTCATTAATAATGTCAGTAAACCCTTGCCAAAAAAGTTGTTCACTAATACCTGTACCAGGTAATAGTTGATTATTAATAAAGTCGGCTAATTGGTTATTTACAGTTAACCCAAACTGGTTGTGAGAGGAGGTTGTCATAATTGCTATCCTTTAAACGGTCGCGATGCATAAATTTCTTATGTGCTAACCATAACGTAAAAACATTGCCATGGATGCTTTTTGGCCATTCATAAAATGTATAGCCAGCATAACAACTATAAATTTACTAAATTTTATAAATCGGCCTAATGTTGGTGTAAGCGCTACGGAGCATGAGCTCTTGGGCCTCTCTCACATATATAAACTTTAGTTTTAACCCGTTCAAAGGATTTTTATTATGACTACTTATCAACGTGAAACAGATACATTAGCAACACTTTGCCAAGCACAAGGTAAAACGTGGCAAGCAATTAACCCTGAATACGCAAGTCGTATGCGTTTACAAAATCGCTTTCGTACAGGGTTAGAAATTGCACAATTCACTGCCGACATTATGCGTGAAGACATGGCCGCTTATGATGCTGATACTAGCCAATACACACAATCACTAGGTTGCTGGCACGGTTTTACTGCCCAACAAATGATGATGGCAATTAAGCGTCACCAAAAAACCACTAAGCGCAGTTATGTATACTTAAGTGGTTGGATGGTTGCAGCTCTTCGCTCTGAGTTTGGTCCACTGCCTGATCAAAGTATGCATGAAAAAACCTCTGTACCGGCCCTAATCGAAGAGATTTATACGTTCTTAAAGCAAGCTGATGCCCGCGAACTTGACCATTTATTTAAAGATCTTGATAACGCCAAAGCAACAGGCGGCGATGTACAAACGATACTTGATAAAATCGATAATTTTGAAAGCCACGTAGTGCCAATTATTGCTGATATTGATGCTGGTTTTGGTAATGAAGAAGCGACCTACTTACTCGCTAAAAAAATGATTGAAGCAGGCGCTTGTGCGATTCAAATCGAAAACCAAGTATCAGATGCTAAACAATGTGGCCATCAAGCAGGTAAAGTAACCGTGCCGCACGAAGACTTTTTAGCAAAAATTAACGCCGTTCGTTATGCGTTTTTAGAACTAGGAATTGATAACGGCATTATCGTAGCGCGCACAGACTCATTGGGTGCAAGCCTTACCCAAAAAGTACCGGTATCACAAACCCCAGGTGATTTGGCGAGTCAATACAATGCCTTTTTAGAAACAACGCCAATTAATGGTGTAGAAGACTTAAAAGAAGGTGATACCGCCATGAAACTGAACGGTCAGTTGTGCAAGCCAACTCGTCTTGATAATGGTTTATTCCAGTTCCGTGAAGGCACAGAAAAAGACCGTGTGGTATTAGACTGTATCACTAGCCTGCAATCAGGCGCTGATTTACTGTGGATTGAAACTGAAAAACCGCATGTAAAACAGATTGCTGAACTTGTTAACCGTGTTAAGGAGCAAGTGCCAGATGCTAAATTAGTTTATAACAATTCACCATCATTCAACTGGACACTTAAGTTCCGTGAGCAAGTGTACCAAGAATGGCAGGAAGCAGGTCGTGACCTATCAGCGTACCCAAGTATTGATGATAATAAAGCACTGATGGCGCCAGAGATGGATGCCACTGAACTTGCAGTCGCTGCTGATGTGTTAGTACAGAACTTCCAACGTGATGGCGCACGTGAAGCTGGTATTTTCCATCACCTAATCACATTGCCAACATACCATACAGCGGCACTAAGCACTGATATTCTATCTGAAGGTTATTTTGGTGATTTAGGTATGCTGGCTTATGTACGTGATGTTCAACGCCAAGAAATTCGCCGTGAACAAGCGTCCGTTAAACATCAGGACTTAGCGGGCTCTAACATGGGTGATACACATAAAGAATACTTTTCAGGTGAGAATGCGCTTAAAGCCGGTGGCGAAGCAAACACTATGAATCAATTCTAATAGGTTTAATAACCAATAAAAATCCAATCCAACAATGTTGCAAAGGGCCTTAGGCCCTTTTTTAATGCGCTTTATACACCGATCAGTATTTTACTAAGTACAGATCAGTATTTAACCAAGCACAGTTCAGTATGTAACTAAGTACAGATCAGTATTTAACCAAGCACAGATCAGTATTTAACTAGCTGCTATTTTTATAATGATTATGGATCAGATTTTTATCAGCTGAGTGCTGATGGCATATTTAAGAGGAAAATATGGCTGTTTTTTAGTATCACAGGTACAAAATGCGATGTTTAGCTGCGCTTTTGAGCATAAAAATAAAAATATAAACCGATTTTTTACTAACTCTAACTGATTACAAACCACTTTTTTACCAACTTAAACGCCATAAACAGTGACTCAAACCGATTTTTTACCAACTCAACGACCAAAAAATGTCATAAACCGAAATTTTACTAACTCGATTTATACACAAAGTCCGATATTTGTATAAACTTGATGATATGTAAATGAGCACTCACTTTTTGTAAAGGGGGTTTACAAAAAGTAATGAGTGCGAGTTAGTAAAAGATAAATTGTAATTACTAAATGATGGCGCTAGGTTTTCCCTAAAACCTAGGGCGCGTTGACCTTTGTGGATTGAAATTTGTTCAACCTAGGGGCGATTTAATCGCGGCGCGAGGTTTGTAACCTAGCGGGCTAAGTAAAAACCGAGCAACAAAGAGTCAATCGCCCCTAGGAGGAACCCTTTGGGCAGCGCATGTTTGGCATTTATACTGCGTTATCGCCTATTTATGGGGAACAACCACACTACATAGGCTCTGCCTTGCCTAAATACCAAACATACTGCTGCAAAATCAATCACGAAAGGTCAACACGCCCTAGTCTTTAGAAGCTTTTTATTTACTGTGCTTATCAAACCACCATTGAATATAGGCCACTTTAGCCATCAAGTTTGATGGGCGTTTTGTAATTCCATGTGAGGCATCAGGAATGCGCACCATTGCGGTATCAACGCCTTGCAGCTTAAGTGCTTGATAGAATTGCTCTGTCTCTGAAATCGGTGTGCGGTAGTCAGCTTCACCCGTTAGTAGCATCGTTGGAGTTTTAACATTACCAACATAACTGATGGGCGAACGCTTCATGTAATGTTCAATATGATCCCATGGTTTACCTGGGAACCAGTAATCGGCAAAAAACGGGTAGAAGTCAGCAGTGAGTACAAAACTGATCCAGTTGATCACCGGCTTTGCAACTACAGCCGCAGCAAAGCGGTCAGTATGGCCAACAATCCATGCAGTTAATACACCGCCACCTGAACCACCAGTTACAAACAGTTTAGATTCATCAATAAAACCTTTAGCAATTAGTGCATCAACTCCCGTCATTAAGTCATCAAAATCGTTACTTGGGTAATTGTGATGGATGGTTTGTGCAAACTCTTTTCCGTATGAATCACTACCACGTGGGTTCATGTATAAAACGACACTCCCTTTGGCAGCAAAAAGCTGAACTTCAGCACTAAAGTGAGGGCCATAGTTAGCTACGGGTCCGCCGTGAATTTCTAGAATAAGCGGGTATTTTTTACTGCTATCAAAACCCGGAGGATAGGCAATCCAACCTTGAATAGGTAAACTATCGTGGTTTGATTTAAGCCAAATTTCTTCTACCTTTGCCAGCTTTTTATTGTCAAGGGCATCATCATTTAGCTTTGTTAAACGTTGAGTTTTCCCTCGTTTAATTATTGCGACATCAGACGGGCGCTGTGTATCGGCAAGAGTAATTGCCACTTCGCCATCATCACTAATATCAAAATCGCCGCCAGAATATGGACGACCGAATGACACACTACCAATATTTTCAGTCACTATTTTACGCTTACCGTTTCGTGGTTGATAAGCGAGCACGGTTTGTCCCTCACTGGCGTAACTAAAGTACACACCTTTTGAGTTATCTGCCCATTTAATTTTCCCAACACTTCTGTCAAAATCTGCCGTTAGACTGCTGGTATCACCTGATTTTAAATCACGAATATACAGCTGAGTGTTTTCATAATTAGTGCGTTTATCATCATACCCAGTATAGGCAAGGTAACGGCCATTAGGCGAAACGAGAGGTTGGTTATCAGGGCCGACTCTGTCGGTTATTTGGGTTATTTCTAGGTTGGTTAAGTTGAGCTTATAAACTTCTGAGTTAGTTGGTTTGAGTTTATATTCATTGTGACGATTTGCTGAAAAATATAGACTTTTACCATCATCTGCAAAGCTTATCGAGCCACCATGATTGAAGTCGCCAGAGGTTAACTGCTGTGCATTACCGCCATTGGCATCAATAGCAAAAAAGTGATTAAAGCCCGACTTAGTGTAGCCACCGCCATCGGCACGATAATAAACATCGTCGATAAACATCGCAGGTTTTGCCCAATCAGCTCCCTCAGGTTTTTCAGGAAGATTTACAGGAGATGATACTTTACTTGATACAAACTGGCTGAATACAAGTTTTTTACCATCGGGCGCCCAATGTAAACTGCCAGGGCTTTTGGTTAAATTACTTATTTTTGCAACAGCGCCTGTTTTTAACCATTTCACATAAATCTGACTGCTACCATCACGCGTTGAAATAAATGCTAAGCGCGTTTCATCTGGAGATAACACCGGCGAATAATCCATATGCACGCCAGAAGTAAGCGGTTGCAGTTGTTTTGAATTACTATCGACAGACCAAATATTACTGACTTTACGGTCTGACTTTATATCCATACGATTACGCACAAAATACACGGTTTTAGCGTCGTGCGTCATTTCAAGTTGATTGGCGTATTCAAGATCGAATACGTTTTCAAGTTGTAAGGTATTGTCAGCTTGAGCCGCGATGCCGCAAAAGCTCATCGCAGCCAGCAGTGCAAGAGGGGAGAGTAATTTCATTTTTATTCCTTGTTATTAAACAGCATTATTACTGTTATAAAGTAACAAAGGTTAAAAATACAGCTGATTGCGATGAAAAGCAGAGTTAAAGCCCCTAGATGTTTTTAGTTAAGTCGATTTTTTGATGAATTAATAAAGGAGTTAATTTAACTTTATTTACAAATGAAAATTATTATCAACTGCGGGGTGTTGTGATATAGTTTTAAAAATGCACTCTCAAAGCTCTTTGCAATGAGTGCAGCCAGCCCAGTTAGGATTGATAAGGTTTAAAATGACTTTGTGCAGTGACATTGAAATAGATATGACGAATAAATCGCAACAAATTGTAAGTGCACATAACTTTGTCCAGTTGTTACCCGGCTTATCAGTAAGCTTATCTACAGCAGATGATATGGGTCCTGCTGATACTAAACATGTGTTTCCTAGTGATGCGCAACATATTCATTTAAACAGCATTCTTGCGGGAAAATTCGAAGCTACTGTAGGCAATCATTTTTTGCAATGTAGCTGCGGAGACTTCAATATTGGCTTTTCAGCAGGTGAAAAATTTTGTTCATATCACAGCCATGATTTTTGCAATTTAGATATCATGATAAAGCCAGAACTACTTACTGAGCTTGCTGGTGAAGAACTCTGTTGCATAGAGTTGAGTAATCGTCACTCATTCTTTGTAAAACAAAGTGGATCGAATGGTAAAGTTAATGCATGTGCAAACCGTATTCACCAACTTATTAAAGAGCCACAAGCAAGTCCTTTGTTATTACATTCTGCGACGCTAGATTATCTATATTGGCACCTGAGCGCACTAAAATCAGTTGATAGCGGCAACCAAGTTTCATTTCGAGAAAAGAAGCAACTTATTGCTGCAAGAGATTTTTTGCTCTCTGATCTGAGTAACCCTCCGACGATTTCAAACGTGGCTAAAGAGGTAGGTTTAAATCAATGTAAGCTTAAGCAAGGTTTTAAAGCATTGTTTGATAACACAGTATACGGCTGCTTCCAAGAAGCAAGAATGAACAAAGCTATGAGTCTACTCAAAGACCATAATGTTACCGAAACGGCAATTTCATTGGGTTACAGCAATATTAGTCATTTTAGTGTAGCCTTTAGAAAACAGTTTGACGTGCTGCCAAAAGAAGCTCGGCTTAATTTAGCGCCCACCTTTGTGAGTAATTAAGCGTGTTACTAAAAATAAAAGTGGCGAACAATCAGTTAACGCCACCTTTGCATATATATCAGTTTAGAAATTAGTACCAACCGTTAAACCAATGGTTCGTTGTGATAGTGGCTTATTATCATCGGGTGGTCAAAGACAGCGCATTGCAATTGCCAGAGCGCTCTTAAAAGATGCGCCTATTGTGTTATTAGATGAAGCCACAGCTTCGTTAGATCCCATCACCCAAACAGACATCGTCCAAGCAATGAGTAATCTTTTACAAAACCGGACCGTGATCACAGTAGCCCATCGACTTTCAAGCACTGTAAACGCTGATAATATTATTGTACTTAAAGATGGAAAAGTAGTGGAGTCGGGGGGTCATCATTGCTTGTTATCACGTGGTGGATACTATACACAGCTCTGGAATGCATAGGCTATGTAACTGCGTAAAGGGGCTTTACAGTCATCTTTGTAAAACAAGGGTTTTACAATTTAATCTTGAATGTAGCCACCAAGTAATATTTTCATTATATATAATGATAAGTATTAGCTTTGTTGAGAATGATTTTTATTCGTGGTAGTGTTTTGGGAAACGTTGAGCATTATTTGTTTTTATCGTTTTATTCATAAGTATTTTGTTCAACAACCTTTTATTAAGAATTTAGCATGTATTTGTCGATAAAAAATAAAAAATCCTTACAGCTTCATGCCGAAAATCTCACCAGAGGAATAGACGATAACCACTTTAAAGCGATATGTCCTGAAGGTGGGGAGCGGCATAAAAACTGTGCAATACCCTCAATCATAAGGACAGAGAATGAGTAACCTAGTAAATAATGAAACCGTGCCACAAACGGATGCTCCATTTAGCCTGAAACCGCTTATGTTCGAAACCTTTGTGTGTACTATGGCGCTAATGGCATTTGCAGCTTTGGCTGCGCCCATTGCACGCGTTATCGGGCTTGAAGCATGGCAGCTTGGCACGGCAATGACTGTGGCCGGTGTTGCTTGGGTTGTTATGGCTCGGTTTTGGGGGAAACTAAGCGACCGTAACGGCCGTCGGCCAGTGATGCTATTTGGGCTTGCTGGCTTTGTTATTAGCTATGCGTTATTGGCATTGTTTATTGATTTTGCGATGCAAACGGTAATGGTGCAGGGACTCGCATTTGTCGGCATTGTGATAGGACGGAGTATAGCAGGGGTATTCTATGCAGCGGTGCCCGCAACGAGCGCTGCATTAGTGGCAGATCATATATCGCCTAAACAGCGAGCAGCAGCGATGGCTGGGATCGGGGCCTCGAGTGCCGCAGGTATGGTTATAGGCCCAAGTTTTGTAGGTCTCATTGGCCCTTATAGTTTAAGTATACCTTTATACATTACGGCTGTTTTACCCGCCATTGCATTGATTGTAATTTGGCATGTATTGCCAAGGCGAGAACATCACGTAAAGCCGGACGGTAACTCACTAAAATTAAACGATATGCGCTTACGCTGGCCAGTAATAGTGGCCTTTGTTGCTACATTTAGTGTTGCGGTTGCGCAGATCACGGTTGGTTTTTTTGCCCTCGATCGATTATTGCTAGAGCCTGCAAATACGGCGCGCACAGCAGGGGTTGCACTGGCTATTGTTGGTGTAACATTGATAGTTGCACAAATAATATTACGAAAGCTTGACTGGCAGCCGCGACGATTAATTAAATGTGGGGGGCTCATTGCTGCAGCAGGGTTTGCTTGTACGGTTTTTGCATCAACCCCGCTTGTGCTTTGCCTTAGCTATGGCGTGGCGGGCTTTGGCATGGGATGGGTATTCCCATCTGTTTCTGCATTGGCTGCTAATTCAGTTGAAGCCCATGAACAAGGCGCAGCTGCTGGAACAATCTCAGCAGCGCAAGGATTGGGTGTTGTAGTCGGGCCTATTGTTGGTACTGGTGTTTATAGTATCGATATTGGCTTGCCTTATGGGCTAATTGCAGTGATGTTATTGTTAGCGATATGCTGGCGACCACTAAAATAGTTATCTTTCCTCGAAATGTATAGCCCTTGCTTGCGCCGCGTAAAGCTGTTTCAGGTAAGGGTAACCACTCCCACCTTAATGAGTCAGTTCAACCTTGCAAGAATGGATCACTTCTTTAATCATAAAGTTAACAAGCGTAGGTGAGATTTTATACACAGAGGCTATCTCTTTTTGTTTCAAACGACCATGGCGATAAAAGCTGATTATATTTTTATGGCGAGTTGATAATTTGTTCATTGTTTTGTTAATGGATTCAGATAACTGCTGCTGTGAAAAATGTGCTTCTATATCAGAGCTGCTGTCATGTAATCCATCTAATACTATGCCATCCATATCAATTAACGCATCGCGTTTATTTTTTCTGAGCATATCAATAGCAATATTTCTGGCTACTTGATAGCTAAAACTTGTGGGGTTTTTTACATCATGGTTTTGTTGTTGGCTCATGGCCGCTAAGCGAATAAAGGTATCTTGCAAGGCATCTTCAGCTAAATAAGGGCAGTGTAGAATGGAGTTTAAAAATGCTAATAGTTTGGTCTTATTCTGATAAATAATATCTGACCACTTTACTGCAGATACCGACACTGCCAATTCCTTTTGGTTTTATTTTAGGGCCTCAGATGTTAATGAGATTTATTTTCATGCGCATTATGCATTTAGATGGCTATAACTGTCAATGGTTGTTTATTACGCATTTGTGATTCTGGCTGAAGGTTTAAGACTCGTGCTTTTTACTGTTATTAATTAGCAACTACGAAGAGGCTAAGTAATAGCGAAGATAAATAAGGTTATTAGGGCGTGTTGACCTTTGTGGATTGAAATTAGTTCAATCTAGGGGCGATTTAATCGCGGCGCGAGGTTTGTAACCTAGCGGGCTAAGTAAAAACCGAGCAACAAAGAGTCAATCGCCCCTAGGAAGAACCCTTTGGGCAGCGCATGTTTGGCATTTATACTGCGTTATCGCCCATTTATGGGGAACAACCACACTGCATAGGCGCTGCCTTGCCTAAATACCAAACATACAGCTGCAAAATCAATCACGAAAGGTCAATACGCCCTAGTTTTTACTTAAATTTTTGTTCCTTACTGGACAAAGAATATGAGTCAAAAATTGCTTTCTCAACGGTACGTACAGGCGAACCACGTAACTATTCGTTACAGTTAACTTATAGTTTCTAAAAAATATAAGCTCAGTTATATAACTGAGCTTTCTCCAGCGTAAACCACCACCGATAGTTAATCCACTGACTGCTTGCTCTAAGTTATAGGAAGAACAAAACCTGAACATATTTTTTGGTGCAATGCGTATAATGCCTTCAATAATAAGTGTTTTACGATATTTTTACTAAATTTTTATAGCCTACATTCGTCCTGTCGCAGTGTTAATTATTATTTTATAAATATTGAGAGGAATAAATGAAGCAGTTTTCTAAAGTTGCACAGGCGGTAGGTTTAGGTATTTTGGTTGGGACAACGGGGTTTGCATACGCGGATGATGTAACCAAAATCGATGCGAAGGAACTTGAAAAAATAGAAGTGTTGGGCAAACACTACCGTAATATTGGTGCAACGGGATTACCACTTGCCATTGGTGATACACCACAAGCTATTTCTTTAATTGATGCTGAGTATATCGCATTGTATGACTTAAACTCTGTGGGTGATGCGCTTGAGCACAGTGCGGCAATTCATACTGATCCTTCACCTTCTGGACGTGATCGTTTTGCGTATTCAAGAGGTTTTGCTATGAACCGTTATTTAGTTGACGGTATGGTATCGGCGGGTCGTACCTTTCAAAGTTCATTGCTTGATGCCAGTATGTTTGAGACGGTTGAAGTGATCCGAGGCTCAACGGGTATGCTACAAGAAGTCGGGCAGCCATCTGGGACTGTTAATCTTATCCAAAAACGTGCACAAGAGAGCTTTTCAGGTTACGTAAATGCTGAGCTAGGTTCTTGGGGGAAGCGTCGAGTAGAAGGTGATGTGACAGGTGCGCTGACCAATGATGGTTCAGTAAAAGCACGTGCGGTTGCGGTTTATGAAACCGCAGATTCTTTTCAAGACCGTGTTAATAGTGCACGTAAAGTGATTTATGGGACAATCAGCGCTGAGCTAACAGATGACCTTTCGGCTTCAGTATTCTGGTCGCAACAAGAAGATGAATTAGACGAGTTTTCAAGTGGTTTACCATTTAGCTATAGCGATGGCTCTGCATTTAATGGTGATGCCAGTCACAATGATACCCCGAGCTGGGTGTATGAAGATGTCAATCAAGATAACGTAATGGTTGAGCTACAATATACTTTGAATGATGATTGGTCCATTCAGGGTCGTTACCATCGCTCAGATGTTGAGTCAGATGGGATATTTTTTAGTGGCGATTCATTACCAGATGCTGAGTCTGGGTTATATCGTTCTTTCATAAACCACTCTGATCGCGAGAATGAAAGTGAGCGTGCTGAACTTAATCTAACAGGTAACTTTACGTTGTTAGCACGTGAACACAATGTCACGTTTAGTGTTGCAGATGCCAGCTTTTCAGAACTTGAAAAGCGTGCATTTCCAAAAAACTCTCCTGATATTAATGCGAATGACCCTAGCAGTAGCGTAAGTATTCCAATGCCTGTATTTTCTGAACCTTCAATCACTAATTCAGAGCAAGAGTCTAAGAACTACCGTATTGCTGCTAATTTAAATGTGGCTGAACCTATTAATATTCTATTAGGTGCAAATTATAAAGATATTGACTCACGTGCAGGCGCTGGCCATGTATTGAGTGATTGGGTCAACAACAGCGATACTAGCCTATACATTGGCGCAACTTATGATGTTACAGAAGCGGTTTCTGTTTATAGTAGTTACACCGACATTTTTGAACTCCAAATGGTATTCGACAAAAACGGGAACTTACTCGATCCAACAGTCGGTAAAAATAAAGAAATAGGGGCACGTTATTCATCGCTCGATGGCAATTTAAATATTGATCTCGCTTTGTTTAAGATTAACCAAGAAAATTACGCTATTAATGATACAAGTGCAGCGGCAGCCCGTATCTATAAAACGGTTGATGGTGTTGAGTCCAAAGGCTATGAAATTGAAATCAGTGGCTATATCAATGACCAATGGCGTGCATCAATCGCGTATAGCAATCTGAGCCTAGCAGATAACAATGAAGGCCGTATTTCTAAAATCGTGCCGGATAAGGTGGCTAAATTTAATACGGATTATGAATTTGATGGCCTGTTTGCTGGATTAACCCTTGGTGGATTTATTAATTGGACGGGTGAGAGGCATGGCTTTATTCTTGCCCCAGGTAAAGGCTTTGAGTACCCACAGTTAAGTGCTTATACTGTCATTGGTTTAGTGGCGAGCTATGACGTGACGGATAACTTAAATGTCAAAGCGAATATTAATAATGCGTTTGATAAAGAGTATGAAGGTAAAGTGGCATGGTTTAGTAGTAGACCGGGCACGCCTCGTAATTACTCAGTACAGTTAAATTATCGGTTTTAAAAAATATAAGCTCAGTTATATAACTGAGCTTTTTAGGTAATAGGGTATTACATCAAAACTGATAAGTTATTTGCGCACTGTAACTGCGAGGTTGTCCGTAGGCGCCAAAAGAGTATACACCGACACTTTCAAAGTAACGTTTATCAAATAAGTTATCTATATTTATTGAAGCCGATACGTCCGCTGTTATTTTATAACGCATGAATAAGTCAGCAACGGCGTAAGCTTTTTGTTCTGGTGTTTCGCCATTTGGTCCTGTTGGGCGATTAGTGAATATTTCACTCTGCCAACGTAAACCACCGCCGACAGTTAATCCACTAATTGTTTGCTCTAAGTCGTAGGAAGAACTTAACCTGAGCATATTTTCAGGTGCAATACGAACAACGTCTTCATCATCAGCATTACGGGCTTTACGGTATGTGTACCCAGCATATACCTCTAAATTAGGTATTAACTCACCGGAAAGTTCAATTTCAAAGCCTTTAGTGGTAACACCTTGCTCTGCTTTGTAGCGCTGTTCTGGTACACCGTCGACGATAACTTTAATATCTGGAGTCGCGAGGTTGCTTTGCGCGACAAGAAAAATAGCGCTGGAAAAATTAAGACTGCTATCAAAAAGTTCAGCTTTTACTCCTGCTTCGTAGTTCGCGCCTTCAAGTGGTTCGAGTAAGTTACCAGTGCGGTCTATTTGAGTTTGAAAATTATAAATTTCGGTTAAGCTAGCATACCCTGAGAACTGGCTATTTATATCGTAAACTAGGCCAAGGTAAGGCGTTAAAATACCACTGCCAGACGCATTAACATCAACGATCGTGTTTCCCCATATGCTATGCTCCCAAGTGCTAGTGCGTAAGCCTACGATGATAGATAAAGGATCTATTAAGCTAAACTGGCCGCTAATGTATGCGCCGCTTTGTTTGGTTTCCCAGCCCCAAAACTGGTCTGCTTGATCTGCAAACTCTGGGTAAGGTAAATGTTGCCAATCATCAAATGACCAATCGGGCGTTGTATTTAATGTTGCTCTACGACTGCGTGAGTTTTTTTCAAAACTGCTGTTATAACCCACAACAACTTGGTGGTCACGGCCAAATAACTCAAAAGGTCCACTTGTACGGATATCAAAACTATCTTGCTGCCATTCACCCGCCGTTGCGCTTGGGTATGGTGTTAAGCCTAAGTGTGTCTCTGGCTCTAAATAGCCGACCACATACACGCGTTCATCGTCATATTGACCATCCATATAACTGCCGTAAATATTAAGCTCCCAGCTATTTGCAAACTGATGTTTTAAAGATGCGAAAGTCACTGTGCGATCTCTGTTGCGATAGGTCCAATCAGTTCCTGTATTACTTGATCTTGGTAAGTCTGTACGTGTGCCGTCGCTGTAGTACATAGGAACAGTTTCACCAAAACTTACCCCATTGACATGATGCTTTTGATAATCAATACCAATGTTTAGCCTGGTATATGCAGTAAAGTCAGCTTGCACAATGCCGTATAGCACAGTTTTACCACGTTCTAATGAGCTAATGTAAGAGTCACTGTCTTCGTATGCAGCAACTACACGACCACTTAGCTTATCGTCAAACCCAAGTGGAGTTGACGCATCTGCATCAGTTCTAGTTAATCCCCAACTCCCTGTTTTTACAGTTACTTTCGCATGTTGTTCAGTCATTGGCTTTTTGCGAATTAGGTTTATAGCTGCTGATGGGTTACCAGCACCCATTAATAAACCAGCGGCGCCACGTATAATTTCAACTCGCTGATATATCGCCATATCAGATAAAAAGTCTCCTTCAACCCCGCCATTAGCTCCGCGAACTGGTGAACCATCAAATTGTATATTATCAATCGAAAAACCGCGTGCAGAAGGGAATACGCGGTCTGTTTCAGCCTGATTCATAGAAATCCCCGTAGTTTGGCGCAATGCTTGTGCTATTTCAGTAATACCTTTGTCGTCAATTTGCTGACGGGTGATAACACTGATTGATTGTGGTGTTTCACGTATTGAAAGGTCTAACCCCGTTGAGTAGTCCATTGATTTAGTCGTGTAAGAGCCAACTACATCAATCACTTCAATAGGTTGAGTATTATTGTGGGGGATTTCAGACGCTGCTTGTTCAGCGAGGGCATAATTGCTGAATAATAAAGTAGTTGCAATGGCTTTTGAAATCGGTGAAAGGGTTAACATTAAAACTCCGTTATGATAATGATTGGTGTGTGGTGATGGTTGAAATTGAGCAAGGTGAGCTATGTTTTAGTTCCTTAGTATTAAGCAGTGCCATCTGTTCAAGGTTATAGCTCATTGAAAAATAAGCTCGATTGTAATGGATGCACATTACTTAAATAACAACGCTATTAGGGTAATGTGCATTTTGGAGATCAAGCTAAAGCAGTTGTGGCAACTTGTTGAACCTTTTCTCGCAACTCGGCTTGCAATGAGAATGCAATTTCTGCTGATCTCATAGAAAGTACTGATAGCAATGTGTCGCTTAAGCCATGTGTTGATTCTGAGCGCCCTTGTAAAAATAACGAAGGAAGAAAACGATCATCCGCTTTAACTTGATAATTTCTGTCAATATCAATGTTTCCTAAATAGTCTTTAATGGGTTCTAACATAGGTGCCATTTTAGGTCGTTCATATCCTGTAGCTAAAATCACTAAATCGTAATTATTCGTGGCATGCTTATTTGATTTTTTATCAAGTATAGATAGTGTTATTTGTCCACTTTTTTCAGATGCTTGAGTTACTTCATTATTAGGGCAATACTTATGTTGCTCCACCATAGCTACTTTTTGTTGATAAAAAATATTATATATTTGCTCAATCATCGCTGAATCAACAGCTGAATAATTAGCGTATTTATATTCTTTTAATAGTTCTTCTCTTTCTTGTAGTGTTTTACTGAATATAGAATCTGTTGATGATGGGTTAAAAATTTCATTCACATAGGGGCTTGAGTCTGCTGGCTTCATCGAATTGCCACGCATAATTAAATCAACTTTTGCGTTTGGATAATTATCATCAATATCAATAAAAGCTTCCGCAGCACTTTGCCCGCCACCAATTATAGCAATGCGTAAGTCTTTTGTTTTTACTGGAATAAGTTTAGTCATTTTTGATAGGTAGTGAGTATGATGAAATACAAGTGGGGTTTGTTTTAGTGGTTGGAAAACCTTCGGTATTAAAGGGGTTCCTCCAGTCCCCATAACAAGTGATTTAGTAAAACGAGCTTTACTTGTACCACCTATGTCTGTTGTTATCACTTTGAGCAATTTTACTTTTTGATTATCCATAACCGGCTCAATAGAGGTGACCTTTTCGCCGTATTGACATTGGGCTGAAAAATGACCCGCAACCCAGCGCAGATAGTCATTAAATTCTAACCTGCTTGGGTAGAAAGTACTTAAATTTATAAAGTCCACTAAACGATTATGAGAATGTAAATAATTTAAGAATGAGTAAGGGCTGGTTGGATTTCTCAATGTGACAAGATCTTTCAAAAATGAGACTTGTAGCCCACTTTGACTCGTAATAGTATCACCATGCCATTGATATTCTGGCTGTTTATCAATAAATAAGGCATTTAGTGTGGTGGAATTATTGTTAATTTCCTCTAAGGCAATCGCCAAAGCTATATTTGATGGGCCAAATCCGACACCAATGATATCGTATGTAGGTATTAGTGGCTGTGCCATGCTTGAACTCCTCGTTTAAAACAACTTTTAGCAGCTACATAAATTTACTTTTGTTTATAAAAATGTGTAGCAGTGGGTATTAGCTGAATAAGGATTCATTAAGTATCCTTATTTAATGAATTACGTTAATTTAGCTTGTTTTTTCAACAACCCAAGGTGAAATGCTTGCTAGTTTTTCACTGGTTTCGGTGAGTTCTCTTTCTGGTGTTGAATCAAGTACAATTCCGGCTCCAGCCTGTAACCAGTGCTGATCGCCTTTACTCATCACACTGCGTAAAACTAATGCTGCGTCAATAACGCCTGTGTGATCTAGTTTTAAAATTGCGCCTGCATAAAGCCCTCTGCTACTGCCTTCGTGTCGTCGTATTTCTGAAAAAGCAGCCAGCTTTTGAATACCAGACGCTGTAACAGCAGGGAATAGGCTTTCGAATGCATGCCAAGCGTTATATTCTGTTTTTAGAGTGCCACAGACTCTCGAAGCTAAATGTTGTACAGAACCTCGCTTTTTTTGAACCATGAACTGTGGTACATGTACAGATTCTGGTTCACAAACTTCAGTCATTTCGTCAACTGAAAGTCTCACAGATATTGCGTGTTCGTGGGTTTCTTTTGGATCTCTTAGTAACTCATCAAATATTTTTTGATCTGTGTCTGGATTACCTTCTAATCGTCGAGTGCCCGCTAACGGCTCTGTTGTAACTTTACGGTTTTCATTAACTGAAAGTACAATTTCAGGACTAAACCCGGTGATTTTCCAACCAGCTAAATTCATTGTAAATGAACGAGCAGGTGTATTCATAGAACGCCCCTGAAGCCATGTAGCAGTGTAGTCGGGCGAAAAATGTAGGGGAACCTTACGCGAGAGTATGACTTTTTCTAGTAAACCATTTTGGATATTGGCGACAGACTTTTTAACTGCATTTTTATAATTAATATTGTCTGGTATTTCGACATTTTTGTAAGGAACGTGTGCTCGTACAACTGCATTTTCTAGTATTAAGCGTACTTGCTGCTCAAGTTCACTGGATTTAGATTTAATGAGTGTTGGTTTTTTCCCTAGGGATACCGTTATTTTTGGCTCACAAATAAATAATAACGCTTCTTGGCCTGCTTTTTCTTCTTCGGTTAATAGCTCTGGTGATTTGAGGGCATATGCGAATTCAAAACTAGACCATCCGCATGCTTGCCATTCACCATCCCAAGTATTTAATTCTTGCTGTAGGACTTGGCAGAGGTTTTCACTGTTAACTTGGCGCTGAGTCTTTCCTGCAGAGGTATTAGATTCAATGTGAGTTGCAAATACTGTTATAGAACGAACAATACCCCCTGCAAACCAACATTCACCGTTATCTTCGTAAATTAAATACTCTTTAAATATACCACTGTCGGCTAGAGCGGCTGCTCGTGCGAAGATTAAATTTTGCTCATCGCTTTGGGTTGTGCCTTCATTGGAAAAATTAGTTTTCATAATATCTTATGCTCCTTTTCAAAATACATTTTGCATACACACGGGATTAATTTTCAATCAATGTGTTGCAATAATAACTACAGTAAATAATAATGCAAATTATTATTGTTTATATTTTAGGGTCTGTTTTATGGATAATGCACTTAGGCTAAAGCTTGCGAGAAAATTGGCGGCAACTCGAAAAATAATCATGCCGAATAATAATGCGGGCTCTTTATCGACATTGAATCAAAGTCTTACAGTTTCAAAAGCAAAAAATGAGACCAGTTATGTGCTTTCTAATGCGCAAGAAAGGATGTGGTTACTTAATCAACTAGACCCACTTTCGTCTGCTTACAATGTTTGTGTCTTGTGGCAATTTAAGGGTTGTTTAGATGCGCGTGTTTTACAGCAAAGTTGTTTTGAATTAGTGAAGAGGCACAGTATTTTTCGAACTTCCTATTATGCAGACCCTATTGTTGGTGCTCGACAAAAAGTGCTTGATGAGTTTCCTTTGCAGTGGTGTGAATATGATTTACAAGATTTAGATCAGCAGACGCGAGAAGTACGTCTTAAAGAAATAGCACAACATGCAAGTACAGAACCTTTCGATCTTGCAACTAAGAGTACACTTCGACTTGCTCTCGTAAAAATGACCGACAGTCATCACACTTTAGTTATGGTAGGGCAACATATTGTCTGGGACGGGGCGTCATTTGGTATTTTTTCTAACGAATTATCAACATACTATACGCTAATTAAGAGCGGCCAACCTAAACAACGCGCTCCGTTACCCATCCAGTATTTAGATTTTGCTCAATGGCATCGTGAAAAATGGCAACAAGATTCCGAACAAAGCAAAGAGCAGGTTACGTTCTGGCAAAAACAGCTTACACCGCTACCTGAGCCTATTGATTTTCCAACTGATTTCCCTCGGGGAGTGAGGCAAAATGAAAATGGTGGCTGGCACAGTGATAATCTTGATCAAGCAACAACACAAACGCTACTTACGTTAGCACGAGAAGAGCAAGTTACAACTTTTGAAGCTATTATTGCGGTGGTTGCTTTATTAATGACTCGGCTTTCTAGGGCATCAGAAGTGACGATAGGGACAGTGGCCTCGCATCGTAATTTACCTGAGCTGAGTGACCTGATAGGTAATTTTGGTAATGTTATTCCACTACGGATTAAGGTTGATAATAAACTTTGTTTTCGTGAACTGATCCGTGATTGTGCGACACAATGTCGTGCTGCTTTTTCACATGCAGATTTACCCTTTGAATTATTACTTGAAAAATTACAAATAAAACGAGGGGAATCGCAAAACCCATTATTAGACACTATGGTGACTTTCTTAAGCCATGGGATGGCTCCACCCGTAATCGATGACTTAGATGTACATTGGGAAAAGTATTTTAATGGTACAACGCAAACAGATCTCTCTTTTGACGCATTATTAAAAGATAACTGCCTTCAGTTTCAAGCCACTTGGCGTGCTTCATTATATCGACCAAAAACCATACCAAATCATTTAAAACGGCTGCTACAGTTACTTAAACATTGTGTTCAAGAACCAGATGTTGCACTAGCTAACATTACCACTGTATTACCCGATGAAAATCAATTAATAAAATGGGGTCAACGCGATGCTTTTGTAAGCCCAGTAACAACGCTCGTTGCTTGGTTTGAGAGTACCGTGAGTAAATATCCAAATCGAACTGCCGTTGAGTTAGTTGGCAGTGAAACGATAAAAAGTGTTTTGCAAAAACAAAACGTGCTGCATGACCTCAGTTTTTTAACGCTCAATGCAAGAGCAAATAGAGTCGCAAGGTGGCTAGTATCGCAAGGGATTGGGCCAGAAGATCGGGTTGCCATAATAATGCCTCGCCAGTTGGAATGGTTCGTTGTGATGCTTGGTACACTCAAGGCGGGTGCCGCTATTGTACCTATAGATCCAAATTATCCAGAGGATTACATTAACCGAGTACTTACATTGGCTGCGCCAAATATAGTAATTAATAACGGTGATACACATTTATTTGAATCAGCTAAAGCGACTGAATTACAAACTAAAACAATCAGTCTGTTAGTTATTGAGAATAAGGCATTAAGTTTAAAAAATAGTGATCTTAATCTTACAAATGAAGAGAGATGCAGGCCATTGCGCCCATCTCATCCAGCCTGTATTACGTTTACATCAGGCTCAACAGGGCAGCCAAAAGGTGTTGTTGTAAAACATGCATCTCTGGTTAACCTTATTGCTAGTCATAAACACGATCTCTATAGCGAAGCTTCTGCGCTTGTAGAACATAATCAGCTAAAAGTTGGCCATGCTTGGTCTTTGGCTTTTGATGCCTCATGGCAACCTACACTGTGGATGTTTGAAGGCCATAAAGTCTATTTATTTGATGCAAATACGATGCAAGACGCGGTCACTCTTGCCAAAGAGATAATGCTTAAAAAAATGGATTTTATCGAGTTAACGCCCAGTATGCTAGATGAAGTATTACCGTGGTTACAGTCAGGACTTACAGATACAAATGGGCAATTTATTGAACCTCACATACCTGCAATATTGGGTTTTGGTGGTGAATCGGTAAAACAAGAGCTTTGGCAACGTATAAAGAGCCTTCCTAGTACGTTGGGCTTTAATTTATATGGCCCGACAGAGGCAACAGTGGATGCAATGATTGCTAAAACCAATGCAGCTGAAAAGCCGGTAATAGGTGGGCCGGTTGCAGGAGGGCAAGTATATGTTTTAGATAGTTGCTTGCAATTAGCGCCTTTAGGGGTGCCTGGTGAGCTTGCAATTGCTGGTGCTGGATTAGCAAGAGGATACCTTGATCGTAGTGATTTAACAGCAAGCAAGTTTATTGCTAATCCTTTTGCTGCACAAGGTGAAAGGCTTTATCTAAGTGGTGATAGAGTAAAATGGACAACTCAAGGAAATATTGAATACATTGGCCGTATAGACGAGCAAGTAAAAATTAGAGGTTTTCGTGTTGAGCCGCTCGAAGTTGAGTCAACCATTGAGCTGTTAATTAAATGTCCTTGCGCTGTAATTGCCAGAGCGGTTACTCAAAATGCGATGGAGTTAATTTGTTATATTGAAAATGAAATGGAGCAACTCAGCGACAATCAAGAGGCTAATTTAAACTTAATAGCTCGCTTTCGCTATATATGTGAGCAAGCTCTACCTCCTCACTTAGTCCCCAAGTATTTTGTAATTAATAAAAAACTACCTAAATTACCTAATGGAAAAATTAATCGTAAAGCGCTGTCGATACCTGATGATTTAGGTGTTATTGCCAAAAGAGCCCCTCGCAATGAACTGGAAAAAAAGCTATGTAGTTTAGTGTGTGACGTTTTAGGGATTGAGACAATAGGCATTGACGATGGATTTTTTGCAGTGGGTGGCGATAGTATTTCAGTTGTAAAATTAGTCAGCCGCGCTCGTCGAGAAGGGATCCACCTAACTCCTCGTCAAGTATTTAATGCAAAATGCATTGCGAATTTGGTTAAAGAATTACACGAAGTTGATCCCCTAGGAGACAGTCAAAATAGTAAAGCGGTTAGCCACGATAGTAATGATAAAGGCCAGCTTACTTCAACTTTATTAATGCAGCGCTACCTTAATGCAGCGACGCCGCTTGATCGATTTGCACAACTAGCAAGTGTAGTAGTGCCTGAAAGTATGACGGCTGGTGAACTAAAAGAGCTTGTGTATGCTTTACTTAATCGCCATGGGTTGTTGCGAGCTCAATTGGTGCAATCGGATACGGGGGGGTTATCCCTAAATGTTCCGATTGAAAATACCCAAACTATTTATTGTGAGCAAACTTATCAACAGTGTGATGATAAGTATAGAGTGTATTCTGAAAATGCTGATTTACCCACTTTAGAAAAATCAGGTGCATTATCAGCAGCAGAGTTGGCAAAACAACTATGTAGTAATTTAAGTCCTAAAAACGGTGTTATGGTTGCCGTATTGTTAGTTAAAGAAAATGAAAATAATAACCAAAGGGCTTGGTTTGCCATAAACCATTTAGTCATAGATGCCTCATCATGGCATATTTTGGCTGAAGACCTTGCGATTGTCCGAAATCAGCAAGTGAGTAATGAAAAACTTGAATTACCTCCCGTACCAACATCATGGCGTAGTTGGTCCAATCACATAAATAAATTAAGCCAGCAGTATATACCTGCGCCAAATTTAACTAATTTTGGAACGTTAGCAAGCGCTCACACATTAACTTGGAGCTTGGAACCGTATAATAAAACATGTCCTGCATTAACTGTCGCTCGTAGGTTAGCGCTTCCACTGGCTAGTCTATTACCTGCTATAAGTTGCTTAGCTGCTATTACATCAAAATTAAAACCAGCGCTAGATAATCGCTGTCCTACCTTGGTACTAGAGCGGCATGGTCGAGAAGTACAGGAACCAACACAAGATTTAAGCAGGACTATTGGCTGGTTTGCCCGTGAAGTTTATGTGGCTCTCAATAGTGATGTTTTAAAGACTAAATCGGATGAAATGTCGAGCCAGTTGATAGAAACAGTGTTGCGCAAATGGTGTGGTCAAATTATTCAGCAAGACTCTCCTTTTGTATCATCAAGAGGTGTCGCGCCTGCTCAACAAGGTGTAAATGGATGGTTAGTCGGTTTTAATTTTCTTGGTGATTTAAATTTATCCTCCAATTCAGATTTATGGTCAGTAACTCCGCTTCTTGAGCAGCTCACTGAAGCTTGCTCCGATCACTGGCCGTTACTAAATTCTTTAGATTTAACAGCCTACTACTGTCAACAAAAAGGGATAAAAACTCTTCACTTTAATGCGATAGCACCTAGTAGCGAATTGCACCATAGTGATCTACTACGATTTAAAGCTGAGTTAAATAAGCTTTTTCATCAACTACACGACTGTTTTATTGAAGAACAACAACGGCTACAAGCGCAAGGTCTTATTGATAGTAATAATTTGACAATTAAACCAGCTACGCCACTACAAGTTGAAATGCTTCGCCACTGTCATGGACTAGAAGATCCATGGACAACACAAATGGAAATAACTCTTTCTAATCAACACACCCCAGGCATATCTGAAAGTGCTTTAAAAGCTGGGGCCGCGGATCTCCTGCGTCGTCATGACGCGCTAAGATCAGGCTTTTTTGTGAAAACATTTTCTACTTTCACTGCCGATATACTCGATCCTGTATGGGAAACTTTAGATTTACGTGGTGAACCAAGTGATCAATATGAAGCATTGTTAGCGCAGCATCGCACAGCATGGTACCAATATCGCTTTGAATTTGATGCTCCGCCACTCATGCGATTTTTATCTATACGTATAAGTGATACTCAATGGCTAATTTTGATTCATTGTCATCACTTACTGCTGGATGGTTGGTCAGCCCCTCGAATTTTGCAAGAGTGGCTTGGAGGAATGAGTGCTGAAGCCACTTTAGCTTATCCAAATTTACATTGGGGTCAATATCTTGATTGGTTACAAAAACAAGATCCTACAATAGCTTGTCAATATTGGAATAAAGCGCTAAATGGCTTAAAAGCTCCTTCATTATTATGCCCGACAAGACAACAACGATTTCCTTCACAAGAATTATCTAGTGTGCTTTGTGCTGCTGTAAATGCAGACGTTAAAGCATTAGCTGCAAAGATTAATGTATCTACGGCCATGCTATTTCAATTGGCATGGGCTAAAACAGTGGGTAATGCACTTAATCAGGACGATGTTGTATTTGGTTTATTTGATTCTGGTCGTGCAGCGTCGTTAGCAGGTATTGAAACACTTGTTGGATTGGTTACTCAGTTAGTACCAATACGGATTAAGACTGATCCTTTGAGTAGTCCAATTAACTTGTTGCAGCAGTTGCAAACTGAACAATTTGAATGGCAAGCGTTAGCTCCGGTTAGGTTGGATAATTTGGAGGCGACTCATCGTTTTGGTGAATTTTTTGATACTTTATTAGTTATTGAAAATGCCCTTGATGCGGATACACAAACCGCAGAGCCAATTAAACAAGTTAATTCATCTCAAGGACTTACATTACCAGTTGCATTGGCAGGGTTGAAGGATGTTAAGTGGCAAGATTCGGTTGGCCAAACCGCTGCTTTATTTATTTACCCTGGTGCAACAACCAAGATCCGTTTGAGCTTTGACCCGCATGCAGTGGGCAAAAAACGTAGCGCTCAGCTATTAACTGATTTTGAGTTCTATTTGCAAGCACTTGTCGATAGTTGTGACAAATTAAGTCATGAAGCCGAAAATTCTGCGCAACTTAATAACAGCGAATTAAACCCCCCATCAACAGTCTCTTTGGAGTTAAATCATGAGTGAAAATATTTTCGATGATGAATCAATGGCATTTGTAGTCCTTATCAATCATGAAAAACAGTATTCGTTATGGCCTGAAGTATTAACTATTCCCTCTGGTTGGGATCAGGTTTTTGGCCCTCAAACACGTGATACTTGTTTGAGTTGGCTAAATGCTAATTGGACAGATTTACGTCCTAAATCACTCATAGAGATGGATGGGAATTAATATGGAGCAGATTAATAAGGGGATGCCAGCAGGGACAGCATGCCTGTATCAATCCTTTACTGAACAAGCCGTTATGCACCCTAATCGCATCGCAGTTAGTGATGAACATAGCTCCTTGACATATAAAGCGCTTAAACAAAAAGCTGACTTGGCATCACATCGACTTTATGCAAGTGGTGTTCGTACAGGAAACTGCGTGGCTTTAATATTGCCTAGAAACTGTGAGCAAATCATTCACGTGTTAGCAATATTGCAACTTGGAGCGTGCTATGTGCCGATTGATCCCGACTACCCCAAAGAAAGGATCGATTGGATAATTGCTTGTAGTCAGCCTAGTGTAATTGTTACTCAGCGAGAGTTGAGCATGACGCTTTGGGGGAACGATTCACTTACTAAAGCTATGAGTCATTTGTTGTTTGTCGAGGACCAATTTAACTTTGTTCCAGATGAGCACGAGAAACCTATTTACAGAGCCGCAGGTGCTTTCGCTTATATTATTTTTACTTCAGGGTCGACGGGAAACCCTAAGGGAGTTGTTGTAGGGCATCAGCAAGTTCTGGCTTTAATTAATGCGGCAATGCCTTTATTAGATGCAACACATACTGATGTTTGGGCTTTGTTTCATTCACTGGCTTTTGATTTTTCAGTGTGGGAAGTGTGGGGAGCCTTGACCACAGGAGCCAAGCTAACGATTATTCCAAAAAGTGTAATTTGGTCACCAGACGCCTTAGTGCAATATTTGAGAGCAGAAAAGGTCACTATTCTTAATCAAACGCCTTCAGCATTTTATGCCTTAATTGACGCAGAAAGTAAGGCTCTAAAAATGAGTGAGCAACCACTATGCTTGCGCAAAGTGGTCTTTGGTGGTGAAGCACTTAATTTGGATAAAGTAAAAAAATGGTGGCAGCTTTACCCTTGCGAAACATTGCAATTGATAAACATGTACGGGATCACAGAGACAACGGTGCACGTAACATGGCTAACACTAAGTGATTCACTTTGTGGCACTGAAAATAGTCCAATAGGTGAAGGGCTAGCTAGTTTGGAGGTGCTTTTACTTGATGAAAATCTAGAAAAAGTGGCTGATGGTGAAATTGGTGAAATTTATGTAGCAGGAGATCAAGTGGCATTCGGTTACATCAATCGTCCTGATCTAACCGCAATGCGATTTGTTGCCAGTCCTTTTCACACTGGGAAGCGGATGTATCGTTCGGGTGACTTAGCGAAGCAACTTGATGGTCAACTCTTTTATTTTGGTCGCGCAGACAGGCAATTGAAAGTAAGGGGGTTTCGTATTGAGCCGAGTGAAATAGAAGTTGCTTTAGAATCTCATGCAAAGATACAAAGAGCAGCCGTGATAGCAAAACCATGCCTCGACAGTGGTTTATCAGATGGCTTAATTGCTATTTTAATCGCGACAGAGGAATCATTTACCGCACAACCAATAGCAACATTGAGAAACTATCTATCTCAGCATCTCCCTGTTCACTATTTACCTTCAGACTTTCTATTTGTTAAAAAATTCCCGCTAACAGTAAACGGAAAACTGGATGAAAAAGCGTTACTTATGCAGTGGCAAGCAAATCAAAAAAGCACTTCTTCTTTGCATCAACAGCGGCTAGAGCTGCTGCGTTTGAAGCAACAAGACATCCTCGCCAAGTCAGCAACATGATTTGGTAAAGACAAACATTAAGAATGGAAACTACCCAAATGAATAAAAATAGTAATTCAGCCTCGCTATTAGAAGATGTACTTGCTGTCGTTAGTAATACGTTAAATTTACAGCCTGAAGCTGTATCAGCAGAATGTAACCTAATTGAAGCAGGGCTTGATTCGATCACATTAATGAACTTAGTGTCAACTTGGCGAGCGGCTGGTTATGATATTAACTTTGCAGATTTAGCTAAAAAACCATTTGTGGGGGCATGGGTTGAGTATCTTAGGGTATCGGCTACCAGCCTTGCTGATAATACACAAGACACTATATTTGGGATCCCAAAAATAAAAATCGGGAAACTTCCTCATGCGCCTTTTTCACTTGCGCCTATGCAGTACGCTTATTGGTTAGGACGTGATGTTAATCAACCGCTTGGCGGTGTATCAGCGCATCTGTATTGTGAATTTGAGTTGTCAGCAATCAATGATAAGTCACAGCCATTAGATTTAGCCCGTTTGACGCTAGCAATAGAGAAACTTGTTCAACGTCATAGCTCGTTGCGTTTACAAGTGTGTTCCAGCGGACAGCAAATACATAATCCAAGTAATAATACAGTGCATGTCATCTTTAATGATTTGCGGGATAAACCTACAGATGTTGCGCAGCAGTTACTGGAGCAGTATCGCTCGACCTATTCATCACAAATGTTAGATATTGAGTCAGGAGAAGTATTTGCGGTTGCTTTAAGCTTATTAGAAAATGGTAACAGTCGCCTGCATTTAGACATTGATATGATAGCCGCAGACGCCGTTAGTTATCGCACGCTACTGCGTGATCTTGCACTGTTATACGATGACCCTGATGTAGAACTTGCTGATTTAGCAATAAGTTATAAAGATTGCCGAATGGCCATTGAGCATAATTGGGAGTCAATAAAAGAAAGCTCGGGAATGTGGTGGCAAACACAGCTAGCTTCTTTACCCAATGGCCCATTACTACCTTTAAAAGCAGCTTCATCGCAGCATCCTATTACAACACGACGCCATTTTAATATTGATCCGCAGCGTAAAGCACAATTATATGCGCAATGTCGTCAGTATGGATTAACCCCATCAGTGGTGTTAGCAACCGTGCTGGCAGAAACCCTGGCTGGATGGAGCAAAGATCCACGTTTTATTCTTAATGTTCCTTTATTTCAACGTCCACTCGCAGGCCCTAATATTAAAGAGGTGGTAGGCGACTTTAGTAGTTCAATACTCCTCGATGTTGATACTGGCCCGACTGCAACTTTTGTAACACGAGCGCGTGATGTTCAATCTAGTATGCACGAGGGAGCAGCGCGCGCAGACTACGGTGGAGTTCATGTTTTAAGAGATTTAGGGCGTGCTCGTGGGCAGCAAGTAACAGCGCCTGTTGTATTTACAAGCGCATTAAATTTAGGTGAGTTATTTGATGCAAATGTGCGCCGAGTATTTGGGGATCCTATTTGGATTATTTCTCAAGGGCCACAGGTATTACTTGATGCGCAAGTAACTGAACTTGATGGTGGTATTTTAATTAACTGGGATTGTCGAGAGGATGCTTTTGTTGATGGTGTGCTCGATGCAATGTTTAATTTTTTCAGTAATACCGTGGTAAACCTCGTCACTGAGCCGGATTATTGGAATACCTATATTGGTGATACGTTACCCAAAAATAGAGCAGTTGCTGAGCTCCAAGAGCCAGTAATTACTAAAAATGTGAAACATGATGAAACCTCGTTAAGTATGCCAGTAGTTCGTGTGGTAGCTTCTATTTGGCATGAAGTGATCGGAGGGGATGGTAGTAATATTCATCAAAACTTATTTGCTGCGGGTGGGGATTCTGTTTTAGCAAGTTCGTTAATCGCGCAAATTAGGGAAATCTTCGGATCCAATTCGATAGACATGAAAAGCTTATTTAGTTCACCTTCTATTGCAGGCATTGCCGCTTCAATTACTTACTCGACCGATGTTGAAGAAGTATTACAAATTGCTCAAGTGTATTGTGAAATCTTAGATTTAGATGATGACGCACTCAGTGCTGAATTGGAAATGGAGGGATCACTATGACTGAGTTTGTGCCTACCGAAGCCGGATTATATGCTTGGCCAGAAGAAATAAGCAGAAAGTACAAAGAGCAGGGGGTGTGGGGAAATGAAAACTTTGCAAATTGGTTAACTGCAAAACTTAAGCAATATGCTGATGTTATTTTGCTCAGCGGCCCCGACCTTCAATCTGGTGAATGGCAACAGATGACAGGCCAAGAAATAAGCGCTGTCGTGAATAATATAGTAGAGCATTGCCACAGTATTGGTCTTGGGCGAGGAGATAAAGTAGTGATGCAAATGGGTAATAATAATGCATTCGTATTAACCTTTTTCGCTTTACTCCAGCTAGGCGTTATTCCTGTCATGGCGTTACCTGGACATGGACAACGTGAAATTTTGCATTTTGTGAAATTAACACAAGCACGTGCTTGGTTTGTTAGTGCACAATCGACTAGTTTCGATTGTCATGTATTTGCTAATGAGCTACTTAATACAGTTCCAACACTTAAACATGTTGTTGTGGATGGCCTAGACTTAAAGCCGCATCCGTCAATATTATCTTTATTAGGGTTTACTAAGGCAACTGAAGCTCAAATTACAGCACTTGAGTTTCCTGGTCTCGCAGCGGATCCTGCTGAAATGGCTTTATTGTTATGCTCAGGCGGTACAACAGGAATACCGAAGTTAATTCCAAGAACACATAGAGATTACCTCTATAATATAAAAGCCAGTGCTAAGCTTTGTGAGTTGAGTTCACAAGACCGCTATCTTGTTGCATTACCAGCGGCGCATAATTTTCCATTAGCCTGCCCGGGTATTTTAGGCGCAATTGAGGTGGGAGCTGGTGTAGTTATGTGTCCAGTGCCGAGTCCTGAAATTGCATTTGAATATATTGAAAACGCAGGAGTTACGATGACGGCGTTAGTGCCGACTTTAGTGAAAACTTGGCTTAATTATGCAGCATTAGTAACACCTCCAGCGGCGTGCCTTAATTTATTACAAGTTGGCGGTGCTAAACTTGATGAAGCGACAGCACGCAGAATCGGTAATGAACTTAATTGTAATTTACAACAGGTGTTTGGTATGGCTGAGGGACTTCTTAATTTTACTCGAGATTCAGATCCCAACGTTTTAAAGTTCAAGACTCAAGGGCGGCCATTATCTGACTTGGATGAGGTTAGGGTGGTGGATGAGCAAGGGTTGGATGTTGCACAAGGAAAGTGTGGCGAGCTGTTGACTAGAGGCCCATATACAATTCGTGGTTACTATAAAGAGGAGTCGGCCAATCAAAAATCATTTACTACAGATGGTTATTATCGTACTGGGGATCAGGTCAGGCGGCTAAGCAGTGGTCATCTTATTGTTGAAGGTCGAATCCAAGAGGTTCTTCGTCGTGGTGGAGAGACAATTTCGGTTGAAACATTAGAAGCTCATTTAGCCTGTCATCATGGCATAAAAGATGTTGCTGTTGTGGGACTACCTTGCGAACAACTCGGGGAGCGAACATGCGCAGTTATTGTTTCACAAGACCAAAACTTGCCAAAATTAACACTCAAAGACATAAGGCAATACTTAGCAGCGCAGGGGGTTGCACGCTATATGCTGCCAGATACAGTGACGTACGTTGAATATATTCCATTAACTGTTATAGGTAAAATTGCGCGTAAAAAACTATCTGCACAAATTCACCTTGAGCTTAATAAGCAACGCCAAGAAATACAAACAGTATGAATCAAACTAATAATACGCAATTATCATCAGAGGATGCACCGCAATGTCTGGCTGCTGAATATGGGCAAGGTAATGATATTGATTGTTGGCTAACAGTGGATTGATAGTGCGTTTAAAGTATTAGTTATTACTGGGAGTTTGTTGTTTAACTTTTTTTGCAACAAACTCCCTCAATACCCTTTATTTAATTATGAGGTGAGCCTTATCATCGATGAACAATTTACTTTAACGGCTGAGTTAAAGAGCGAATACCAAAGTCGAGTCATTGAGTATGCACGTGAATTACTGCAATTTGAATCGGTAACACCGGATGACGCAGGTTGCCAAGCATGGATTGCAAAAAAGTTATCAATGCTGGGTGCAAAAATCGATACATTTGAAAGTCATGGGGTGAGTAACCTAATTGCTGTTATATCTAATGGTGATGGACCCAATTTAGGTTTTTGTGGGCACACGGATGTTGTGCCCGTAGGTAATCTTAATAAATGGCAAGCACCACCTTTTGCAGGTGAAATTAAAAATGATTACCTGATCGGTCGAGGCATCGCAGATATGAAAGGCGGTATTGCCGCAGCCTTAGTTGCAGCTGAGATGCTAGTACTCGAAGGGAGCTTTGTTGGGCGACTATGGTTTTTAATAACCAGCGATGAAGAGGGCGATGCCTTATTCGGCTCATGTGAAATTGTAAAACACTTTAAAGATGTAAAGCAGGACTTGGATTATTGTATTGTTGGAGAACCGACATCAATAAAGCAGTGCGGTGACATGCTAAAGATTGGACGCAGAGGGGCGTTGAGTTTTGCCATTCAAATTAATGGTAAAAGTGCGCATGTTGCTTATCCGACTCAAGGTATTAATGCTATCCATCATGCCTGTAGCATTGTAAAAGATTTAATGAAATTTGATTGGGATAATAGAGATAGTAATCAGCTAGGTACAACAATGCAAGTTACTCATATAGATTCAGGCCTGTACAGCGATAATGTCATTCCTGATAGTGTAATAATTAATTTAAATATTCGTTATACCACGGCTTACAGTGAAGATGATCTAATTCATTTAGTTACTCATATTGTAACGCGAACGACTAACGATTTCTTACTAACGACATCGCATGCTTGCAACCCTTATTACTCTGCAGAGATTAGTAAAAATAAACTTTCGCTAATAAAAGAATGCCAAACAGTAATTAATCGATGCACAGGATTATTTGCGAAAACTTCAACGTCAGGGGGAACTTCCGATGGCCGGTTTTTCAGCGACATTTGTCCGCAAGTAATTGAGTTAGGTTTAACTAATGGGACCATCCATCAAGAAAATGAACGTATTCATCTTAGTGAGCTTAGCAACTTAACGAATATTTATTTTGCGTTATTTAAAAAGTTGCTTTGTAAGCAATGATCTAGCATGAACTTTGTGCTTCCAAATATATATCAAACCTGATGGTGCTTTAAAAAATTATAATCAAAAACTATAAGTTGAAAATAGAAACTGTTATTATTTTTGTTTTCAAATTGGATTTGATGATAATGAAACCCTTTGTGTTTTTCCTTATTTTGTTTGTTACTTTACTTGCTAATAGCTACGTCCATGCAAGCCCGCAACCTTTTAACCCACAAAAAATTGTGGTTGCAGGGGGCTCAATAACGGAAGTTATTTATGCGCTTGGTGAACAACAGCGCATTGTTGGGGTTGATAGCAGTAGTATTTTTCCTGCTGTCGCCACTACACAGCCTCAAATTGGCTATGTGCGTAAAATAAGCGTTGAAGGGATATTGTCATTAAACCCTGATATTATCCTTGCGGAAGCCGATATAGGCCCTAAAAAAGTAGTAGAGCAATTAAAACGTACCGCTGCTAATTTGGTTATTTTGCATGAAAATGATAGCTTTTGGCGTATTGAAAATAAAATAGAACAAATAGCCAGCCTGTTGCAAGTCCAGAGCAAAGGAGCGGAGTTAGCGCAAGCGCTAAAAGTAGATCGTGATGCCTTAACGCATATTTTAGAACAAGCAACGACTAAACCTAAAGTCTTGGTTATTCGCAGTAATCAACTAATGGTCGCAGGAGCTGATACTACGGTAAATGAGCTCGTTAGTATTGCTGGCGGTAAGAATGTGATGGCGTCTAGCGTAACTAACTGGCAGACAATATCTAGTGAAGCTGCGTTAGTCTTAAACCCCGATGTGATTATTACCATGAGTATTGGTGTGCATGATCAGCAATCAAATTCAGAGCTTTTAAACGCGTTTAAGTTTTCCAATGCAGTTAAAAATAAACGCGTGCATAATTTTGATGTTGCTTATTTGCTAAGTATGGGCCCTCGAACGCCGCAAGCTCTCGTTGAATTAGCACATGCTTTTTATCCTCAAGCGCAATTACCTGATGGATATCAATATAGATTTTTAAAATCAGCAGCTAATAGCGCTAAATAACCTGAGTTCATCAGGTTAAAGAATCAATGTGTGAACAAGCCTCTCTATTTGCATAAACCTTGTTTTCTCAAGTGTCTTATTGTGGTTTGATGTTTTCATTAGCCAAGCATGGGCATCATCAAGTGATGCAACGACTGCACCGGGTATACCAAAGGCTTTTTGTACACTCATGTTTTGCATTCGTTCAAATTGCTGTTCGGGAACCACAATTAACATAGCTTGAACATGTTGCTGCATTTGCTCTGCCGCTCCTTCTTTTAACCACTTTTGCGTAGCTGGGCCTGCTCCTTTTGGATGCTGTAAAGACTCTTCATCGTTGTAAACACGAACAACGACAAAGGGCTCAGCTTTTTTAAACCAATCATCCCATGCGTGCAATGAGTTTAAATGCATCTCGAGTGTGCATTCACCGCCTGCAACGGTGACGGCTAATGGCCAAAGGCTATTATCGTGCTTTAGAATTGCCATATTGTATGGCTCCTAGTTATTGTTTTTATGAAGGGTTTACGGCAAGCGAGCCTGCCGTGTAAATTATTAGTTAGATCAAAATGTATACTGTAAACCTGCGCTAATGGTTCTTGGTTGAGTTAAAACTGCTTTATCAAAATGGCTGTCTGGCTCATTACTGTCAGCAGGTGCTGTACCTGGGTATAGCGCAACAGGCGCATCTTCATCAAAAATATTACGTACTGTAAGGTACAATTTAGCTTGCTCTGATATTGAGTAACTTAAGCTGGTATTGAAGGTGGCAAATGCGCCTGTTTTACTGCCTTCATCGTTTGAAATATTGGTATACCAACCATCAGTGTACTGACCGCTCATATTAACAATCCAGTTATTTGACTGCCATGTACCGCCAAACTTCATCGAAGCAGAAGGAACCATAAACAATGAGTTACCTTCTAAGCCTGAGCCTGGATAATCAGTGATTTCGGAGTCTAATAGTGCGAAGCTACCGTAGAGGTTAAATTGCTCATCAATACGCCAATCTGCGCTAAATTCAAAACCAACAGTGGTAACTTCGTCTGCGTTTCTTACCACATAAGCTTCATCACGCGTATTTTCGGGTGTTAAATCAAAGGGCAATTGCATATCTTTATATTGCGAGTAAAATAAATTTTGCGATGTGCTAACGCTATTGTCAGCCCATTGTTGACGACCATATAATTCCAATGAGTTTACGTATTCTTCGTCGTATTCATAGTTCACAATAGGTGCACCAAAAGAAATACCTCCACCTCCTGCGTTATAGCCACGAGATAATTGCAAACCAATTGTATGTCCATCGTTGACTTGATAACTAAGGCCAAGCTTTGGTAAGAGGGCGCTGTAATCATTATCTGATTCAATTTTCGCTATTGCCCTATCTGGATCGCCACCTTCACGTTTACGGTTTTCTTTTTCGTAGCGTAAACCCGCGGTTAGCTCAAAGTTTTCACTAAATGGAAATGCGCCCTCTGAGTAGATTGCAAAATTATTGGAATCATCAGTAAAACTCTGTTTTACAATAAACTGAATCCAATCATCTTGTTTAGAGCTATAGTAACGACTACCAATAACCCATTGTGCGCCATTATCACCTTGATAACGTAAGCGCGGCTCTACCACAAACTCCTTAGTATCAACATTAGCTTTAGAGCCGTCAGGTGTTGATTTACGCTCAAAATTAAAGTCTGTTGCTGATGCCGTTACTTCCAGCTCTAGTTGCTCATTTATTGAAGCGCTGTATTCAATGCCTAAGCTTTTTGTATGTGTAACATGCACAGGCTGTTGTGGAAAATTAGAGCGTCTTTCACCAAACGGGTAATCAATAATTTCACCATTTGGGCCACTGTACTTGTTGTCGTTTAGTGTGATTACAATACGTGTATTATATTCGTCATCGCCTTCATAGAGTAACTTGCCTCTGATAGCACGACCTTCCATGTCTGCAGGGTCTTCAACGCCAACATAGGGGTCATAATCAACAGAAGAGCGACGTTCAAATTGGTCAGCTGCAATACGCAAAGAAAATTGCTCTGTAAGCGGCTGATTATAAGTGGCTGATAGGCGTCTTTGGTCTAAATTTCCTCCTTCGGCGCGAATTGTAAACTGTTGTTCGAACGTTGGATCTTGCGTTTCAACGCGGATAGTACCTGCGATAGCATTACGTCCAGCGAGTGTGCTTTGTGGCCCCCTGAGTACCTCAATCTGATTGAGATCCCAAATACCTAAATCGCCAAATACTATTTCGTTATAAGTAGCTGATCTACCGTCAATTTGCCAGTTTAGTCGTGCTCTGCTGCCAGCAAAAAATGCGTTGGCATTTTCAGCGGCGCCAGTACCATCAATCCCTCGAACTGTGGGGGCTTTGCCAGTGCCTGTGACCATAGTAATATTAGGGATTTCACTTAAAACATCTCTTACGGTTCTAAGCTCAGGGCGGTTTTCGAGTGTTTTGGCATCAAAAACAACAACACTATTGCCACTTTGTAGCAAGCTTCTTGATAACAATTCACCGGTAACTTCTATGACAGTCATTTGATTTGCAGTCTTAGTTTCTTCAGTATTTGCTAATGCTGTAGTTGATACTAATGCTGCAACAGGGATTAAAACGTCCTTAATTTTCACTTTCTCTCCGTGGTGGTAATAGTAATTATTATCAATTGTACTTTTGTTACTTATTTTGTGCAACAACTATACTGTTACATTTTATTCTGCTGGTTGTTGGTGATAAATTGGCTAGCTTGAACTTGAAAAGGCAAGTTAAATACGCATTTGCACTAAGTGCGTATTAATAGTGTAACTATATTCACTATATAGCTTTAATTGTTGAGGTAGAAAAAGTGCTGGATGGCTGAGTTCACAAGGGCGTTTTAAATTCGCACTCCGTGAGTACAACAGTATTATTACATTGATAAAATACGGTTACGCAAGTGCCTTGAGGCACTTGCTCTGAGAGTGTTTTCGTTATTTTAAATTGTAGCTGTTGCTCATTAAAAGCAATAAGCTTGGCGGCTTCAAAACCAAAAAACTGCTTTACGCTTGGATATAACGCTTTAAAAATACTTTCTTTAGCTGAAAAAACAATCGTTAGTGGGTGCGATATTTGCTCAGCCAGTTGCTTAAATTGTGAGTATTCCTCTGGATGCAAAATTTGCTTTTGTAGTTCTTGTTCTTGTTTGTCACTCATCAATTGCTCTATATCAATGCCTATTCCTGCAATATCCGCACGGTGGCATGCCATCGCCATGGCGATTCCTTGCGTGTGAGTAATGCTGCCAATAATATTATCTGGCCATATTGGCGCGCGATCATTACCTGAAAGAATATCGCAAGGGTGAATATTGAGTGAACTAAGTACCTGTTTTGCACAAAAACGGCCTGCCAAATATTCAGCCTTTCGTTTTGCTACTGCTTTTTGTAGTTGTGGCGGTGAAAAAATCTGATAACGAAAAAAGTCATTTTCAACAAGAAAATTATTATCAAACTCATAACAAAAAGCGTTGTAGGGAAGTTGGGGGGGAAGCTGAGTATAAAGGGAAAATTCCATGAGTGATTTACACTTCTTCTTAGAGTAAAATTAACACCTTGATAATACGTTAAAAATATAATAAATACAGTAAACGCCACGACTTAATTGTTACCTTTTAGCATATTAGCAGTAGACGAGCATCACTCTTAACGTTAACTTGGAGATGCATTTTTAATCGTAAAGAAAAAGGAATATATATGATTGGTTATACAATGTTTGGCACGAATAATTTTGCCAAAGCGGTGGTGTTTTATGATGAGTTACTCGCTTTATTAGGAGCGACACGTTTTTTAGAGACCGATAATTTTGTCGCGTGGAGCAGTGGTGCAGATAAGGCTGGTTTTTCAATAACAAAACCTTATGATGGACAGTCTGCAACAGTGGGCAATGGTACGATGATCGCGTTAGCTGTAGAGAACCCAGATCAGGTTGACGCATTTTATGCCAAAGCAATTGCATTAGGTGCAACAGATGAAGGCGCACCTGGTCCGCGTGAAATGCCTGGATTTTATGCGGGCTATTTCCGTGATTTAGACGGCAATAAACTCAATGTATTTTGTTTTATTCAAACAGCTTAAATTTTTATACTCAAGGATTGAAGATGAGAAGATCAGCAGCGCTGTGGTTAGCATTAGTTTTTGCTATGCCTGCTGGCGCGCAAACACACGGTTCTAACAAGGATGATAAGATTGCGGTGAGCTTATCGTATGATGATGCCTTAGCGAGCCAACTTGATAACGCAATACCTGCGCTTAATAAGCTTGGTTTTAAGGCGTCGTTTTATATCTTGCCCGATGCGCAAACGATGCAATTACGCATGAATGAGTGGAAAGCTGTTGCCAAACAAGGCCATGAGCTAGGTAATCATAGCCTATATCATCCATGCAGTGGCTCAAAACCTTACCGTGAATGGGTCAGTGATGAACATGATTTAGATCGCTACACCCGTGCACGTGCAATACGTGAGGTGCTTAGCGCGAATGTATTTTTACATGCAATAGATGGTAAAACGCAGCGTACATTCACACCGCCTTGCTTTGATACACAAGCAGCAGGTGAAGACTTTATAGAGCCGCTTAAGGCGCATTTTATCGCAATTAAAGGGGTTGATGATAATGGCCGCTCAGTTTTATGGGCTCCATCGAATGTTACAGGGCAACAGCTCATTGATTATGTACGCAATGTCTCAAGCCAAGTGCAACTTATAAACATTATTTTTCATGGTGTTGGTGGGGATCATTTAAGTGTATCGGTTGATGCGCATGCACAGTTACTGGATTATTTAGCAGCTAATACAAATAAGTATGACGTTGACTCATACATTAATATTATGCAAAAGCAGGCGAAGGAGTAAGCTGTGTTTATAGGTGAAATGGCAAAGCGCTCAGGTGTTTCGGTCAAGGCGATTAGACACTATGAAAACATTGGACTGCTAACAGATATAACACGCCAAGGCAGCTACCGTATTTATGATAACGCTGATGTCGAGTTTGTCACCCTTATTAAGCGCGCGCAGTTATTGGGTTTAAGTTTAGCGCAACTAAAAAGTTTAAAAGTCACTCGTCATGACTTAGATTGGCCAGCTGTTGTGGAATTACTCGAAGCAAAAAAGCAGCAAGTATTGGATGATATAGCTGCACTTGAGCAACAAAAAAAATTGCTAGATTATTATCATCAAGACATAAAAATATGCTTAGATAAGCTTGACTCTGCCCTCTAGGGGAGGGTGTATGCTGCTGCTTTTAAAGGAGTAGTTAGTATGAAAAGAAATATATTAGTGATTGATGCAAATCCAAAAAGTAGCAGTTTTTGTGATGCATTGGCAAAAGCATATGTAGCGGCAAGTCATAGTGAAGTACAATACCTGTCTCTCAGTACTATGCAATTTAACCCTGACTTAAGCAATGGTTATGACAGCGGACAGCCATTAGAGCCTGATTTAGTCGAATTTCAAGCAAAGTTACAATGGGCTGAGCATATTGTATTGTTTATCCCTGTTTGGTGGGGCGGTTTACCTGCAAAATTTAAAGGGTTGATTGACCGTACTTTCCTACCTGGTTTTGCATTTAAATATCAGCCTAATAAAACCATTCCCGATAAACTATTAAAAGGCCGCACAGCTGAAGTTGTGTTAACCCTTGACACCCCCGCTTGGTATTATCGTTTCGTCCAAGGTGCTCCAGTGACTAAGCAGCTAAAACACACTATTTTAGGCTTTTCTGGCATTAAAGTTATCTCAACTGCATATTTCGGTCCAATTATCAGTTCAACGCCAGAGCTGCGGGTTGAGTGGTTAAACCAAGCCGCAAAACTGGCAAGAAAATAAAACTACTAGGGCGTGTTGACCTTTCGTGATTGATTTTGCAGCAGTATGTTTGGTATTTAGGCAAGGCAGAGCCTATGTCGTGTGGTTGTTCCCCATAAATAGGTGATAACGCAGTATAAATACCAAACATGCGTTGCCCAAAGGGTTCTTCCTAGGGGCGATTGACTCTTTGTTACTCGGTTTTTACTTAGCCCGCTAGGTTACAAACCTCGCGCCGCGATTAAATCGCCCCTAGGTTGAACAAATTTCAATCCACAAAGGTCAACACGCCCTAGGCAACTGGTTAATTCTAGGACTTAAAAAGCCATGTTTGACTAAACAAACATGGCTTACCGCTTACCGCTTACCGCTTACCGCTTACCGCTTACCGCTTACCGCTTACCGCTGTTAATAATCAAACTTATGTAAGGTAAAAAGACTTTGCACTCGTTGCCAAGTTTTACCAGGTTTACCGGTGCCAATAAGTGTGTCATTAATTTTTATCACAGGCCCGACCTCTTTAGTTGCACTGGTGATCCATACTTCATCAGCATCAAGAAGTTCTTCTTTGCTGATCCTGCGCTCGTGTACTTTAAGCTCACTGTGTGAGTGAAGAATATTGATAATCAACCAGCGGGTGATCCCTGGCAAAATCTGATTATCTAACGGTGGCGTACTTATTACGCCATCTTTAACAATAAACACATTACTTGAGCTGGCTTCGGTAAGTTCACCAAGACCATTATATAAAATAGTTTCTTTATTGCCGGCCGCCGCGCCATGTTGGTAATGTATTACGTTACCCAATAATGCGGTTGATTTTATATGGCATCGTTGCCATCGCTTGTCTTGCTCAAGTGAAACCGTGTATGTTGTGGCTGACTCTATAATGCTTACAGGTTGTTCGGGTATCTCAAACGCATAAGCGAATACAGTGGGTGTAATACCAGTAGGGTATGCATGAGCTCGTTTTGTATCAGCACCGCGACTAACATGCAGGTAAATACCAAAGTTTTTACCTTGGTTTTTGTTACATAGCTGATCGCAAATTATACGCCATGTATCTGGCGTATAATTAAGCACAATTTCCAGTTCATTTAAACCATTGTTCATACGCTCTATGTGTGCGGTAAAGCCAAGCATGTCACCATTGTAAGCTGGGATCACTTCGTAAATACCATCACCAAATAAAAAGCCTCTATCCATAGGCGAGATTTTGGCGTGCTCAGCATCCATATAATCGCCATTTAAATACACCGTACTCATTGTAAATCCTCATTCTGATTGGCAACACCGCTAAGCTGACGTAGTCTTGCGATGAGTTGTTGGCCATGCGTGGCATGTAAGCCATCTTCGGTTAATTCATTTTGCTGGGTAACACCATCTACACTGCCACGTTCACTTAAGTACTGTAAAATACCCAGCGTATTAATATTGGCGAGTAAGTCTTGGTTGTGCCAACGACTTAAAAAAGCGATCAGGCCATAAGCAGCCCAATTAGATACATCAGCTAGCAGCAGTTCATCGCAGCAAGTAAGGCTAGGCGTAATACTTAGCTCAGACATATATTGTGATAAGTTGCCCATACCTATTTCGTTGCCACCATCGCCAATGGCTACAGTTGGGCAGGGGGCTTGGCTCACAAAAAAATCAAAACAACCACAATCTGCAGATATATCAATGCCACGCATATTGTAATACTTATTACCATGGCATAGCCCTGGTCGCTCTATTGACAATACACAATCTGGTTTTAAATCAGCCAGTGCTGTTTTGCTAAAGGCCATAGCATCAACAAAGTTATTAAGGGGGAGTTCAAAACAATTAAAGTCATTTTTTAAGGCGGTGTAAAGGGGGTTTCCACATACTAGAATCGGCTGTTTACCAAGTGCTATTAATGCGTTATATAAAGCAATTGCCCCCACAGGGCCATCAGTTTCAAAGGTTTGCTTAACAGCAAAGCCTGTGCCAATTAGCACCGTTTGTTTTGCGTTAAATAATGACTTTGCAGCGCGTAAATAAGTGCCGGTAAGTTGGTGCGCATACAGGCTTTGCATACCACGCAAATTCTGTTCAATCATCATGTTCTCAATGGTATGACTTAGCTGCTCATCACTTACTAAGTTTGGCATAGTGCTTTGATCTCTTGAATAAGAATTATGCCAGCTGCGTTATCGCCATGCACACATAGACTATCAGCATGTAAAGGGAGTTTTTTACCAGACTGTGTTGTTACACAACCTGTAGCGAGCAGTTGTTTGACCTGCGAAATTAATGCCGGTTTATCATGCACGCTGCCGGCAACTTTTCGTGAAACGAGAAGTCCATCGTCGGTGTATTGGCGATCAGCAAAGGCTTCTAAAATTAATGTTAAGTGGTACTTTTTTGCCAGTTGCTGATGGCTTTTTGCATTCGCAGTGGCAAGTAGCATCAGCTTTAATGGACTTGGATAGCTGGCAATGGCTTGCATGACGGTGGTTAATATTGTTTCATCAGTCATCATGTCATTATAAAGCGCACCATGTGGCTTCACATAGCTAAGTGCTAGCCCTTGCACTTTAGCCATACCTTCAATTGCGGCAATTTGGTAGTGTAGGCAATTAGTCAGCTCTTGCGGTGTTAATGCCATTGAACGCCGACCAAACCCTTGCTTATCAGGGTAACTAGGGTGGGCACCAATAGTTACAGTGTGCTGTTTAGCAAGCGCTAAAGTATACGCCAAAACATCGCTGTCACCGCCATGAAAGCCACAAGCAATGTTTGCCATATCTATATGCGGCATAACAGCTTCATCGAGGCCCATCTTCCATGCTCCATAGCTTTCACCTAAATCACAATTAAGCTTCATGTTTGTTTCCGTTTAAAATGCAGATATATGAGCGTTTTGAATATCAGTGATCAGCATATGACCAGGACTATGCGTTATGCAAAAATCAGGTGCGGCATTGGCAATTGCAACTTGAGGTGTAACACCACAGGCCCAAAATACAGGTACTTCACCGTCTTTTATTGTTACCGATTCACCAAAGTTTGGGCGGTTAATATCTTTTATACCGATAGTCGTCGGATCGCCAAAATGCACAGGAGCACCATGCACATCCGGAAAACGACTACAAATTTGAATCGCGCGTATGGCATCAGCAGGCTTCATTGGTCGCATGCTCACAACCATATTTGCTTGAAAAATACCTGCACTTTCACAGGGAATATTAGTCATATACATAGGCACATTTTTGTGTTCTGTAATATTACGAATTTCAATACCAGCTGCTTGCAGCGACTCTTCAAAAGAGAACGAGCAGCCAATTAAAAAAGTTACTAAATCATCGCGCCAGTGCTCTTTTATATTAGTGACTTCTTCAATCAATTGGCCTTGTTTAAAAATCCGATAACGTGGTAAGTCTGTGCGAATATCTAAATCATGCGCAACATTTGGGATCGTGATAGCACCAGGAGCGCTACTACTAGCAACAATCGGGCAAGCTTTTTTGTTTGCTTGGCAAAATTGTAAAAAATCAAAAGCATACTGCTTGGGCAAGATCACTAAGTTAGCTTGTACAAAGCCTGGTACAAAGCCTGATGTGTGGCCTGTGTAATCTTCATTACGGATCATATTCCTGATAGCGTAAGGCGTAGTGAGCGAAGCATTATGTTGCATAGTATCCTCTTAAGCGTAAATTTAGTGGTTATTTTCACTAATTGTCACAGGTAGCACACCTTGCGCAGGTGCTTTGCCTACAAGCACTTTTGCAAGCGCAGTGAAAGCAGGGCCTGATACTTTAATGTTATTATCTACATCTATGTTATACGCATAAGTAGCTAAAATTGCATCACTAAATTGGCCAAACTTCGCAATATCATAAGGCGCTCTAAGGCTAATAAAAATGGTCTTTTTATTAGCCTGTTGCGCTTGCTTAAGAAGGCTCTCAAGCGCCGCGGTTTGCGCTGACTTAGCAATTGCAAATGCTGGGTTATCAGCAAGGTCATCCATACCGCCAATTTCTACCGCGCTTTGATTTGGAAACGCATTACCAGCAATAATAATATCAGCTTCAGTAATGGCTTTTAATGTAGTTGCTGGCTCATACCCTTGCAAGCTGGTACAGCTGAACGAAACAATATGTTGGGTCTGCGCAGCAATTGCTTGTTGAAGTGCAATGCACTTACGCGTATCGGGCATTATGATATGTACTTTGCTATTAGCCGTAAGCTTAATCGGTAAAGTGTTTTTATCATTTTTAACTTCAGTAATTGCCGCAAGCGCAAGCTCGGCTTCGACCTTTCGATGACTAGCATTACCTAAAATATGGTGTGCTTTTTGTGTTGCGAGTGATTCATTCAGCTCGGTAGTAAGTTTAAATTTATTTTTTAAATTAATGATACGTTGAGCAGATATATCTATCTCTTTGGCATTTAAGTTACCTTTTTCAACCTCGCTGACTAATCGCGTTATTAACGTATCAAGTACGACTAAATCCTTTGGGCTACGGATTTCAATCGGCATTAAAGCAATATCAACACCGGCTGCAAAGGTGTTTACAACGGCTTCTATAGGCTCAAAAAAGTGACTAATACCTGCCATATCAAGCGCATCTGTGATCACAACACCTTGATAACCTAACTCATCACGTAATAATTTGGTGATTATTTTACGCGACATAGTGGCTGGTTTGATCATAGTTTTGCCATCTTTACTAACAAATGTACTGCTATCAAGCGCTGGGTACTGGATATGCGCTGTCATGATCATACCGGGGTTCTGATCTTTAATAATTTGTTGAAATGGCGGTAAATCTTGCTGCCAAATCGTTTCTTTATCATGCATTACTTTTGGTAAACCTGTGTGGCTATCAACACTGGTATCGCCATGCCCCGGAAAATGTTTTAGTGAAGTAATAACGCCACTACCTTCAAAACCTGCTACTTGGGCAGCACCTAAAATACTCACTAATGCAGGGTCTTCACTGTATGAGCGTACATTGATCACCGGGTTATCAGGGTTCATGTTTACATCAACTGTTGGTGCGTAATTAACATTAACCCCCACCGCTTTTAGCTCATCTGCGATCACTTGCGCAGATTGTGTTGCAAACTTAGTTCCGTGAACTGCATAGCTTGCACCAATTGACATATTACCGGTAAATGAGGTGGCAATATCTCGAGGAATGCGGGCAACACGTCCGCCTTCTTGGTCAATAGAAATAAATAATGGGGCACCTAAGCTAGACTTTGCAGCCGCTTGTTGCATGGCGTTATTTAATTTAACGATTTGTGAGATATTCTCAATATTTTCAGCAAACAAAATAACTCCACCAATATTATGTTTGGTGATTACTTTAGCTAAGTCTGCAGGTAAGTGAGTGACAGGGGTACGGCACTTTTTCTTAATAGAATGTTCGCTGTCTTGTTCACAATAATAACGAAAATCAAGCATTAGCTTTTGGCCAAGCTGTTGCTCAAGAGTTAATGTGGTCGCTGCAAAGGTCGATTTCATTGGTAATAAACACCCTAGTCCAAAGATAATTGATGATATGGCAAACTTATTTAACACAGAAGGCTCCTAAGCAAAATTGCTTATTGTTGTTTTGAATAATTTATTCCTAATAATAACGTTAAAAAAGATTAAAAAGCAAACTGATTCTAGCACACTCATATTTTAAATATAAATTCAAAATGTATCGTTAAACGCTATTTTTCTTTAAATAAAGCATGTAGATTAAATCTTAGAGGGAGCTGAAAGGACTCGAACTTTAAATTTTCCGTAATAATATATTCCAACCTGTAGTATGTATGGAATTTATGGGGGCGGTAGCAATATACCCAAGCCACCTCAAGATGCAGTTTCAGTTGGAGTTAAAAGCGATTCAGGCAAGGCATTGATTGCAAATAATGGTTGTTCCCTTGTTAAAATCAATAACGCAGTATAAATCGCTTTTAAACCAACACGTTGGGCGTTTCACAGGCGCTTACTCTCAGCGTTGTTACTTCTTAAAAGGGACTGCCATTATTGCAAAGTAACGCCTTGATATTAAACACCTGTGAAACGCTGAAGTCTGCATCTTGAGGTGGTCTGGGTATAAATACACATTCAGTTTAGGGCTTGTTTATTTTTCGTGGCTGAATTTGCAGTAGTATGTTTTTTAGGCACGGCTGAGCCCATGTAGTGTTTATTAAATTTTCATTGGGAATGAGATTATAAAGTTTATATAAGGCTTTGAATTTATATAATAAAATTAAAAAGCAGGTTGCGTTGGCAGTTGCTATAAAGTACTCTTTTTAGGTAATTTATTAATTAAGGATAAATAATGACGAAGAAATGCTTTCTTTATAGTGTAGGGGTGGTGCTGTTTAGTCCTGTGCTTTTTGCTAAAACACATTTTGCTGATGTACAAATAACCCACCTCTACCCTGATGTAGCTCAAGCAATTTGGCTACGTAAAAGTAACAACACACCCAAATACCCTATAGCTCTAGCTAAGAAAGGCATAAAAGGGTGCGCGATTTATACCTTTAATATCGACAGTAGCGGTGACGTTAGTGATGTTGAATTGGTATCTGCGATTCCTACTAGAGTCTTACCAAAAGAAGCTAAAAAACTTTTAAGAAATAGTGAGTGGAAAATCGCTGATGGCCAAAATGCAGGGGTTGAAAAAAGAACAACCCGTATAGATTATTGCATGGGTGGTGAAAGTGTAGAGCAAGCGCAACAACAGTGCATTGCGCAATCTAAATTAGCGTGTAGTACGAATAACTAAAGGCGCAGATAAACTCTAAATTTGTACTAAATCATATTTAGAGTTTTTGCTCCTAGAATAAAGACACACAACTTGTTAGTATTCACCGCGTAAATAATGGCCAGGGAGTTGTAAGGCTAATATAAAGAGACATATTATTTTGCGAAGCCTAATCAACATCAATCTAGATTTAAAAAAATTAATATTATTTTTAGCTATTTCAGTTACGATTATCACGTTTTTAAATAGTTTTTACTCCAGTTATCAAGTTCAAAAACAACAATTACAATCTCAAACGTTAATAAATCATAATGCTTATGCTGCCAAATTAGTGTCTGTTACGGATCGTTTCTTGCTATCAGCCCAGCAGCAATTAGCTTATTCTGCAAAAATAATAGAAAGTCACTTTAATGACCGCAATATTTTAGCGCAAGAAGCTGATCGTCTTCGTTTACAAACAGATAGCTTTAATTCAATTGTAATTGTGGATAATCAGGGGTTAGTTTTAGGTTTATCGCCGATGAGTTTACAGCTCGAAGGGGAAACACTGCAAAGTTATGGGGCAAAACAGGCTTTATCAAATAAAAAGGCGATGATAAGTGAGCCTTATATGTCGGCTGCAGGTAATTTAATTATTTCTATTTCTCATCCGCTATTTGATCGCAACAGTAATTATATAGGCTATGTCTGCGGTACTTTATATTTAAAGAAAAGCAGTATTTTACATGACCTACTGCAAGTGCATTTTCATAAAGATGGCTCCTATCTTTTTGTTGTTGATAAAAATAGGCGGTTGCTTTATCACCCCGATGTTTCGCGCATTGGTGAGCAAGTTTATAATAATTCAGTCATAGAAGCCGTGCTTAAAGGCGAAAGTGGTACCCAGGAAATTATAAACAGTCAAGGCACTGCTATTTTAGCCGGTTATGCGTTGTTAAAATCAGCCCCGTGGGGAATTGTGACACAACGCTCTATTAGCTCAACATTGGTCCCGCTTGATGGACTCATGTTGAACGTGCTCTATCGTACAATTCCAGTGGGCTTTGCAACTTTCATTTTAATTTGGGTGTTTGCACAATTAATATCTCAACCATTAAGGCGCCTTGCAGAAACTGCAAAAAAACTAGATAACCCCGCTGCATCACAAGACTTAAAGCTGGTTCGTTCATGGTATTATGAAAGCTCAGAACTGCGTTTAGCAATGTTAAAGGGAGTTGGCTTATTACAAAATCAAATCGGTGTATTGCGCCATGAGGCGCAAACAGATCCGTTAACAGGTTTACACAATCGCCGTAGTTTAGAGCGAATGCTTGATCAGCTTATTTTTAATCGCACTTCGTTTACTGTACTTGCCGTCGATATTGATTTCTTTAAACGGGTTAACGATGAATTCGGCCATGATATTGGCGACATAGTATTGCAATCACTAGCAAAAGTTGTGCTGGACGTAACCCGTGAAAGTGATTTTGTAGCGCGTACAGGCGGGGAGGAGTTCATCATTATACTGCCTAGTACAACAGGAGAATCCGCATACCTATTGGCTGAACGACTACGTATGCGTGTATCAGAAACAATCATTGAGCCTGTTGGTTGCATAAATATTTCGATAGGTATTTCAGGTTGGCCACAGAACCAACTGAACGTTGAAGAGGTACTTAAACAAGCCGATCAAGCCTTATACAAAGCTAAAAAAAGTGGTCGTAACCGCTGTATTGTAGACTCACAGCTTACTCACTCAGAGTGAATCGCATTAGCGTACTATTAATGCGATCCATATTTTGTAAAGATTAACTATAGCTCGCTGTTTTAGCGACAACTATATGGGGTAGTACATTTTCTAAATTAGCTTGCAGCCGAGCATCAATGTTATATACCTCATTTAACCGAGTATTAATAAGTACTTCTTCTGGGGTGCCGTGCGCAACAACCTCCCCCTTATTTAACATATAAATACGATCAGCAAAACTCGCTGCTAACGATAGATCATGCACCACGGCAACAACTCCAGCACCTTGCTTTGCAATTAAGCGTGCTTGAGCCATCACTTCATATTGATGGTATAAATCGAGGCTTGATGTTGGTTCGTCAATCAGTAAATAAGCATTTTGCTTATTCGCTAGGCTAGGCTGTAATTGGCACAAGACACGGGCAAGTTGAGTGCGTTGTTTTTCCCCCCCAGATAAACGGGTAAAGCATTGTTGTGCTAAATGATCTATCCCTAAAGCCAGCATTGCATCATGAGAAAACTGCTTTAGCGCTAATGCACTGTATTGCTCTTGATGCGCAAAGTGAGCCATATCAACTACTTCATTAACCGTAAATGGGAAATCTAATTCATAGCTTTGTGTTAACACTGCGCGAAGTTTGGCCAGCTCAGCGATAGTGTACTCGTTCAATGTGCGTTGATTAATACTAACAACCCCACCGGATAAACTAATATCACCACACAAGGCTTTTAATAACGATGACTTACCAGCTCCGTTAGGCCCAATTATTACCACAACTTCATGGGGTTTTACCGTAAAATCAACATTGTTAAGAAGGACTTTTTGACCTACTTTGGCCATTAATTTACTGCCTGAAAGCATAATTTATCCTCGCTGCTGATAGGTTTTTAATAACATAATTAAAAAGAATGGTCCGCCAATAGCACTTGTAATAAGGCCTATGGGCACTTCGGCAGGTAGCATCACCGTGCGTGCAAATAAGTCAGCTAGTCCTAGCATTAAGGCTCCGCCTAAAATGCTGGCTGGCATGAGATAGCGATGATCGGGCCCTAAAACTAAACGTACAATATGTGGCACAATAAAACCGACAAAACCAATAATTCCAGTAATTGCCACAGCTGCACCGGTGCATAGTGCTGTATAAATAAACACCTGCTTTTTAAGTTTAGTGACATTAATACCTAGATGCTTTGCTTGTGCTTCACCTAATAAGTATAAATTAAGCGGCTTTGATAAACGCAGTAAACCAATACAACTGGCTATAATAATACACAGTGTGGGTGTCATCATTGCAAAGTGATTTCCGGCGAGGGAACCCATACTCCAAAAAGTTAAATCACGCAGTTGCTGATCATTACTTATTAATGTTAAAACGCCAATGAGTGAACCCACAATCGCGTTTACAGCAATGCCTGCTAATAACAAACTAATAATCGTAAATTGGCCACTATGCGCACTCAGCCGATAAATAAATACGCATACACCAATGCACCCTAAAAATGCACCAACAGGAACGGCATAAATACCAAAGCTATCACTAAAATTTGCAAATAAGCTTGTACCTAATACGATGGTAGCGACTGCGCCAAGGGCAGCACCACTAGAGACGCCAATTAAACCTGGGTCAGCCAATGGATTTCTAAATATTGCCTGCATTGCTGCGCCACAGGCAGCCAAACCTGCACCCACAACCATTGCAAGAACTAAACGAGGCAAGCGAATTTGCCAGATAATCGCATTTTTTAGCTGATCATCAGCAGTGTGGTTAATTATGCCAATGATCTCGCTAATACTAATGGCGACACCGCCTTTACTTAGTGCAATAAAAAACACCAGCACACAGGCTATAAACAAAGCAGGAATAGCAAAACGGCGTTGCTGTTGCTGGGTAATGAGCGTACTACCAAGAGCTAACATCGTTATAAGTCACTTGTTTTGTTTGTTGCTTTATCAGTGGTGCTTTGTGCTGTTTGTAAAAATTGGTAGTTATAGCCACTAGGCAAGCGTGTTTTTGGATGAAAAGTATGTGCTAATTCAACCACAGCTTGTGGCGTACGCGGGCCCATTCCCAATAAATAGCTGCCATCAAAACTGTGTACTTGACCATTTTTTACTGCGTTAGTGTATTTAAAATGAGCGAGTTTCTCTATTTTAGGCAGTGGATCATCGCCATGGCGGCCCATTGTAATGATGATGTCAGGATTAATAGCCAATGCAGCTTCAGTAGAAAGCGGTTTCCAGTTGGTGATCGCACTCGCTGCAGCATTAACACCGCCAGCAGCCGTGATTAACTCATTCGCAGATGTGCCAGCACCCGCAACGATAGGTTGGCCACTGCGTACGCTAAGTACAAATAGCACATTAGGTTTTGTTTTAGCTTGCTTTAAAATATGCGCTAGTGCATTACGGTCTGCTTGTAGTGATTGAACTAATACGTCACCTTTGGCTGGAACATTGAGTAACTGAGCAATGTTTTTTATTTTTTTTTCAATTCCTAAAAAGTTATCGTGCTCATTGAGAATAACTAAATTAACCCCTGTCTTTTTTAACTGTTCAACGACTTTTTTAGGCCCTGTATCGGACTCGCCAAGCACTAAATCTGGATTTAACGACAAAATACCTTCAGCGCTAATTCTGCGTACATAGCCTATTTGTGGTTTTTGAGTGGCAGAAGCTGGGAATACGCTGGTGCTATCTACACCAATAATACGTTGTTGCTCTTGAAGAGCATAAATGATCTCGGTGATAGAACCACCGGAGACAACAACTCTGTGCGGACTATCTGGTTGTGTGGCCGCACTTAGAGGGAAGGCCGTAGCGAATATCATAAAAATTAAATACGTGAGGAGGGGTTTCATAAAAAGTCCAATGTTGATATTATTTAATGCAAATACTAACAGTTGGCATTTATATTTAAAAGTTATGAAGTTTATTATTTTCCTTATTTTATCTATTAGTGGTCATTTAACGTGGTTGTTTTATCAACCTGCGACGCCTTTAATACTGAAATTGAGCACAGCGCAACCTGCGCAGCGCATTGCGATAAATATTGTAAATTCAAAAATGCAGCAGCCAACAGTAGAAACGCAGATCCAAGTGCAACCTGTAGTTAAGAGCACTAAGGCGGCAAATACCCAATTTAGCGGTAAAAAAATACAGTTGGCAGCAAAACCACAAGAACAAATCATAACGACAAAGTCAGCCTTATCTGAGCCAACCATAAAGCAACTTAATCCAGTCCCAGATAAACCTGTAAGCCCTAAGAAAGTTGAGCCACCCACTAAAGTTAAACTTGCTATACAACAAAAAAAGCCAACGATGGCCGCGCCGTCTTCAAGTGCACCTGTTATTGCAAAGCAACATTCATTAAAAAACCAAGTTATTGACGTAAATACGTTGCCGTTATTTAAAGCACCCAGACCCGCTTTAAATTACCCACGAAGAGCGAAGCGTCGCGGGTATCAGGGCGTAGCAATATTGCAAATTGAGCTCAGCGAAAAAGGCTTAATAACGAATGTTAAGATTTTAAAAAGTAGCGGTTTTGCTGAGCTTGATAAAGCCGCAATTGGTAATGTATCAAAGTGGCAGTTTCACCCTGTAATGCGCGACAGCCACGGTATAAAAGCACGCTTTAGTGTGCCAATCGAATTTTCCCTGCGCTCATAGCGCTTTTATAAAAGAGAACTAACAATGCAAGATGTATTTTCAGCTGTAGGAATTATGGCGTGGCCTTTATTTGGAGTATCAATACTGGCTTTAGCGATTGTGTTAGACCGTGTAACGGCTTTTATATATGGATGGTCACATTTACAAAAAATGAATCACCCCGACAGTGATTTTAGCCAGCGATTACAGAAAAAATTACAACCAGATCAACGCCAGCAGTGGTGTCAATTGTATCTACAGGACAGCTTTGCTAATTGGCGAAAAAGGTTAAATATACTCGCTCTCCTCGGTTCGTTAAGTCCGTTAATGGGTTTATTAGGCACGGTATGGGGATTAGTACTAATGTTTAGAAAAATAGCGCAAACCCAACAAGCAGTCACCCCTGCATTACTTGCCGATGGTTTATGGGAGGCTATGTATTCAACTATGGCAGGGCTTATTATCGCGATTCCCTGTTTATTATTAAGTGGGATATTTAACGCGTTATTAGAACGATTACAAACAGATATGACGCGCATAATTAATCATTTAAATTACCAGCTTTGTTTTGATGAAGCCGCCAATGCTTGAGTTACCAAAAAAGTCGAGCCACCACACCTTAATGCCTGATCTGACAGCATTAATAGATGTGCTATTTATTTTGTTGGTATTTTTGTTATTAACGGCCGCTGTCAAATTAGACATGATGGATGTTAACTTACCCGATGCGGGTAAAAATACACACGCCCCGATAGAACAACCCGATGCTTTGGTTTTAAGTGTACGTTTTAGCGAGCAAAAAATAACGTACGGACTTGCCAAAGAACCCTACAGCTCGCTCAATACCGTAATGCAGGCATTGCGTTTACAAACTAAAAAACGGCCTTTGTATTTAGCAATAGATCAACACGTTCCTAGTGGCGAACTTGTTAAGTTGTTAGCTGCGTTATCGAGTGAAGATCGTAATGTTGCGAATATACTCATCAAAAACGAATAAAAACAATTATCATTTGCGTGTGATTTTGTTATAGTGCATCTACTTTAATTAACCTCAACTTGGCTTTAGGTATTTAAAAACCGAGTACCTGTTTAGGTTGAATTAGTACACAGTTTGGTGAGTAAGGGGCTTAGCCAAGCATTACGTCATTTTATGACTTTAACTTAGTTCACTTATTTTATGGAGCGACACATGCGCCTTTCAAAACTGGCTTTATGCCTTGCCAGTGTATCACTGCCTCTTATGGCTGAAACAACTACAGCCGACCAATCGCAACTAACTACTGCATTAGATGCCGTAACAGTAACCGCAACGCGAACCGAAAAAACAGCACTCAATTCTGCGCAAGCAGTTAATGTGATCACCAGCGAAAACATCGAAAAAGTACTAGCAACAACAGTGTTTGATAGCCTAATCTCGGTGCCTAATGTAACGGCAACCGGTGGACCGCGCAGCGGTGGTCAAAAGTTTAGTGTACGTGGCTTTAATGACGCCGAAGATGTGCTGGTAAGTGTTGATGGAGCTATTCAAACATTTGAAAAATACCGCATGGGTAGTTTTTTTAGTGATGCAGATTTATATCGCACAATCAGTATTAAACGTGGTCCAAGTACCGTATTGCATGGCGGTGGGGCATTAGGCGGTGTTGTTGACATGGAGCTTAAAGACGCCAGTGACTTTTTAGCACCTGATCAAACTTACGGCGCTAAAGTAAAGCTGGGGCATAATAGCAACAATAACGAAGCTAACGGCAGTGTGTATACCTATGCACGGCCAATCGAATCGTTAGATTTACTAGCGGCATTTATAAAGCGCAGCAGTGATGACTTTGAATTATCAAACGGAAAAACGCTTGATAATTCAGCTATAAAGGCAGAGTCACTACTTATTAAAGGCGAATACTATATAAATGAAGACGCGCTAATTGCTCTATCATATACCGAGAGCGAAGATGCACAACGCACCGAATTTAATACCACCGATCCCGGTGCATGGGGCACGGTTTACCGCGAGGTTGAGCAATCTGTCACGAATCTTAGTTACGAACTCAACCCTGAAAATAATACCTACCTTGATTTATCTGTACGCGTAGGCAACACCCAAAGCCACGTAACAGAAAGTGGCGGTAAAGGAATGCTTAAAGACTACATTGGCCTTGCCTCTAACTACGAATACAACATCAACACACTAGATATAATGAACACAAGTGTATTAGGTATGCATGCGCTTACTTATGGTGTGCAGTACTCAGATAAAGAGCGTATTGGTGAAAAGTTAGGCTACCCATGCACAAATCTTAATAGGCAAACTTACGAATGCTTAGAGTATGGTAAAGACGCCGTAAGGAATGAGATTTCATCACAGCCAGGCGGCACGCAAAAGCGGTTAGGTGTATATATTCAAGACGAGTTTACATGGCAAGCGCTTACAATTACGGGGGGTATTCGCTATGAAGAATACCAAAGTACGCCAACAAGTAAATTTGCAGCGGGCTTTGTAGGTCAAGATTTAAAAGTTAAGCACTCACAAGTTGTACCAGCATTGACGGTTAACTATCAGTTTACCTCCGAATTTGCTGTATTTGCCAGTTATCAAGAGGGCTTTAGAGCACCTTTACTGGATGAAATATACGATCAATACGGTGGCCGAAATATAAACTTAGCCTTGGAAGTAGAAAACAGCCGTAATAGCGAAATGGGTATCAGTTATCAAGTCAGCGATGTGTTCTCTGATATTGATTCACTGACAGCGCGAGCAATTTACTTCAATACTCAAGTAGATGACGAAATTCAGTCAAATACCAGCACCACTATAAACCCTATGCCGGCACCACGCTATAGCAACCGTGGTGAAAATGACCGCGATGGTTTTGAACTCGAAGTCAATTATGCTCATCGCGCCGGGTATGTAAACTTTTCGTATAGCGAAATATCGGGTGATGATCAAGATGATAAACCGCTTTGGTATTTACCCGCTGATACGTTAACAGTCGATGCCGGCTTAGTGTTTTTTGATTCAACAGTACGTACAGGGATTAGCATTCAAAATATTTCAGCGCGTACCGTACTTGCATACGACCGTGCGGCTCAGGCATCCAAGCAAGTTGAGCATGATGGCTACACCTTGGTTGGTTTAAATGCAAACTGGGATATTAATGATAGTTGGAGTGCACGTTTGGCTGTCGACAATTTATTTGACGAAGAATACCAGGTGATGGCAGGCACCGGTGGTGCGATAGGGGACTATGGCGTTGGCCGTAACATTAAAACACAACTGAGCTTTAAATTTTAAGTTAAACCAATTGCATTGAACTAGTGAGCTATTTAGCTCACTAGTATGGCCATGTTTTTAATGAAATTGGTATTAGGAGCGCACAATGAATATTCTAAATGATTACCGCCAACTGCAAATACAACACCCTAATATTAGAGCTATTGACGCAGCGGCGCAGCTAAAAATTACTGAAGCAGAGCTAATTGCTGCACAAGTAGGCGAAGGCGTTATAAAGCTTGAGATCACCCATATTGAAGGGATTTTAAAGGGTTTTAAAAAGTTACAACACGTTATGGCACTAACACGTAACGCACAAGTCGTTAGTGAAATTTCAGGCTGTTACGAGAAAATTTACTGCTCTGAGCGCAATAACATTAAAACAGCCATCGCTATTAACCCCGGTGGTATAGATTTACGGTTATTTGTGTCTAAGTGGCACAGTGCATTTGCAGTGAACAACAATGCAAAGCACAGCAGTGTTCAATTTTTTGATAAGCACGGTATCGCTGTACATAAAGTGTTTACAACACAGCAAACAAATATGGCTGCATTTGAGCAGTTAGTAATGGCGCATAAAGCAACAGAGCAAAGCACTCAGCTAAGCATCACAGAGGCTGATATTGCTGTTAATGAGTATCGCCCATTAGCCGAAATAGATATTCAAGGGTTTAGACAAGGTTGGCAAAACCTTCAAGACGTACATCACTTTCCTGCATTGTTAACAGAGTTTGGTGTTAGTCGTACTCAAGGTTTAGAAATTGCCGGAAAGCAGTGGGCACAAGAGATCCCGGCTAATAGTTTAAGTGAAGTGCTAGAAACCGTACGTGATCAACACAGTGAGCTGATGATTTTTGTTAATAACAGCAGTGCGGTGCAAATATACTCTGGGGCGTTAACTAACCTTAAACAAGTCGGTGATTGGTATAATGTACTGGATGATGGGTTTAATTTGCATGTACAGGATAAGCAATTTTCTCGTGCCTTCGTTGTTAAAAAACCAACAGATAATGGCGAAACGGCGGTTCACTCAATCGAGTTTTTTGATTGTGACGGCAATACCGTTATGACCCTATTTGGCAGACGTACAGAAGGTAAAACCCAAGCCCGCGATTGGATTGCATTATGTGACAAGCTACGTAAGCTACAAATTGCAGCCTAACTTTATACACATGAATATATACCAAAGTCATCTCATAACGCTGAAACTCGCACCTTGAGGTGATTTGGGTATAAATGCTTGGCAATATTTTTTATGTATGCAATATTAAAAGTACAATTTTCCCATCTTTAAAGCCTGCACTATGGTGTTATATAAACAGTTTAAATTGTGCTTATTACTCAGTATTATTACTTTCAGTAGTGTCGCGAACGCCAATGTGCGTAATACAAAACAACAAGAGTTTATTGATGTAGCAACACTCTTGCCCACCGCTTTGTTTGATATTCGTTATTACAGCAGTAATAACTTTGTTGGCAAACCGATCGATGGCTATAAGTCTGCAAAATGCTTGCTACATAAAACCACTGCTTACGCATTGCAAAAAGCCCATAAACAAGCGCAGCTCGCCGGTCTAAATTTTAAAATATTTGATTGTTATCGCCCGCAACGTGCGGTGGATCATTTTGTACGCTGGGTGAACGACCCAACAGACTTAGTAACAAAGGCTACCTATTATCCAAACCTTGGTAAAGATGAGTTACTAGGTGGGTACATTGCAGCTAAATCAGGCCACAGTCGTGGCTCAACTCTTGACCTGACGCTAACTGACAGTGAAGGTACTGAGCTGAATATGGGATCACTATTTGATATGTTTGATACGCTTTCAAATACGGATGACCTACGTATAACTACTAGGCAAAAAGCCAACAGGTACAAACTTAAAAATATTATGCTTGCAGCGGGTTTTGCACCTTACAGCATGGAGTGGTGGCACTTTACTTATAAACAGCAGGCTTACCCGAACACATATTTCGACTTTGTAATTGAATAAATTTAAATCCTGAAAGGTAAACAGTTTCTAATCTTAAGGTTTATTTAAGTTTCGCTCGCTAGATTCTATTCATAGTCTTAGTGGAGTGAATATAATGCATATAGCCGAGCAATCACCACCTGAAATACAATTACATACCGACCCTACTTTTGTTTGTGTAACAGATCAAACACCGACACGTGCACGTATAGAAAGCACCATTAAAGCAGGTTTTGCTGCGGCATTTAATGCACAGGTTCAGCAGTTTATGCCGCTACTATGTGAGCTACAGGTTGCCAGTGACACATGCACGTTAGGGCTGCGCTGTGCCTCAACGCCATTGTTTATTGAGCAATACCTTCCTACACCTATTGAACACTTTGTAAATGCATCCCGCCAACACATTTATGAGTTAGGTAATTTGTGTTCAAGCCACCGCAGAGCTACATTGGCGCACTTTGTTGTTGTAAACGAAGCTTTATATAACAGCGGTACTGAATATTTGGTGTTTTGCGCAACTAGAAAAGTACGCGCATTGCTTAAAGTGCTTGGCATAAACTGTACGGAAATAGCACTTGCAAATAGCCATGCACTACTTCATCCAGCAGATTGGGGCAGCTATTACGACAACCAGCCAACCATCTGTGTGGTTGACTTAAAATATGCTCATGAATGTATATTGAATACCCCTGCACTTTTTAATATTAAACAACAGTATATACAAGCTACAGCAAAACTTTTACATAAGTTGGAAACTTTATGAACTGGCTAAATATGTTACCGCATCACGCTCAGCAAACGGTATTAGTCAGTCATGATGAGCAGGAAACTACTTTCACTAAAGCTGAGTTAAATGATGAAGCGATAAAGCTGGGCGAACTCTTAGCAACGCTTAAAGGGCACGGCATTGCTTATCAAGTTGATAACAACCCAGCTTGGCTAGTGATAGATAGTGTGATCAGTGAGTTGCGTCAAGTTGCCATCCCCTTGCCATTGTTTTTTAGCACCCAGCAAGTGCAGCATAGTCTTGTAAGTAGTGGCGCGGATATATTGATCACTAGCCAAGTTTATAACGCTGATAACGCTCAGTTTATTGCCAGCATTAAAATATGTCAGCGCTATGAGCTATTTATTTACCAATTACAAAATGTAGCATGCGTAAAGTATTTTGATGATACACATAAAATAACGTTCACATCGGGTTCAACAGGCAACCCTAAAGGCGTCTGCCTGTCTCTTGCAAGTCAACTGCAAGTTGCTACATCGTTACACCAAAAAATTGCAGTAGAACAGCCTAAGCATCTGTGTTTATTACCTCTACCTGTATTACTTGAGAATGTTGCTGGTGTTTATGCCCCTTTACTTGCTGGCGGGTGTGTTCATTTAATGGCGCTGGAAAAACTGGGTTTTTCAGGTTCACAATTAGCTAACCCTGAACAGTTAATAGCTGCGATTGACCAAGTACAACCTAATACTCTAATTTTAGTGCCTGAGTTATTAAGTTGCCTTATAAGTTTTGTTAAGCAAGGCTGGCAAGCGCCTAGAAGTTTAAAGTTTATAGCTGTAGGCGGCGCAGTAGTAAGTAGTGAGGTTATCAGATTAGCGCGCAAACTTGGCTTGCCAGTTTATCAAGGGTATGGCTTATCAGAAGCGGCTTCTGTGGTGAGCCTTAACACGCATAATGATGATTTACTTATCAGTGCGGGACGTGTTTTGCCTCACTTAGAAACACGAATTGATAATGGTCAATTATACATAAAAGGCCCTTTATTTTTAGGGTATTTAGGCCAGTCTGCTCGCGATCAAAATCAATGGTATGCAACTGGCGATCTGGTAATAAAACAGCAAGGGCGACTACATATTAAAGGGCGATTAAAAAATCAAATTATCACCAGTTTTGGCCGTAACATCAGTGCTGAATGGCCAGAGTCTTTATTACTAAGCCATAGTGATATTTTACAAGCCGTTGTTATTGGCGAAAGTCAGCCTTACTTGTGTGCATTAATTTATGTAAATGAAGACATGAATGATGACCAACTTAAACAGCATATCGACACGGTTAATCAACAACTGCCAGATTACGCAAAAATAAAACGTTGGTATCGATTAAACGTAGCATTGAGTTATAAAGCAGGGTTATTAACCAGTAATAACAAACCCAAACGCGAAGCCATCCATAACAAATATAATCAGCAAATAGCTAGGTTATACGAATCAAATTTAAGTACTGAGGACTTACTATGAGCCACTTTTTTAATACATTACAAATAGCTACTCAAAACGAGCGTGAGTATTTACTGTCAGCACCGATCATTACGAGAGTATTTAATGGCCAAGTAAGTTTAACTGAATATGCCTCTTTTTTAGCTCAGGCATATCACCACGTAAAACACACCGTGCCTTTAATGATGTCACTGGGTGCAAAATTAAACGACCAACAAGAATGGCTGCGAGAGGCGGTTGCTGAATATATTGAAGAAGAGCTAGGCCATCAGGAATGGATACTTAATGATATTGCAGCTTGCGGCTTCGATAAAGAAGCGGTGCGTCAAAGCAAGCCACAATTTGCCACAGAGCTGATGGTTTCGTATGCCTACGATAGTATTAATCGTGGCAACCCACTGAGTTTTTTTGGCATGGTACATGTACTTGAAGGGACATCTATTGCGTTAGCTGATAATGCCGCCAATAAAATTCGTGATGCTGTTGGGTTACCAAAAAATGCGTTTAGTTACTTAACATCACATGGGGCATTAGACATTGAACACGTGAAGTTTTTTGAAAGTTTAATGAATGAAATAACAGATGAAGCTGATCAACAGGCCATTATCCACGGGGCTAAATGTTTTTACAAACTGTATGGCAATATTTTCCGCGCGCTTGATACAGACCCATTTTTCAGTCAAACCTTAGCAACATCACAAAGTAAGGCGTGCATAGCATGAATAAATCAATTTGCGTGCTGACCGGGGCTACAGGAGGGATTGGTCATGCAATTGCGTTGCAGCTTGCTCAACAAGGCTGGCGATTAGTTTTAGTTGGCCGCGATGAAGCAGCCCTAAAACGCCTTCAAGGCGAGTGTAATGATCAGGCTGAAATATTTCAAGGTGACTTAAGTGAGGCTAATGTGCGCGATGAGCTTGCATTGTTTACGCAGCAATTAGGAGGTGCGCAGCTGCTCATTAATAATGCAGGCATTAATGTGATGCAGGCTTTTAGCGAGATAACTGAGCAGCAAATAGATCAGTTAATAGCGATTAATTTGACTGTGCCAATTAAGCTATGCCAGTTATTCCTACCACAAATCACAGCAAAAAATGGCACGATTGTGAATATTGGGTCGTCATTTGGCAGTATTGGTTACCCGTATCAAACACTTTACTGTGCTAGTAAGTTTGGGCTGCGAGGAATGACAGAAGCGCTCTCGAGAGAGCTTAGCCACAGTAAAGTACGGGTTTTGTATCTCGCTCCGCGCGCGACAGACACCGCGATTAATTCCCCCCAAATTCGCGCCATGAACAAAGCGCTTGGCAACACCATGGACTCACCCGAGCAAGTAGCAAAAGCACTCATTATATTAATGAATTCTACTAAAAAACGGCGTTTTATTGGTTTTCCAGAAGGTTTTTTTGCCCGAATAAACGGAGTATTCCCTTCCATAGTTGATAACGCAATAGAAAAACAACTTCCTAAAATTAAAAGTTTTTTTACAAACTAAATTGATAAAGGTGAACGAATATGACTAAACTAATTTTAACAACGTTAGCATTGGCTGCGGTAATTTTATCGCAAAGTGTTTATGCCGAATTTGCTGATGATTTACACACAATACAAACGCAATGGGCAAGTGTAAATTATGAGTTGGTTGAAGACAGCCAATTAAAGGCATTTGAAAAACTTGTAGAGCAAACACGTGAGTTCTCTAAAGCAAATAATGAACAAGCAGCAAGTCATATTTGGCATGGTATTGTGTTATCAAGCTACGCGGGTGCTAAAGGCGGGTTAGGTGCATTGGGGCTCGCAAAAGATGCAAAAGCCGAGTTTGAACAAGCAATAAGCTTAGATGCAAGCGCATTGGCAGGTTCGGCTTATACCAGTTTAGCTACTTTATATGGCAAAGTACCGGGGTGGCCGATTGGGTTTGGTGATGCTAAAAAAGCAGACACACTCTTTAGGCAGGCTTTAGAGTTGAATCCCCAAGGTATTGATAGTAATTATTTATACGCGGCATTTTTATATGATGAACGTAAATACAGTGACGCTAAAAAGCATTTATTGATTGCACAAACGGCTCCTGCGCGCGAGTTGCGACCTAAAGCCGATTTATACCGTCAGCAAGAAATAACCACTTTGCTGGCTAAAGTTGAAAGAAAACTAAAGAGATAATAACGTCCTATGCATTTGATGCTCGTTGAAGATGATATGTTAGTAGCGCAAGGGTTATGCCGTTCCTTGCGCCAACAAGGCTATAGCGTAGAGCATTGCGCGAGCGTTAAATCAGCGTTGCAATGTCTGCAAAGTGATGAAATTGAAATGGTTATTCTTGATTTAGGATTACCAGATGGCGACGGGATAGACATACTAAAGCATATAAAAAAGCAATCAAGAACCTTGCCTGTAGTGATATTAACAGCACGAGGGAGTATTGACGACAAAGTGCAAGGCCTTGATCTAGGAGCTGATGATTATTTAGCAAAGCCATTTGATCCGGCTGAATTATTTGCACGATTGAGAGTGGCGAGTCGGCGCTTAACGCAGACACAAAGTAGTGTATTATCAGTGGGTGATATAACCATGGATACTGCTGCGCATAGAGTGCGCGTTGGCCAACAAGATGTTGACTTGCCTCGTAAAGAGTTTATGTTACTCAAAGCTTTATTAGAAAACCAAGGGCGAGTGCAATCAAAACAACAACTCGAAAGTAAATTGTATGAATGGGGCGAAGAAGTCGGATCCAACACCATAGAAGTGCATATACATCATTTGCGTAAAAAGGTTCCCAAAGACTTAATAAAAACCCTTCGTGGTATAGGCTATGTTGTGGGTAAACGTTAGTGTCGATCAGAAGGCGTTTAACGCTGATCATTCTTTCTATTGTCGTGCTAACGTGCTTTTTAGCATTTAGTAAAGGCTATCGTGAAAGTATGCATCAAGCACAAACACTACTTGATAATGAATTAAAGACCTTAGGACATGTCCTCATAGAGCAACCTGTAACATCGAGTCAAACGGTGTTAAGTGATGATCTCCCTGAGTTACTTTTTCAAGTTTGGCGTAATCGAGAGCTAGTCAGTAGTTCGAGGGCATTACAAACTGTGCAGCTAATAGATGCTAAATGGCAGCAAGCGTTGAGTGTTGAAAATTTAGCGGGGCAACGTATGCGGGTGTACAGATTGCATTTAGCGAATAAACACGTGCTTGTTGCTGAGCCACTAAGTAAACGCCAAGCATTGACCGAGTCCGTTATATTATCAGCTATGACGCCACTACTTTGGAGTGTGCCGATTCTCGCTATATTGATTAGTTTCTTTGTTAAACAAGGACTAAAGCCGCTAACACGGTTGTCTTCGCAGCTACAAAAACGCCAAGCAAATGACTTTACAGCCATTGAATGGACAGTATCAGAGCAAGAAATAAAGCCGTTAATTACCCGCCTAAATGATTTGTTCAAACGTGTTGAAAGTGCTTATTTAAGGGAGCGTTTTTTTGCATCTGATGCAGCGCATGAATTACGTACACCTTTGAGTAGTTTGAAAATTAATGTTCATAATTTACAAAACGACATAGCCGATAGCATTGAGTTAAAAGCAATGTCACAAGGGCTTGATAAACTGAGTAACATTGTTGAGCAAATGCTTATTCTAGGGCGAACATGTCCAGAGCAGTGGCATGCAAATTTTAATCCTATTTCAGTGCTCGAGATTAGCCAACAAGTTGTGGCACAATTATATGAAAAAATTGAAAGAAAAGGCCACACAATTAGTCTTGAAGGCGATGATTTTATCATTGCTGGTGATGGGTTTACCTTAACGACCTTGTTTAGTAATTTGCTCAGTAATGCAATTAAATACACTCCTGCAGGTGGGCAGATCATTATTCGTTTATTACAACGACCGGGTATTTATATTTGGCAGATTGATGATTCTGGTACAGGTATTAACGACGCGCAAAAAGCACGTATCTTTAACCGTTTTTACCGTGTTGGTGGTGATAAACACCCTTCCGGGGAGCAAGGTGCAGGCTTGGGTATGGCGATTGTTGAGCACATAGTCGCAATTTACAATGGTAAAATAACTTTAACAGACAGCCCTTTGGGCGGGTTACGAGTTGATATAGAGTTTAAACAAGCACATAGGAATGTATACACACATGTATAAAAACCTATCTCGTGGCTACTTATTACTATTACTCTTAAGCCCATTAAATGTAAAAAGCGAAGAATTTATACTTATTTTAAAAGACCATCTTTTCTATCCGAGCGAAATTTATGTACCCGCGAATAAAAAATTAAAACTACTCATTGAGAATCAAGACTCAACACCTGAAGAATTTGATAGCTTTGACCTAAATCGTGAAAAGGTGCTTTATCCCGCGCGTCAAAGTGTGATTTATATTGGCCCTCTAAGTCCCGGGCGTTATGAATTTTTTGGCGAGTTTTCACCTAATACAGCGCGTGGTGTAGTCATTGCAACAGAGGTCACTAATGCTGATAACTAGTTTATTAATGAGTATTAATCAATTACTGCCTGTTGTTATATTATGCTTATTACTCAATGGATTAGTTGATTTGACCCGAAAGCAACTGCTTGTCATTTTAGGCTCGGGGATAGTTTGCAGCTTTGCTTATGTGCAAAGTGCCGCCATAGTCAGTCAATTATTTGAGCATCGAGGGCTTGAGTTCACGCAAATAATGGTGTGTTGCATTATTTTTATCGCGTCATTGTTGGCATGTAATCAGCAAAAGTGGGCAGCATCCGTGGCTATCATCAGTGCCATGGTATTGTATTTAAGTCACTACATCATTTATATCGTGGGTTTTTGGCAAGCAAAGGAAGCCGCCGAGCCCTTATTAATTGGCACCTTATTAGGTGTCGGCATTTGTTTTAGTTTTGGTACGTTATTTTATTTTTTGTTAGAAACTTTAAAAACGCACTTCGGTGATAACTCACTGCATATTTTGCTAGCTTCAAATGCCACAGCAAAACTATTGATCGTGATAGATCTTGCAAGCCAAATTGATGTACTTGATATCACCACTCGTTATGTTGACTGGCGAGGTTTTATTGCCGAGAACTCCGAATTAGGACGAGTATTAAAAGCGCTCATGGGATACGAAGCGACACCAAGCTTGACTGCTTTGTGGGTATATACAGCTGCGTTCAGTGTGTTTGTATTGGTATGCTTATTGATAGGCAAAAAAAGCCAATTTAAGGAGACGTTATGAGGTTTATAAGCGTTATTTTATTAGGCGTTTTATTAAACTTAGTTAATACACATGCATATGCAGATGGGACTGTGGTCGATAAAGTTTACCACCCTTATGTTCTCCCATTTGAGCGTGAGTTAGAGTGGCGTATTGTATCCCACCAGACGGGTAGCGGGAATATTTTAGCGCAGCGCATTGGCCTTGGTAGTGCAATTAATGACACCATGAGTTTAGAAGGGTATATAATTGGCGAGCGTGATGACAATGGTGACTTTGGCTTAGCGGGCTATGAAGTTGAGCTACGTTGGCAATTAGTCGAGCAGGGACGGCTATGGGCCGATTGGGGGGCATTGTTTGAATTGGAAAAACACCATAATAGTGATGTATACGAAGCAACAACAGGTTTTTTATGGGAAAAAGAATTCGGCAAAAGCAGTTTAACTATGAATGCGTTTTTAGTATACGAATGGGGGGGGGATATTAAAAATGAATGGGAAAGCGAATACCGAGCGCAATACCGTTACCGTTACCGCTCTGAGTTTCAACCCGCGTTAGAACTGTTTGTTGGGGAAGATTTTTTTGGCGTTGGCCCCGGTTTCATTGGCTTGCACCGATTTAATGGTCAGCGACAGCTTAAGTGGGAAGTGGGGTTTATTACCGAAATAAGTCAGTCCGAAAAGAACCACAGCTTTAGGTTAGCCTTAGAATTTGAGTTTTAATAGGCTACGTTAGAAAATAAATTAGCTTAAGCTTAAGGTAGGTAATAAATAGTTTGACATACTCTGAAAAATCTATATATTAAGCGCCAGCTAGAAAGAAAGCATGTAAGCTATAAATCTCCATTTCGATGTTGTATAAGTAATACTTGTAGTACCGTCCTGAAGTTTTTAAAGTACCATCTCATTTTTTGCTACACCCGCCCACTAGGGCAATTATTTTATTTTTATATCAGGATATTACTATGTCTAACATCGTATCAGGTACAGTTAAGTGGTTTAACGAGTCTAAAGGTTTTGGTTTCATCGAGCAAGAAAGCGGTCCAGACGTTTTCGCACATTTCTCAGCAATAAAAAGCGATGGTTTCAAAACTTTAGCTGAAGGCCAACGTGTAGAGTTTACTCTTTCACAAGGTCAAAAAGGTCCACAAGCGGATAACATCACTCCGTTATAATTTTTACTTTTAAAGTAAAAATAAAAAAAAGCGCTTAAGGCGCTTTTTTTTGTGTCTAAAAATTGACGTAGCATAAGCCCCTTCCTATTATTTAACTACATTTTCATTCGCAGTGAGCTTACTATCTTTCGATTTATTACTCTAACCTGCTGTTTTTTGTTTTCTTGCATCGGCGTCGGTACCGAAAAGCCCACTGTAACTATTTATACAGAGCAGTTTCCGCCTTATAATTTTTCAAATAAAGGGCAGTTACAAGGTATTAATTTAGATATAGTGCGCACGCTATGTGAACGCACAGAGTTAGAGTGTAAGTTTGAGTTATTACCCTGGACACGCGCATACAGTTTAGTACAAAAAAATCCGTTGTCTGGACTTGTCTCCACAGCCCGTAGCCCTGAGCGAGAAAGCTTATTTCAATGGGTGGGACCACTCGTATCTTCTCGTACTTATTTTTATCGTTTAGCGAAAAATAACCATATAAGACCAGTAAATTTAGCGCAAACAGCTAATTACACCCTAGGGTTAGTAAGGGGAGATGTTTACGAAGAGCTAATACAAGAAATAGGCTTTGAAAAAGATAAAAATTTACTTAAATTCGCTCACCACTATGAATATATTAATTTATTTTTTAAGAATAAAATTGACTTAATCCTTGGATCAGAACAGACACTTGATTATCAATTACAGCAATTTGGCTACGGAGGCAAAGAAGTTGTAAAATTAGTGGAGCTTCCTGTTGATAAACTACAAGGGAATTACCTTGTTTTTAATAAAGCGATCCCCCCTGAAATTATTGAACGATTTAATCAAGAGTTAGCAGCCTTAAAAGCGTTTGACAATTTGAAGCTGTACCGACAACGATATACGAATGAATAGTAGTATGTTATCTAGCCGCAATGCATTGCAAAGTTGAACCAGTCTTAATTATAGTTGTTCTATATACTCAATCCACCTCAATATACAGTATTCAGCGTTTCGCAGGGGCTTAATATTAAGGCGTTACTTTGTAAGAATGGCAGTCCCTTTTAAGAAGTAACAATACAGAAGTAAGTCCTTGTGAAATACCTAAAGGGTTGGTTTAAAACGATTTATACTGCGTTATTTATTTTAATGATAGAACCACTATTACTTGCCATCGGTGATTGCATACACTTTGCATGCTTTTTAACATTATCAGCTGAGCGCTTCCAGCTAATGGGCTTCCAACAGTGCTTTGTATTTCGCGGCGTCTTTTATTTTTAAAAATGCTTGCTGTAAAGCATGTAAAATTTCAGGATCGATATCCAAATTTGCAGCTAAGTAACCATCAACGTTGAGCTCATCAATCGCATATATGAAGCTAAACCGATCAGGGGAAACGCCTATGTGCTTACTCATTGCAGGAATATAATTTTCATCATCTATTATTAAATCGACTTTTTTGGCTAGTAATAAATGGTAAGAGTTTTGAATGTCGGGAGTTAAAAGCAGATCAAATCCATGGTTGTTTAAAACAGTATAGGCAAGATCATTCCGTTGTACGGCAATTTTATAGTGCTTCGCTTGCTGCATGTTATTTACTCGTACGTCATCGCGCTGAGCAAGCTTTACAAAGCCTAACTTAAAATGAACAATAGGTGCTATCCAATGAAATAAAGATTCACGCTCAGGCGTTCTAGCAAGGCTATATATGAGTGTGTTTTTTTGTCGAGAGACCATCTGATAAGCTCTAGCCCAAGGGTAGATTGAAATGGAGGCATTCATGTTCGCTTCATTAACAATCATCGTTACAATGTCAGTGCTGAATCCACCCACCTTATTGCCAATTTGTGTTTGATGAGGAGGCGAGAACTCAGTAACAACGACTAGCGTTGGTTGTGCAAAACTTGACATAGTTACCAAAAGCAAAAAGCACGCTATTAATATCTGCATTAATTTACTCTATTTAGCTGTGTTAAAAACTATCCATATACGATTGTATAGATATAGTAGCAATTGCTCAGAGCAACGATTGTTACTTTGTTATGATAATACCAATCGGCTTAAATATTTAACCATTCTAGCGGACTAAATAAAGCGCTAACTGCGTTAGTAATTTTTCATGTACGACTGCATGGATGCAGAGCAATGCAGGAGCAATTGCCAAGAACAACTGCATGTCAAAATGTCTGCCTTGTTATCACTGTATTTATCTTTCGCTATAAATGGTCATTAACTTAACACGATTGGTATAATTTCTCTGTGCAATATTAGATCACGGTATAAGTTAAAAGAGTAGTACATTTTTGGAATAATTTTGTGGCGAAACGATAAAAGGGCCTTGCGGCCCTTTGTGAAGTATCGTTCAAATCAGATAAGTCTTTAACCCCTTAAAGGCTCATCCTATTGTTTTGCAACCAAGGCTCATCTCAAAGTTTCTAAGCTAGCGAGAGGAAAAAACCTGCAATTGCAGCGCTCATAAGGTTAGCCATAGATCCTGCTAACACTGCTCTGAGCCCTAAGCGTGCGATATCCTTTCGCCGACTAGGCGCCATACCGCCCAATCCACCTAGTAAAATTGCTATCGATGATAAGTTAGCAAACCCACATAACGCGAATGTGACAATCGCTTGTGTGTGCGCACTTAACGTATCGCGATAATTCATAAAGTCTAAGTAAGCAACAAACTCGTTGACCACTAATTTTTGACCAATAAAGCTACCAGCTATAATTGCTTCACTCCACGGCACACCTAATAACCAGGCAACCGGTGCAAATATATAACCTAAAATTTCTTGTAATGTCAGTGTTGGATAATCAAACCAACCGCCAATACCACCTAATAAACCGTTTAGTAAGGCAATTAAAGCAACAAATGCTAACAACATTGCGCCTACATTTAATGCTAAATGCATTCCGTTAGCAGCACCTGATGCCGCTGCATCAATCACGTTAACAGGTTTATCTTCATCAATATCCAAGTCAGCTAAGTTATCTTTGGGGGTTTCGGTCTCTGGCACAATCATTTTAGCCATTAAAAAACCACCCGGTGCGGCCATAAAGCTGGCAGCAATTAAATACTTCAGCTCAACCCCAATAATAACGTAACCGGCCATTACAGAGCCTGCCACAGTGGCTAAGCCACCCACCATAACTGCAAATAACTCTGATTTAGTCATGGTTGCAATAAATGGTTTAACAATTAACGGTGCTTCAGTTTGGCCTACAAAAATGTTTGCCGTTGCTGAAAGCGATTCTGTTCGGGAGGTTTTTAACAGTTTTTGTAAACCACCGCCGAGGATTCTAATAATCCAGTCCATAATACCTAAGTGATATAGCACAGCCACTAACGCTGAGAAAAACACAATCACAGGTAATACTTGAATGGCAAAAATAAACCCTAAAGTATCTTGATTTGCTAATGGTCCAAACAAAAAACTAATACCATCATTAGCAAAACCGATCACTGATGATACGGCTTTTGACATGGCAACGAGTGCATTTTTGCCTGCCTCTGAAAACAGTACAAACCCACCAATTACAAATTGCATAGCAAAAGCGATACCGACAGTTCTTAAATTAATTGCTTTGCGGTTTGTCGAAGCCGTAAACGCAATGCCTAGCAGCACACACATGCCGACTAAGCTCATAAATGTTGTCATTTTTTGTTATTCCCGTTGTTATTCTTGCAGTAAATATTTTATTTTACTTTTAATTATATCAATGGCGACGCGATTCATACCACCTCGTGTGACCACTAAATCAGCCTTGTGCTTTGAGGGCTCAATAAACTGATAAAACATCGGTCTCACAGTAGCCTGATATTGTTCAACAACGGACTGTAATGTTCTGCCTCGTTGCTCCATATCACGTTGCATACGGCGCATTAGGCAAATATCAAGGGGTGTATCAATAAACACCTTGATATCAAATTCTTTACGTAGCGCTTTATCGCTAAGCAATAAAATACCTTCAACTATCAATATTTGTGCTGGCATTACGGTACGTGTTTTATCACTGCGCGTATGTTGAGCATAATCATAAGTTGGTACTTCAACAGCTTTACCATTGCGTAACTGAGTTAAATGCTTACACATTAGCTCATGCTCAAACGCTTCGGGATGGTCGTAATTAGTTTGCGTACGGTGATCAAACGGTAAATGTGATTGATCTTTATAATACGCATCTTCTTCAATTACGGCGATGGCACCTGGTTCAAGCTCATTAACCAATTCATTATAAATTGTTTGGCTAAAAAGAGATTTGCCAGAGGCAGATGCCCCAGCAATGGCTATTATTGTTCGTGTCACTAAAGTTCTCACCCACACAGAAGGATATATCGTTGGTAGATCACAATAGCAAAAAAGACACGAATAATCTCTTTTGCTTCGCTCAGGGGGTGAAATTTATAATGTTTAGGTTTTATGAAACAGGACTTATGTCCTGTACGTTAAAAAGCACAAGAATATAAAGTAGCCATATTGGAAAGACGAGGTAAGCATGGCAAGAGCAATTATTTTAATGGCAGATAGCCTAGGCATAGGTGCAGCACCAGACGCAGATAAATTTGGTGATATTGGTGCAAACACATTTGCACATTTGCTTAAAGCATACTTTGAAGAGACCGGCGAAAAGCTATCACTGCCTAATTTATCGTTATTAGGATTAGTAGACGCATGTGAAGCGGCAGGTAACGAGCCATGCTTAATAAGTGACCGCCAAACACCAATTGGTGCATGGGGTTATGCAAAAGAGCTTTCAAGCGGCAAAGACACACCATCTGGACATTGGGAAATGGCCGGTGTGCCGGTGTTATTTGATTGGGGGTATTTCCCTAAAACGCAGCCGAGCTTTCCACAAGAATTAATTGACGAGCTAATTGCTCGTACCGGTATTCCTGGCATTTTAGGCAATTGCCACGCATCGGGAACAACCATTTTAGAACAGCTAGGTGAAGAGCACGTAAAAACAGGTAAACCAATCTGTTACACCTCAGCTGACAGCGTGTTTCAAATAGCCGCGCATGAAGAATCATTCGGACTAGAGAAGCTTTATCAGGTTTGCGAAATCACACGGGCGCTGCTTGATGAAATGAATATAGGACGAGTTATTGCGCGGCCATTTTTGGGTTCTAATAGTCAAGACTTTGCCAGAACAGGTAACCGTCGTGACTACTCAGTATTACCGCCAGCACCGACTTTGCTAGATAAACTGGCGCAAGACGGTGGTGAAGTGATTAGCATAGGTAAAATTTCAGATATCTATGCGCATCAAGGTATTACCCAAAAACATAAAGCTCCAGGCTTACAAAACTTGTTAGAAAAAACAACTGAAGTAATGGCAACAGCGCCTGACCACAGTTTGATTTTTACTAATCTTGTTGATTTTGATGAAAAGTTTGGTCATCGCCGCAACCCTGTTGGGTATGCAAAGGCATTAAAAGAATTTGACGATTATTTACCAACGATACTTAATCAGCTAAAAGCGGATGACGTATTAGTTATTACAGCAGATCATGGATGCGATCCTACATTTCCGGGCTCTGAGCACACCCGTGAATATGTGCCTGTACTTGCTTATCAAGTAGGACTTGAAAATACCCCTCTTGGTGAACGTGCTAGTTTTGCAGACATAGGTCAAACACTTGCCCAGTGGTTTAACTTACCTGCACTTGAATATGGTGATGGCTTTATTGACAAGCTAACTGCACCAAAAGTAAAAGGAAAAGAATAATGAGTACACCACATATCGACGCTAATAACGGTGATTTTGCACAAACAGTGCTAATGCCAGGCGATCCATTACGTGCGCAATATATTGCTGAAAATTTTCTTGATGATGCCGTTAAAGTAACGGGTGTTCGTAATATGTACGGTTTTACCGGCACATACAAAGGTAAGCCTGTCAGCATTATGGGTTCAGGGATGGGTATTCCATCAATGTCGATTTATGCTCGCGAGTTAATCGTAAGTTATGGCGTTAAAAACCTTATTCGTATTGGCACTTGTGGTGGTATTGGTAGTGATATTAAAATCCGCGACGTTATATTTGCACAAGGTGCCAGCACAGATTCAAATGTAAACCGTGCCCGTGTTCGTGGTTATGATTTTTCAGCAATTGCTGACTTTGACTTACTATTAAGCGGCGTTAACGCAGCAAAAGAATTAGGCATTAAAGCAAAAGTAGGAAACGTATTCACAACCGATACTTTCTATCAAGCTGACAACACCTTTTATCAAGAGCTTGATAAATTAGGTATGTTAGCCGTAGATATGGAAACCGCGGGTTTGTATGGCGTTGCAGCAGAGTATGGCGCAAAAGCCATGGCATTATTTACCGTAAGTGACCACGTGATCACAGGTGAAGCAACCCCAAGTGAAGAGCGTCAAAGCACCTTCAACGAAATGGTTAAAATTGCCCTAGAGTCAATCTAAGCTATATAACAGTTCCTTGGTAACGTATTCACTCGTTTGGAGACACGCCCAAATACAGTGAGACTAACCTCCCAAAGCCGCCTAGCAACCCTAGGCGGCTTTTTTTATTGTTGAGCTTAAAACTTATCGCTTAAAGCTGCTCGATCATTGACACCCCTTTGTTCCTTTGCCACTGTTAAGTGGGGTATGAAATATTTTTTAAGGAGTATACATTGTGTCTAATTGGATTGAGGCGAGTGTAAAAGAGGTTGTGTGGTGGACTGACACATTATTTAGCTTAATTGTTAATGCAGATGTTGAGCCATTTAAAGCGGGGCAATTTACAAAGCTATCAATGATGATAGACGACAAACGTATTGCTAGAGCTTACTCTTATGTTAATGCGCCAAATTCAAACGACTTAGAGTTTTACCTTATTAATGTGATGGATGGTTTGTTATCACAACAATTAGCTAAACTTACTCCAGGTGATACAGTGTTGATCGAAAGCCGCGCCAGTGGCTTTTTTACTATTGATGAAATCCCCGCTAGTGAACAACTGTTTATGCTTAGCACTGGCACCGCAATCGGGCCATTTTTATCTATTTTAGATCAAGCTGATGTATGGCAGAAGTTTAAGCAAATAACGTTAGTGCATGGCGTGCGGTTGAATGCAGATTTAAGTTACCAGAAAAAGATCAATCAGCTACAGCAACAGTATACGCGGCTGCGTTATGTACCTGTGGTAAGTCGAGAGCAGGCAATTATCGGCTTAAATGGGCGCATTACAGATAAAATCATTGATGGGAGTTTATTTAAACACAGCCAAAACACCACTTGTCCGCAAAATAGCCAATTTATGATTTGTGGAAATCCGCAAATGGTGAAAGACACCAGCGCATTATTAATCGAGCAAGGCTACTCCCGTAATCGCCGACGAGAACCTGGGCAAATCACAGTGGAGCAGTACTGGTAGAGTGTGTTACTACTCACGGCTTTAAGTGTTAAAGAACTATCATGAAAGGATAAACTTTGTTATTTTAAACCTTCTTAAATTAGTCAGGAACTGTATGAAATCGTTATTCTTTGTATTAATTTTTTTACTTTCATGGTCATCATTTGCAAACCAAGAAGTAAACGCAGCTCAAGCCCAACAGCAAAAAAAGCACGTTGATACTAAAAAAGCAGTGACAGAAGCAATGAATGGCGCTTCTCAAGATGGCCCAGCGGTGATTACTCTGACGCCAAATAACCCTTCACAGATCACAAAGGTTGAGCAAACAACGGCAACAACCACTGAACAAGATGCAGACACAACCAAAGTACTGGGTAGTGAAGTGTCAAAGCCAGCAGAAATACCAAAAAATAAGCAAGAAAAAGCGGCTGCAGTCGCGTATGCAGAGCAAGTCGTAGCGCAAGCAAAAGATGCATTAACCCAAAAGCAGCAAGCAAAAGCTAAACAGTCTCGCGAGTCACTCGCAGTTGTTGAGCAATTACTTAAAGCGTACAACGCACGTAATATTGATGCATTTGTAAATTTGTATGATGAAAATGTCGAGTTTTATGTTTTCCCAAATGAGCTACTCTTTAAAGGCAAAGAAAAACTGATTGCTCGTTACGGTATTATGTTTAAAAAACTTAAATGTATTCAGTCATCGCCAATTAAGCGTATTGTTCATGGCAATATAGTTATTGATCATGAGCTATCAGAAACCTGCTCAAGCGACCCTAAAGTTGTAGATAAGCGCGCTGAATTTGTTTCTAGTTATCAAGTTGAAAACGGTAAAATAACTAAAGTGTTATTTTTCAAGTAACGGTTTAAGAGAGAAAGGTATGCAAATTAGTGATGATAAAAAAATTCAGTTACTTTATCGTGTTGAGCCTGGTTGTTTAGGTCCGCAAGGAATAGATCACATTGAAGGTTTTTGCAATTATGCGAATCAGAATATTAGCTCGCCTTATTATGCTTTGTATCAGTTCACTGCACGATTAGATAAAAGTAAAGCAGAAAGACAATACAGTATTAATGGGCGTTTATTATCGCAACAGCATGCACAAGTTTATCTTGCACGCTTTGATACTTGTATCGATGAGTTTGAAGAGCAACTCGACGAGCTGCTCACTCAAGCCATAGATCGCTTTTTTGAGCGTTAAACATCACCTGCCAAAATAGCATTAAAGCTGGCGTTATCATGTAAACTTGCGAATGCACTTTCATGCAGTAATTCATTACGTAAGTTAGGTGAGTACTCTAACGACATTTTAATATCTGCTAATGCATCGGCATGTTTGTGGGTTAACGCATACGCACACGCACGTTGCCAATAGGCATAGCCGTAGTCACTGTCTATATCCAGTGCTTGGTTGCATAACTCAATTGCTTGTGCTGTTTCATTAAGCTCTAATAATGCGTCGGCCTTGTAGGCTATTGCTTCAACATCTTCAGGTTTACGATTTAAAATTTCGTCGAATATCTCTATTTTATTGGCTACATCGCTTTCTAGATTTGCGCGCATCCATAATGAGTGGACTTCATTTGTGACTGATATTTTTTCTTGGTTACTTAAAATTTCTTCTGAGCGTTCACGTAGTTTTTCTTCAAACGTGTTTAGACGTGCTTCGTATTCATTAGTGATCACACTTACACGCGTATTTACAATATCTTCAACTTTGTTTTTTACATCACGTAATGAGTTCCAACCCACTAATACCAAAATAGATGCAGTGGCAGTAATAATAAAAAATACATTATTTATGGTGTCAGTTGTGTACGTTATTGCTCTATCGGCGGTATCTAACTGTGCGTGAGTTACTTGTTTAGTGACATCTTCACGCAGTTTTTGTTGATCTTGGCGTACAGCTTTAAGCTCATCAAGAATATAGCGTTCCATAAGTGGTTTATACATAGGTTCTTGTACTTGCGCTAAGGCTTGTTCTTGCTGTTGCTCGCTTGGCGCTGGACGAGATTGTTCAGCATGTACCTGAAACGACAGCAAAGTAACAAAAAAAAGTGGAACAAGTAAAAAATAATGACGCATAGTAATGCCTAGTAGATAAATTTAAGTGCTTAAAGGCGAACTGTACCATGACTACTTAGTTGTAACTAGGCAAAACACAGGCAAAAAAAACCAGCTCTAAAAAGAGCTGGTAAAATTGCTTAAACAACAAATTGTCGTCAGGGGTATTAACAGGAGTGAGTGAGCATAATAACCAAATTTATCTGAACAACTACTTAATAATCTCATAGGGTTATGTGATCCTTTGATAAATACAGCATTACCAATGACGATCTGCTGTGCCAGAAACAGAAAAAGCGCATTGGGCTTAACAATGCGCTTTGATCTGTGCTAATGAATATCTGAATCAATACCCAAACTACCTTAGTGGCACTTTACTAATACCCTAAGGTAGTTTGGGTATAGTAGTTATGGTGAAGGTGTACTCCATTGTGCGCTATATAAATAGCCACTTTTAAACCCTTCTCATACCATTACGGGGTAACAAACCAATACGATCATATTTAAATTATATACCCAAGTGTTGTGATTCAATGAAACCGTAGGTCGTGCTTTAGCGCGAAGATAAATACCAAAAGTAACAACTGTTGACAACAATCGCGGCTAAAGCTCGCTCCTACCTGCAATTTACCCCCACATCGTAGGAACCGGCTTCAGCCGTAATGGTTTGCCCGTAGGCGTGAGTGTACCTCGCGCTTTTAAACCGTAGGTCGTGCTTTAGCGCGACAATAAATACCAAAAGTAACAATCGCGGCTAAAGCTCGCTCCTACCTGCAATTTTCCCCCACATCGTAGGAACCGGCTTCAGCCGTAATGGTTTGCCCGTAGGCGGGAGTTTACCTCGCGCTTTTAAACCGTAGGTCGTGCTTTAGCGCGAAGATAAATACCAAAAGTAACAACTGTTGACAACAATCGCAGCTAAAGCTCGCTCCTACCATAAATTTACCCCATATCGTAGGAACCGGCTTCAGCCGTGATGGTTTACCCGTAGGCGGGAGTTTACCTCGCGCTTGGTGGTAATTGTTGTGATTCAATGAAACCGTAGGTCGTGCTTTAGCGCGACAATAAATACCAAAAAGCTCGCTCCTACCATAAATTTACCTCACATCGTAGGAACAGGCTTCAGCCGTAATGGTTTGCCCGTAGGCGGGAGTTTACCCCGCGCTTTTAAACCGTAGGTCGTGCTTTAGCGCGAAAATAAATGCCACAAAAGTCATAAGTCTAATATGTAGCTCAATTAACAATCAAAACATTCACATTAAATGAGCACATTGCAGTAATAAAAATCTGATGACAGGGTAACTAAAGACGCCAAACTTACGTGTTATTAATAATATTATTTAAACTTAAGTATAAACAACAAGATCTTAAAAGATCATAATGATCTTATTTTATAAAATGGTTAAAAAACAGCTTGCAAACCTACCTACTGGTAGGTAGTATTACTGCATGAACACAACATATACAACTATTTTGCATCATGCGGACGAGTTAATTCAACTCAATGGCTTTAACGGCTTCAGCTATGCAGATTTATCAAAAACATTGGGTATTACTAAAGCCAGTATTCATCATCACTTTCCGGCTAAAGCTGATTTGGGTATCGCGTATTGTTTACAAAAATGTGACGCATTAGCACAGTTAGACTCGCAACTGAAAGCTAAAAAGCACGCAGCAGAGCAATTGCAAGGCTACTTTAATATATTTGAAAGTTGCGTACAGCAACAACAAATGTGCGGCATTTATGCCATGCAAACTGATTTGCAGCTAATGAGTGAGCCACTGCAAAAACAGGTGAATAAGCTCGCTGATCTAGAGTTACAAATACTCGCGCGCATTTTAGAACTTGGTGCGCAATCAGGTGAATTTAAATTTAAGGCAACGCCTTATCAGCAGGCGGTTATTATTTGTTGTGCTATAAAAGGCGCACTAATGTTAAACCGACGTCAGCATCAAGATTTGTTTAAGCAAACCTGTGATGCCTGTATAAATATGTTAATTGTCTGATTTACAATGGGCAATTAACACCAAAATAACCGTGTTAAAAATTATTTATATACAACTACATGGATTTAGAGAGTAGAGCAATGCAGGAGCAATTGCCAAGAACAGTTATATTTCAGAATTTTTACCTTGTTATTGCGCTTGCTATCAGGCGCTAAAATTGCACTAGTAACATAATGCAATTGAAGTAATGCAAAAAATTTTAACCAACAAACCTACCTACTAGTAGGTTTGTTTGACTCACAAAATACAGTGGAGCTAGTTATGACCTTTACATCAACTCAATTAAATACATTAACAACTTTAGGCAACAAGCTCGAAAAAGCAGGCCTACCATTAATTTATATTACCCTAGGCGTTATTTATATTTGGTTTGGCGGGATCAAGTTTAGCGCTGGGCAAGCCGAAGGCATGTACGGCATGATTGCCAATAACCCATTGGTATCATGGATGTACGCCATTTTTTCAAAACAAGGCTTAGTGAACTTTTTAGGCAGCCTTGAAATTATAATCGGCTTATTATTTATTGGCCGTTTTGTAAATCCAGCGCTTTCAGTTGTCGGTGGTTTATTGTCTATGGCGCTATTTATAGTCACCATTAGCATGATGGTATTTCTACCAGGTATAACTACCGATGCCGGTTTCCCGGTACTAAGTTTTGTAGGTGAGTTTTTACTTAAAGACATAGGCTTATTTGCTGCTTCGTTATTTGTTGTAGGGAACAGTTTAAAAGCATTAGTCGCTAAATCAGCGTAATTTCCTAAAGGGTAGTGATGTACCCAAAGGCCCAAAAGGGCCTTTTTTCATTATATAAACAATACGAGATCAACTTTAAGCCGGAGTTGATCTCGTGCTTGTTGTAACTGTCGGTCACGCTTTAGCACGAAAATAAATACCAATAGTAACAATTGTGGTCACAGTGGTTTATAAGTTAACGGTCACAGCCAAATAGGCGCAATAACCTAACAGTAATATAGCGCCTTCACCGCGACCAACACGACGGCCAGTATATAAAAAGGCCACTAAAAGTAGCGAAGTAGCTAACAAAACCCACTGATCAAAATGCATAATACGCGAGCTTAATGGTAAAGGTTGCAACAGCGCCGACACACCTAAAATACCTAGCATATTAAAAATGTTACTGCCTAAAATGTTACCCACAGCCACATCGGCATGTTTACGCAACGCCGCAATAACCGACACAGTTAACTCAGGTAACGACGTACCAACAGCCACAACGGTTAAGCCAATTACACCCTCAGATATACCAAATGCTTGCGCTACACCAATTGCACCAATCAACAATACTTTAGAGCCAACAATCAATAGCGCCAAACCGGCAATCAGCATCGCACTGCTAACGAGCAAAGATTGTGGTAATACAGTTACTTCGTTTGCTTCATCTACATGCAACAACGCCTGCGCAGATTGCTGCTGCTTTTCAGTTTTGTAAGTGTAAATAAGGTAAATAAACAGCATGGCGAGAAGTAGCAAACCATCAAAAAAACTAATAAAGTGATTAAACGCCAACACACTAAAAATAACAGACGACGCCAACATAACCGATGCATCGCGCTTTAGCGCCAACGCCGAAATAGTTAGCGGCGTTATAACCGCACATAAACCTAAAATAAGCAGAATATTACCAATATTACTGCCCACCACATTACCCACTGCAATATCTGCTTGGTGACTCATAGCCGCATCAATCGATACCACAAGCTCTGGTGCCGACGTACCAAAGCCAACAATAATTAAACCGCTTAACAAAGGCGACAGCCCAAAACGCTTCGCCGCCGCCAAAGAGCTACGAATTAGCGCCTCACCACCGAGTGTAAGTAAAGCAATACCGAGTAACAAAAAGAGTAAATTAGTCATAAATGTTAATAATAAAAGATGATGGCGGAGTATGACCCGCTTTTAAAATATACGCCATTAATTATAGTTGTGATTTAATGAAACCGTAGGTCGTGCTTTAGCGCGAAAATAAATACCAAAAGTAACAACTGTTGACAACAATCGCGGCTAAAGCTCGCTCCTACCTGCAATTTTCCCCCATATCGTAGGAACAGGCTTCAGCCGTGATGGTTTGCCTGTAGGCGGGAGTTTACCTCGCGCTTGGTGGTAACTGTTGTGATTCAATGAAACCGTAGGTCGTGCTTTAGCGCGACAATAAATACCAAAAGTAACAATCGCGGCTAAAGCTCGCTCCTACCATAAATCTATCCCATATCGTAGGAACAGGCTTCAGCCGTGATGGTTTGCCTGTAGGCGGGAGTTTACCTCGCGCTTGGTGGTAACTGTTGTGATTCAATGAAACCGTAGGTCGTGCTTTAGCGCGACAATAAATACCAAAAGTAACAACTGTTGACAACAATCGCGGCTAAAGCTCGCTCCTACCTGCAATTTTCCCCCATATCGTAGGAACAGGCTTCAGCCGTGATGGTTTGCCCGTAGACGGGAGTTAACCCCGCGTTTTCGGGCTACACCGAGAAGAAAAAACTATGGCATCGAGTAACTCGCGACGGGCTATGAATACACCTAGCACCTTTCTATTCTATATTTGGAATCACACTTTCTAAGCGTTTTATATCTATATCGCTAATATCAGCAAAACGCTTAAAATGGCTTGGCCATTGCTGCGTGTAGTCTTTTATTTGGCTGATTATTTTTGTTGCTTTCGCAGTCGTTAAACCAAAGCGTTTAGCTTGAGATAATAAATTGTCGATACTGGCATATCGACCATCATCGCCAAGCCCTATACCATGTTGCTTTGAATTATTGATAGGGGTTATGTCGTAAGCTGGGCTCAAGCGCCATGTTTTATCTGCAAAGTGATATAAAAAAGCATGGTTACGGCTGTGATCGTCAGTGTTACCAATCAGCGCATTAAACACCATTCGCTTATAAAGCTCTGTTGCATCATCAGCATACTCACCAGTATGGTGGCGAATAAACTCAGCCAATTCACCGTAACTGTAGTAAGTTTCTAAATCACTCATTGCCACTTTAGGCTTTTGCAGTAAGCTGTTGGCACTTAAAAAGTGATTAGTAGGTAAACAATTACTCACATCAAATCGTTCGACTAATAGCACATCACCGTTTTCAGTTTCATGAACTTGGGTATTAGCACACCGAATACCTAATTCTTTCGCCATACACATGGCTGCGTGTTCAGCTCGTACTAAATTGAATAAGTCATCTTGGCGATTAAACTTAGCCAAATAAAGCTTAGTGCCAATTTGCACTGAGGTTTTGGGCCTTGCGCCGCCCATACTTTGGCCAAACTCAAACGCTTTTTTAGCCTCATTTGAAATAGCTTTATTAGCTAAAAGATCATCTTTTGCTTGATCCAGCAAAGCTAAATCAGCCAAAGTATTTTTATTGGTTTTATGTTTAGAGGCACTGCGCGATAAGCTAAATACCAGTGCGCCCACGCCATAGCCTGAGCCTGCAAGTAAAAACTCCAGCTCGTTTTGTGGCTTAGTATTATGTAAAGATAAAATCAGCTTACGCCCCCACGAATCAGCACCTGCATCACTTAATACCCCAAATACACCTTTATTAGCGGTATAACTGACAATGCCTGGTTGTAAAGGCAGATGGATTGGGTCGAGTGCAAAGGCATCATGGCGGGATAGGTAACTTTTACCATAGTTAAACTCACCTCGGCCAGTTTGCGTATTTAATTTAAAAAAGCCACAAATAATGGGTTTATCTTCTAGCCCATCAATAAACACATAACACTCAGAAGTCATCGTTAATCACCTGGGTTTTATTGGTTTTACGTTGCCGCGCATTATAGCCACCCACATCAGCGGCCAGCTCGTTTATTTCATCAAGCAGTGACCCTTGTAATTGCAACACCACGAGAGCTTCAAATAAAACATCACTTTTAACCACTTCCCCTTGCTCCAGTTTTTGTACAGTAGAGCGCGACACACCAATCATCTTGGCAAAAGTGCTCTGCGTGTAATGCAAAGTGCGGTGCTGGCGGATTAGGTCACCCAACCGCTGTGCCAGTTTTAATGCTTGTTCAGATTTCAAAAAATGATTACCTATGCAGTCATTAGGTTGTTAATGATTAGTTTAGCGGTATTTATATTGTTTTCAAGGAGATTTATAAATCTTATTAGTGTTGTGAATAATTTCTTAAAACTAATTTGCACAAAGAGCAGTGAATGACGGCAAATGAGAAGGCAAAAAGCCACGATCAATGAGTCACTGGCTATGAATTGAACCTCGCGCTTTTAAATTATAGGTCGTGCTTTAGCGCGACAATAAATACCAAAAGTAACAATCGCGGCTAAAGCTCGCTCCTACCAGCAATTTACCCCATATCGTAGGAACAGGCTTCAGCCGTGATGGTTTACCCGTAGGCGGGAGTTTACCTCGCGCTTTTAAATTGTAGCTCGTGCTTTAGCGCGACAATAAATACCAAAAGTAACAATCGCGGCTAAAGCTCGCTCCTACCAGCAATTTCCCCCATATTGTAGGAACCGGCTTCAGCCGTGATGGTTTGCCCGTAGGCGGGAGTTTACCTCGCGCTTTTAAATTGTAGGTCGTGCTTTAGCGCGAAAATAAATACCAAAAGTAACAATCGCGGCTAAAGCTCGCTCCTACCAGCAATTTCCCCGTATCGTAGGAACAGGCTTCAGCCGTGATGGTTTGTGCTCGCAAAAATAACGTTAACTCACAAACCCAATTCGTAGGTGGGAGTTTACCCCGCGCTTTTAAATCGTAGCTCGTGCTTTAGCGCGACAATAAATACCAAAAGTAACAATCGCGGTTAAAGCTCGCTCCTACCATTAATCTACCCCATATCGTAGGAACAGGCTTCAGCCGTGATGGTTTACCGGCAGGCGGGAGTTTACCTCGCGCTTGGCGGTAACTGTAGTTCACGCTTTAGCGTGAAAAAGCCTAATCAATAAGCACAATTCACCTTGCGAGTTTATATTCTTCAAATTAAACATCAATGCTGGTGTATCTGCAGTCAGAAGCAAACGTCATTTAAGGCGAAGTTAAAATATGTTAATGATATTTAGTTTCAAAAGCTTTATACAGAGATATAGTCTAGAATAATTACTTGATTGAACGCTTAATTAGGCTATGTCCTTGGTACTCATCGAAAATCTATATATTTTCTATACATTTTCATGTAGCTTATAATGAAAACTTAACAACTAATCGTTAAGTACCAGAAAACAACCATGGAGCGGTTTATTCATTTTAAACCGCAGTAACGGGATTTATTTATGCGGTTAAAAGAAGCCCTCAGCGTTTTATCAAAGTCTTCCCCTTACGCTGTTTCGACTGAAAGAAGCCAACAAAACCAGTCATTACTTGATGGCATTAAGTCATACTTGTACATTCAAATGCCTATCGAAGAGGCAGTTAATAAAACTATTTCAAGTTTTGGTGCTAACGATAAAAAAATATTGTTTTTATGTGGCAGTAGTGGTGATGGTAAATCAGAACTCTTAACAAAAGCTAAAGTTAATTTTGGAACGCGCGTTAAATTCCATTTAGATGCTACCCACAGCTTTGACCCGCATGGCACAGCAATTCAAACATTAGATAAGGTATTTGATGAGTTTGAAGCTTCAAGCAGCCCGTTAGTTGTTGGTATAAACGCTGGTATGCTAGGTAACTATGCTGAAGAAGGCCAAAATCAATTAATACGTAGCAAAATTAGTGAATATCTTAAAAATAAAAATACCCAAGATGACACTGCTATTTTTATTAACTTTGAAGATTACCCAAAGTTTGAAATAGGAGAAGATGGTTATAAATGTGATTTTGCAAAAAAATTATTACAAAGAATTACACAGCAAGAAAACAACATCATTCGCCAGCTTATTGAAAAAGAAAAGCTACAACAAAACGATGCTTCAACGTTACGTTTAATCGCTAACTTCGAATTACTTAGCCTACCTTCTGTTCAAAAAGTGATTATAGATCTGCTATTTAAAGCGCGTTTAATGCGAGATCAATTTTTAACAGCCCGTGCACTACTTGATTTTATCCATGAGCTTTTATTAAGTGATGGGTATCTATTTGATAACTTATTTGCAGGTGGAGATAACGAGCTCGCAAATAAAATAGAGAATTTTGACCCTGCGCATCATCGTACCAAAGAAATCGATCGGTTTATTCTTGCTTTCGACCTAGGTTTGCCAGATGAAGAGTTTGATGTATTCAAGAATACATTAAACCAGTTAGGTATTACTAATATTGAAACTGGCGCTCAGTATCTGCGTTTATTTTATCTACTTAAATACGACGACTTTGCTAACAATTACCATAAAAGCTTTGCTGGTGACTTTAACGAGTCACTAATCAAAAGTTATCTTTCAGTTTATCAATTACACAAGTCTTACAATGGCGATAGCAGTCAAAAAAATAACTTAAAAGAGTTTTATAGAGATACGCTAATTGCCGCTATTCGCACCTATATAAACCGTAACGCACCAAAATTGGGTAAAAAGTTCTTTTTACTGTCTGATTTTGGCAATTACCAAATTGCGGCGCCAGCAGATCTCACTATGGATTCTAAATCTATTTCAAACTCTACGACCACCAGTAGTGCATTTTTTAATGCGCATTTAAAGCTGCAGGATAAAAAGTTTAAGTTGCCAATTAATATTAACCTTCTGTCGCTACTGATTAATATAAACAATGGTTATCGACCTAATAAGCATGACAAAAATTCGGTAATACTGCTAGATGAATTAGCCGCAGAAATCGTACAGCAAGCAAAGGCCGCCAAAGAAATAGTCATTACAGGTGTAGATGGTAAATATCATTTAGAACTTGATGATGAAGACATTATGGTTAATGAGGGTTAATAAATGCCATTATTAGAAGAGTTAAAGCCAAAAAATAATAGTGCTGCTAGTTATTTCCCTGTTTCAGCTAATAGCGCTAACAATAAGTATGATTGGGAAACGGTCGTTGGTTTTTTCATCAAGTCTCTCCACAGTCTTAAACTGGAAAAAAACATTGAGTCACTCGACGACTTTAAAAAGCTGTGTAAAACGCATTTTACCAATAAGTTAGATGGCGAACCGTTTTGGCATGTTATCGAAAAAATGTATTTTGATAACGAGCAGGTCTTAAACATAGCGCCTGAAATGCAAGTGTTAAAAGTATTAAACCCAGATAAAAGTAACTCAGGTGATGAGCGGCTTACGTCATTATTTAATAGCTTAATGGGTGATGTTGAAGTCGCTAATGCACCAAAAGCGCAGCTTAATTTTTTAGAGCAAGAAGTAAAAAAAGTTTTTGACTCGCCACTTGTTACTAATAAAAATCAAAAAATACGCAAGCAACATATTGCTTACCTGCCTTTTTTGTCAGAACAGTTTCAGCAAGATCTTAAATTCTTAGTTAGCTATCCAGAGCATTTTTTACAAAATATTAAGGCCTTTTTAAAGTTGTACGGCTTTTTGTATACGGCGCAATTGTCGCTAAATATAAAAGGCTGGGCGCAAAAACCCGAGGTAAAACCTTGCTACTTTATTTTAGATAGTGAAAAAGCCAGTAAAGAGCGCACTAAATTGCAGTTACACGGGCACAAGCAAGTTATTGAGTCTAGTTATGCGTTGTTTCCTTATTTAGCATTAAATGAAAGTTTACAAGATACAAAAACAGCTATTAGTCCTCTGTGGCAGTTAATCGATGAGATTAAGGATACCGACATTGAGGCATTAAATTCTTATGCTAATAAATTTTATATTGATAGAAATTTAACGAGTCAGCAGAAACAGCCAACCACTATAGACGAGTCTATTAATCATTTAACTCAGCTTTTTGTTGAACAGTTTAAAAAGGGCACAACACGCGAGACAGCGTTTAACAACTTTGTAAAAGCCACAAGAGAAACATTAATTAAGCCGTTTGAACAAAACCGCCGCCGAGCAGGCTCATTTTTAGTATTAAACCAAGATTATTTACTATTGCTTACTAATTTGTGTATTGGTGGGAACGAAAAATTAAGACTTCATGAGCTGTTAATTGAGTTTCAAAAACGCGGTGTATTTTTTGATAAAAGCAGTGAAGAGTGCTTAATCGATTTGTTTGAAAGAATGGGTAATGTAGAAAGAATGAGTGATAGCGGAGATGCAGTTTATGTCAAAAAAACTATATGAAGACTTTTTAGTTGAGCACTTTTGTCAGTGGGCAACTAAAGGTTTTGAAGGTGAAAGCCGCTTTCAGTTTCGCTCGCCAGATAGTGATAATAGTTTAAAGCTTTATCAGGCAATGCTTAATAAGGCAGATACACGCGTTGAATTGAAAACTAATGATATAAACCAAACGCTGCCTGCTATTACTTTTGGTAAAACTACGTTGATACCTGTTGTACATAGCGAAAGCGCACAAGGGCTGAGTGAAAACTTTATCTCACATTTACGCGATTTAGTATCAGCGCAAGACGGCCCTTTAAAAGACTGCGCATTACTCGTTATCCACAACTCTTATTTAGATACACTAATTAATTCAGCACGTGACTTAGGTAAAGCTGGTGAAGTTTGGCATCCCTCAACAATCAAAAAATCACTCAGTGAGCTTATTTCGTCAATAAGCGGTACTGATAAAGTATCGCAGTGCCTGCTCGATCATCGCTTTAAGCTCATTATTGAAGACGGTGCAACCATGTTTGGTTTTACTGAGCTTTATGATGCGTTAGAAGATGGCGTTATTCAATTTAGTGAATTAGGGTTATTTAACGACAACACAATTGTAAGCTGGGACGATACAGACCAGATAGATAAACGTTTATCACAAAACCACCAGTTATACGGCAATATTAGCGAAATAGTTGAAAAGTACCCGCAAGAGCTTGTCGAAAAGCTGGGCGATTTAGATCTTAGCGAAAAGTTTGTAAGTACTCATTTTGCAGATGGTCAAAATTGGGAAGAGCTCGATTTTGGCGCAATCATAAAAGAGCGCCGAGACAATAAAGAAAACCTACTGTCGTTTGAAAGTGAAATAGTCACAGATATAGATTTTATAGCGCGTGAAAACAAAAAAGAACGCCATTTAATCATTCAAATGCCAGCAGATAAAACTGACTTTAAAATTGAAGCTAGTTTTGTGGGCGGTAAAATTCAAAAAAATGAATTAAAACTACAGCACACTAAAGAACAAATTACTCTTGATGTAAATAACCGTTCTCACAAACGTAGCATTGCTGAAATTTCGGGAACGTTTGATAATAAGCCTCTTTATTTTAGTGTTGATTTTAAACGCGAAAAACCGCAAGAGCGTTTTAAATATAGAGTTTTAGTTATTCCACAGGGTGCTTTTTATCTTGATGATTTAGCCGATAGCTTTTTGCTCGTACCACGTAAGCAGCTTATAACTTTGCAAACAAATGCCGGGGTTTTACAGATTGCTGAACAAGGAACTCCTGCAAAAGTTACGCAATCAAACCAAACTTTCCTAGTTGACCAAACACAGGTTGTCGATTTTGCACAGTTTGCCAATGAAACAGACACACTAACCTTTGCAGTTCAAAGTGGATCGCATGTACTTAATTTTGAAGTAGATGGCGCTGTTTCGTCAGATACATTAAGCCTGCCACTAGTGCTAGATACCAACTTGTTCAACCGTTTATACAATGATAATTTTAATGGCTTATACAATCGCGCTAAAGAAAAAGTCGTTATTGACGGGAAAGACTTAAACCCAACCGGTATGCGTAAAAACCTATTAAATTGGGAAGCAAAACTACAAGATGAGCGCATACTTGCAACACAAACTGCTGGTAGGCCAGAAGTTACATTAGAAAATATTGAAAGCGCATTCCCAGATTTATTTGTAGCTTATCAATCACTATTTGATTACCTAGACGAGCGAAAGGCACTTATAAGTACTTGCTCGTGGGGGACCGAGTTTTTAGGTTTAGCAAATAAAGTTGTTGAGTGCTACTTAGCGCAAGTTGATAAATTAGAAACCAAATCGCTGTTATCTCCGCAAGCGAATATGCTGGTAAATATAGGTATAGCTGAGTTTGACGAGCAAGAATACATAACGCCGCTTCACCCGTTAACTCTCGCATACTTTTCCCAACTAGTTACTAGTGCGAGTGATGAAAACGACAATAGCTTTAATACGTTACCAAATGCCACAATTAAGCGTTTAAATGCAGAAGGCCTTTTACCGTTTGTATGGCATGCAACAGATGGCTTTGCATACAACCAAGCTGTGGCTGATAACCGCATGTGGTGCAAGTTAGTTTCTAACAAAAAAGTAGCACTTGAATATGTACGCCCATTAGTTAGGCAAAAAACGAGTGAGTTTACAAAAGCGTTTGATGTCCTTTTTGATAAGGGCGGTAAAGAAACCGTTTATATTAACTCTATCAATAATGGTAACAACACCGCGCTATTTTTAGGCTTAGTTGATTACCTAAAAAAGAAATCACCTGACGAAGCAAACCGCATTCACGTAAATATTTACGACAAAGCACTACAACGTACTTACTTTGATGATTTTGCAGATGCGCCAAGTTACGACGAACTAAAAGAGTTAGCAGAGCTCGGTAGCGAAAAAGACAAAGCCGATGCAATTGCAGATATGCTTAAAAATCGCATAACGTACAGTAAGTTTAAGTTAAATGCACAAGAGCCAACATTTAACTATGCACACATTAGCTTTGTACGTAACGATACAACAGTAGAGCCTGTACCTGTTGATGTACTCACCGAAAAAACCGGCGTCGTATGCCATGGCTTATTAGCTGGCGAAACCGCATATCAAGAGCAAAACACGTACTTTACAACCTTTGGCCTCAATAAACTCGATGTTGACAGTACGGCTACATTAAAACTAAGTAGCCAATTTAACAGCTTAGCAAAAGCGGCATGGTGTGGGCAAAAGTACGAAACCAGTAATGGCTTAGGTTTAAAAGTAGCGGGGCAACTGTCAGAGCTGCTTGAAGGCGTTTATGAAAATTCAGTTTGGACGGTGATTATTGACCCTAAAGTCACACTTGAGTTTTTTAAAGGCCAAAAAGATGCCGTACTGATCCACTACTCAGACAACTTTACTAATTCAGCAAACTACGATGCGATAACCGTTACCAAGCGCCGAGACTTATACGACCAAGTACTTTCTCAAGGTATTAAAGGCCTAATAGACGAGTTTAATGCGTTTAATGGTGAGTGGTTACTTAAAATGATCACCAGTAACGACAACGACCGCAAAGAGAAAAAAAGCATAATAGGTGCGTATAAATACGTAAACTGTTTGCTGCATCAAAGCGATATTACATGGGTGCCAATGAGCGTGGCCGAAATGCTGCGTGTAGCGGGTAATATAGGCTTAAAAATGAGTGATAGCGACTTTTCGCGCTACTCACAAAATATAAAAAGTGGCGCTATATCTGACGATGTTTTATTTGTTGGCTTTAAAGGTAGCAACATGTACTTGCTACCGCTTGAAGTTAAAATTGGTAAAAAACGTACACACGGCAAAGGCATACAACAAGCTAAAGAGCTTAAGCGTTACTTGGTCGAAAACTTATTTGGCCGTGACGACCTTGCGGGGCATTTATACAGAGGCCTATTTATTCGCCAAGTATTAATGCAAGTGGATAAGTTTGAATTATATAAAGTGTACGAGAGTGATTACTTTAACGAGCTACAAAACCATCGTGAGTGGTGGTTACAAGGTGATTACCAAGTCGCCGATTTAGTTGATTACCCGCAAGGTTTTATGATGGCATTTTTTGAAAACGCCGATTTTGCCAAAGAAGAATACACCGTTGAAGACGATATTTTACAAATCATATTACCAAGCGCTAACTTAAACCGTTTTATAAGCACGCCTCTACAAACACTACTTAGTAATATTAAAAGTAGTGAGCTTTGTTACATACCGGAGCAATATATTCTTGAAGGTGAAGCAGTAAATAAAAGCAGTGTGACACCAATAAAGCCTATTGAAAAAGTGGATTCCAATGCAGCTAAAACCGTAGATGAGCCTATACCTAAAGTTGCCGAAGAAGCAGCGCCAAACATTGTGGCAAAGCCAAATTCAACAGATTCATTAAAAGTGCTTGTTGGCCATGTTATGCAAAATAATGAGCCTGTTTATTGGGAGCCAACCAATACCGCTAAATTCATGAATACCAACTCAGGAATTATCGGCACTATGGGCACGGGTAAAACCCAGTGTACTAAGTCGGTAGTGACTCAGCTTTATCGTAATCAGCACAATAATGTTGATGGTAAATCAATAGGTATACTCATTTTCGATTACAAGTCTGATTACGTAGATGATAAGTTTATTGATGCCACCAATGGTAAAAAGTTTAACTTACATAAATTGCCATATAACCCACTTAGTTTGTTCGGTGATACGCCCATGCTACCTGTGCACACAGCGCGTGGCTTTTCAGAGACTATGGGCAAAGCATTTAATTTGGGTCAAAGACAGCAATTGAAGTTACGCCGCATAATTGGCGAAGCATATGATTTAGCCGGAATTGACCGTGCAAACAAGTCAACGTGGAGTAAAGCAGCCCCAACAATGGCGGATATATGGTCATTGTTTTTAGATAGCGAACCAGCGGAAGATTCACTCTACGCTGCGCTTGAGAGCATCTGTGAGCTTGAAATATTTGAAGACGATACCAGCAAGTGCATGTCACTTTACGATCTTGTCGATGGCATTACCGTAGTTGAACTGGCGGGCTACCCAGGAGAAATACAAAACTTGGTTGTGGCGCTTACTCTCGATTTGTTTTACTCGCAAATGCAAAAACAAGGTAAGCCAGAAGTGCAGGGCGACTTTAGGCAGGTTACTAAATTAGTGTTAGTTGATGAAGCCGACAACTTTATGTCGCAAAACTTCCCAAGCCTTCGCAAAATATTAAAAGAAGGGCGTGAATACGGGGTTGGTGTTATTTTATCGACCCAAGATATCACCCATTTTAAAACCAGCGAAAACGACTATTCAGCCTACATTTTAAGCTGGATTGTGCATCGCGTCGCGCAAATAAAAACCCAAGATATTAAAGGCATATTCAACAAAGATGATAAGTCAGAGCAAGAGCTGCTGATGAAAAACATCCGCGAGCTTGAAAAACATACAAGCCTTTATATTGATGGCGAAAAACAAATTAAACGTATTAAAGATAAAGCATTTTGGGAGCTACTTAATGATGAATGATTCAACAGTTTTAGAGAAAAAGATGCTAAGCCGAAAATCTCCTGAGGTCGTTGCATACATACAGATGGTTGAAAAAGCTAAACGTGATGCAGAAGTTGTTACTTTGCGAGAGTGGTATGACTCCACAACTAACCATCAACAAGAAATAATTGACTATATGGAAGCTTATAAGCAGCTAGGTCCATTAGGTAAAGAGTTGCATAAGCGTGGAGTGAAAAGAGTAACAGAAAGGTTTGGTGACAATGTACGTACTTTGGTTGAAGCAACTTATCAAAGAGAGCTGCTTGATGTGGTTGCACCATTATGCGCGTACTCGTGCGTAGAAAACAAAAAATCAATAAAAAGGTAAAAGGTATTAAGATGGAAGTAAAACCAAACTATTGTGCGATGGATACCGTATTCGGTGAAAGTACAGTTTTTAAAGTGCCGAAATACCAAAGGGCTTATTCTTGGCAAGTTCATAATGTTAAACAATTTTGTGATGATTTATTTGATTTATATAGGCAAAAAAAAACGGAGGGGCATGTTGGTCAGCACTTTTTAGGTGGGATTGTTTGTGTAAGACAAGGGAATGAGGATGAATTGGATGAAAAAGTAATTTATCAACTAGTTGATGGGCAACAGCGCTTGTCTACTACTGTATTAATGGTTTCAAGAATAATAAACTACTTACAGGAAGTAAAATTGACGGGTGAAGAGTCAGAAACTAGGGATAAAAGGGTTCAAAAGTACAAATCAAAATTTGTTACTTTAACAACAGAAGAAAATGGAAAAGATACGGAGTTTGATAGAATCACTCTATCTAAACGTGATGATGCATATTATAAAGAAGTTTTACAAAATCGATTTATTGATTCGAAGACAAAGTCCCATATATTAATAAAGAATGCATCTAATGAGATTGATAAATGGTTAAAAAAATTCAATGATCCTGTAGGTGCTACGGTAATAGAAAATATAGACTTAATGTATAAAGTCCTTTGTAAGTCTTGCCGTATTTTGTTATTAAAGATGACTAACGTAAACGATGCTTATAAGTTATTTCAGGTTATAAATGATAGAGGACGTAGCTTGACAGCAGGTGATTTATTGAGAGCGTCATCTTTAGGTACAGTTGATAGGGCTAATGAGCATAAAAATGACGAAGATAAAATTGATATTGATAATTTAGAAAAACAGTGGGATTTAATTACAGCTGAAGGGTCACTTAGTACAGATAAAAAATTAATTACTTATTATACTGCTAAAAAGGCTAAATCAATCAGCAAGACAAGTCTATTTGGTGACTTTAATTCTAACTTTTTTTCTGATGATGAGGAGATCCCAAATAGGATTGATGATATTCAAAAGCAATTAACTAAGTTAAAAAATCTTTCAGAAGGAGTTTGGCCTTATTCAAACTCTAACTTAACAGAGTACCAACATGCAAAATTGCAAAATCTTGTTTTACAGTTTAAACACACTCATTGTTTACCACTTCTTATTTCGGCTACAGCACTAACAGAAAAGAAATTTTATCAATTAGTTTTCTTTCTAGAAAAGTTCTTTTTCATGTTTAGAGTTTGCCTAAATAAAACTATGACACCTGTAACCAAAGCTTATTATCGTGCTATAAATAAAATAAATGAGTGCCCAGTTAAATATCAGGTAAAGTGGTTTTGTGATGATCTGAAAACTATAATCGAAAAAATAAATCTAACGGAATTTTCTGAAAAATTGAAAGGTTTTAATTATGTGGATGGTGGAGATAATAAAAACTTAAAGTACTTATTAATTACTTTAGAAGAGTCTTCAAAATGGATAAACAATGGTCGTAAGGGGGGGTATTTAAATATTTATAAAAATCACTCTAAAACTCTTGCCCAGCCAAAAAGTTTTTCTATTGAGCATGTATATCCAGCTAATACTGAAATAAAAAACCAACTTCCTGAAATGGAAGGAATTAAAAATGAACTAGGTAATTTAGCCTTATTATACCAACAAGAGAATGAAGAATGTGGTAATAAGTTAATTAAAGATAAAGCTGCAGTTTATGATAGATGTCGGATCAATATAACTAAAAGTCTCTCTCACTTTGAGAATTTTATATTGGATAACAAAGTTGATAGAGAGAAAACTTTGCTTATTGATCTGATTACTGTTTTTTCTCTAGGCTATCGAGATAATAAAGAAATAGCTGATATTTTTGTAATTGAAGAGATCATGGGGTAGTTAAAATTAACTCACACTCACAAATTATTAGTGAACGTGAGTTAATTTTACACTTAGATATTATCTGAAAAGTCATTCAAAGTTTTGTGATTTCTCAAAGCTGCTACTCCATCCTCAACGTGCGCTGCCCATGCTGTTTGCAATTCTTTATCAGAATACTCAGGGTAGCGCTGTTTAAGTAACAACTCGGTTACCATTTGGGTTTTACCCAACCACGTAAATTTATCGAGCTTCAGGCTACCAGAGAGCTTGTAGTCTTTTTCTTTATTAAAAATAAACCCCTTTTCAATAGAACGAAAAAATGCGATACGTGCCGCTACATTTGGAGTAACGCCTGTTTTGCCTTTTAGGGTTTGCAGCTGTTCTTCAACGGCTTTATTAAGCCACATAGTTTGTGGGAGCATGTTATATAGCCTCCTGTGCAAGCTCTGCCCAAAAGTAACCTTCTCGCAGGGTTGAACAATTAGTATGTTGGTTAAACTCAATCTCGAACGCGTGAGATACTTTATGCTCAATGGCTTGATAAAAGTCTTCGTCTACTTCGGTATCGGTTGAAAGCAGTATTACTTGCTCACTGGCCTCTGGGAAATAGTGCCTAATAAGTTTATCGCGGTGCTTTGAATCTAAACGACCTAGTGGCGTATCTACCACTACAGGCAATACTTTACCCGAAAGTTTGCCAAGTGCTTCTAAAATAGCGAAGGCAAATATTTGCTTTTCGCCTGCCGACATAGATTTACGGTTAATAATAACACCTTCGGCATCGACGAGGTTTACGTCAAAGCTGGCTGGGTCTATTTTAGCTGAGAGCTTTAAGTCTTCTTTACGGGCAAGCTTACGATACGCTTTTACAAATAGCTCTTCTAATTGCGTTACACGCAGCTCTGTAAGGGCATGTTTAAAGTCTTGTAATACGTATTGGCTAAGCTCTACACGCTCAACGGCTTTATCGGCTGAGTGATTGTTTTTAAGTTTGGCGTAGTCTTTCTCTAAGCGTTTAGCTAGCTCTAACTCTTTAGCTTTAAATTCTTTAGCTTTTAATAGTTCACTTATGTATTCTTTGCTTGTCGCATCGCGCTGCTTTTCAAGTTCGCGCAGCGCTGTATATAGCTCGTGTAAGTCGGCAGCATCAGGCGCTCGTTCAATATTAATTGAAAGTGAGCTTAATTTATTTTGCGTTTGAGTAAGTGCTGTCGAAAGCTCTTTTATTAACGCTTGCGACTGGGAAGCCTCTGTTACTTGTGCGTTTATAAGTGCAAATTCAGAGTCTGAAATATCAAGCTTTGGCTCGGCAAGGGCGGTTTGATTTACCAGCTGACCAAAATAGCTATTTACCGTTGCCATTATATCGCTGCTTTGGGCATCAAACTTTTGATTAAGCGCATTTTCTAGATTTGGTAACGCTTGTACTAGCTCATTACCAAACGCTTTAGCTTGTTTTATTTGTTGATCGCTATTTAGCTGCTCAATTAAGTTTTGCATAGCTGTTGGCGCAAGTGCCATTGGTAAGCTGCCACTTAGCTCTTGGCGTATTTTAGCGGTTAGCTCTTTTTCAAGCTCAATAAGCTCAGAGGCTTTTGCTTGCTCTTGATCTTTGGTTTTAGCCCATGCGCCACCTTGGGCTTGTATTTCGTGCTCTTTGGCGGCTATTTTGTTTTTAAGCTCGGTTAATTGTGCACCAATGCTGTCGGCTTTATCTCTTGTGGCATTGACTTGCTGAGTGATTTGCTTTTTTTGATCTTCTGCAGCTTTAATTTTTTTAAGCGTGTCTTTATCGGCGGTTTCTGCGCCTAGGCCTTTTAGGTAAATATCAAGGTCGTTACTTAGGCGGTTTATAATATCGATACCTAGCAGTTTTTGTACGGCTTCTTTTAAGTAAGAGCCGGTATCATCCTCTGCTAGCTCTGCTATTTTTTCGCCATCAAAAAAGAATAAATCGCCGATACCTGGCGGTACTATTTCGTGCAGAAACGCTTGTACTTGCTCTGAGTTTAATGAGGTATCTTGCTCGCCATTAATAGTAAGCGTTAACTTTTCATCGCCTTCAAGCTGCCATTTTCGAGTTACTTCATAAAGGTTATGTTTGCCTTGATGAGTATGTGAAAAGCTAAGCGTTATGCAGCCCTCGGCATCTTGCTGGGCTTTGGTAGCTGTTTTATTAGTTTGCTCGTTTAAGTAGCTTAGGTAATCTTTTTTAGTGATTACAGCACCCAACGCACGCTTTCCTAATAAGGCTAAGCGAATGGCAGTAAGAATAGAGGTTTTACCCGCACCGTTTAAGCCACCAAATAAAATAATAGGGCGCTCAAACATGCCTTCTTTACGCGGGTCTAGGTCTATAGTGGTTTGGCCGTTAAAAACTCGAAAGTTATTTAGGGTCAGTGTTTTAAAAATCATTCTATGCCCTCAGCTTTGAGCAATGCAGTAATTTGTTTTAGGTCGTCTTCTAGCGCTTTTACTTCGTTACTTTGGCGCATTTGGCTCTGACGAATATCTAAATTAGAGGCAATAATAACTTCGGCACTTTCCCAGTCTTGCTGAATTAAGCGGCCAATGCGATTAAAAATACCTGTACGACGAGCAAGGCCACTCATTTGGGTTTCAACATCTATTAGCTTTTTAACCATTTGCGGCGATACGCCATGCTTAGGTGCAATGTCGTTAAGCAATTGGCCTTCGGTTAAGCTAAATTGGTTTGAGTCGTCTATTGTCCAGTCGAGCTTTATGCCTAGCGCATCAAATACAATACCGGGTAGGGTATCGTCCCAATCTGGTTCGTTGGGATCGTTTAACCATTCGTGCCTTACTGCGTGTAATTCATCAACGGTAATTAACTCTACATCACGCCCTTGGTCGTTAAATTGCTTTTGTATATTAAGCAGTAAGCGCATGGCATGCTGGCGATACTTTAATTTGTAAGGGCCTGTTGTGTAGTCGTCTGTTAATACGCGCTCTTTGTCTTCTTTTAGGGTTTTAAACGCTAACCGGCCATCTCGACGAATATGGTTGCGGTATTTCTTTTTAAGCTTAGGCGATGTACTACGCGATAAAATATTGCGGTATTTAAGTAGTGGTGTCATCCACTGCTCGCCGTTTTGAATGAGGCTTTCCATTGCGCGGTCGCGCGTTACTACGGTACATGTCCAACAACCAAAGCGTGAGTTACCACATGATGGTGTGGTTTCATCAATAACCATTGGGCACTCGCCTTGGCCTGATGAATCTTTGTATAGGTTCCATAACACAAGGTTTTTACCGCCCCATGGGTTTTCCCATTCTAGGTCGTACTTATCAAACCATTTGTTTTTAGTGCCGTATGGCGTTTCTTCGGTTTTTAAGTGACACAGGCGTAGAATTTTCCACACATCGTCAACACTCCATGTATCAATTGGTGTGTAAATAAAGGCGTTGCTTAAAGTGGTGTGTACGGCTAAGTCTGAACCATCAATTTTGTGCTTTTTAATTACTTGCGCACGGGATGCGCTTTCTTGCGAGCGAGAGCCTAATACAACAATTACTTCGTCGTATTCACTTACACGTTCTTTAATAAAGGTACTTACAGGGTCGATTTTCATTCGCTCTGTACACCAACGAAAGTTACGCGTTGGTGCAGGGTAACCTTTACCAAGTAGATTAGCCCAAAACGTATTATTCGATTTTGGCACTACTTTATGTGAAGTAATTGGTAAGCCTTCGCGCTTTGCACCTTCTTCAATCAACTTTAATGATTTTTCGACGTGATCAACCACCATAGGTGTTTCAACTAAGGTGTCGGACGCGACTACAAAAACAGGCTTATGACGGTCTTCTGGTTTTAAACCAAGTAATGCAAAGTAAATTAGAGTCATCACGGCAGATGAATCTTTACCGCCACTGTAACCTAACACCCATGGGCGTTTGTCAGCCATGTATACTCGTTGGGTGTCGGCTACAAAGTTATGTAGTTGGCTACCTGCAAACGATTCGTTTTCGATAAATTCGATGTAGTCTTCTAGATCGTACTGGTTTAATAATTTCATGCGTTTAAGTATTCATTCTCTTTTTGTACATCTTCTTTCGAAAGAGGGAGGCCAATTTCACGTTTAATTTGCATGCTTGTAAGGAAAATATTGCTCATAGCTTTTGAAAGTCTGCCATGTTGCATTGCTCTGTGAGCCCAAGCTGGGTTACTTTTAAGCCAGTTGATGTTGGCAATTAACTTAAGCTTTTTTTGTTTTTCTGATTCGCTAAGTGTAAGTAAGCTTTTACCAACTAGTGCAAGTGCTTGAAGACCAATACCATGTGCCGAAATATACTCTTGTCGAAATTCTGCAGCCGAAAGCTGTTTGTTTTGTACTTGTATCCATTCTGGCATATAAATATTTAGTGCTTCCCAGTACTTTGCAGCAATTTGCCTTTCGTCTTCATTAAAGCCTTCCTTAGTCCCTTTGCCAAGTAAAACGCGGTTTGCTTGTTTAATGCCACTAAGGGTAAACAGTTTACTACTTTTAACGGCAATTGTAGAGCGTTCAAATTCAGTAAATCCTGCAAACGGTTTTGTATTTAAAGCTAAATAACGAGCAAGTTCAGATGCTTGATCGCGGTGATCGTACATGGTGCCAAGCGATGGGCTAGGACGTACTGCGTATTTATTTAAATCGGCAAACATTTGTTGGCTACGTTGTAAGCCTTCGTCGACAAAAAATAATACGGCTATGTTGTCTTGACTGAGCTCTGGGCGCTCTTTTAAGGCTTCTTCAATGGCTGCTCGACGGTGTTGCCCATCGTTTATTAAAATTTGTGCATCCATTGGTACTTTTAAGCTGCCAATATTGCTATTTTTATCTACTTCAATAAAATCGATCTCAGCACCAATTGAGGCGGTAATAGCTGAAAATACATAATCGTGTGGTGACTCAACTAGGTATCGAGCCATTTCGGGTATGCGACCTTTATTGAGAGTACGTTGAGCTCTTAGCTCTACGGGGACTTCTTCTTCATCATACATGAATATTTTAGGTATGAGCCTTAAAGGGCAGGTTGCTATATAAAATGGTTTGCCAGCCTGTTGGCCACGAACTGCGGGGAAGCTGTAGCAATAATTGCTTTCAAGGTTGCTCATAGTTTAATCTCATCACGTAAGGTACGTAATATTATTACGTACCTTACGTGATAAATACAGTTTTTATTGTTTTATTTATCGCAATGTCGATACGTGGAAACATAGTTCCTTATTATGAATAGTAATTTTATTTCTTAAAAAATTTATCTCCCTTCAACTCTGCAGCCCAATAGTCAAACACCTTGAGTAAAATAGGCCAGTTGGGCCACTCAGCTTTGGTTACCCCTTTTAGCATATCGGCTAATTTTTTATCAAACCGTTGTTGGCTTTTGTATTCGCTACTGCCTTTTTGTAAATAATCTATTTTGTTATAAAAGGGCTGGTAGGGGTAGGTATCGCCATAGTAAAAATAGTCTATATCTTGCTCTAGCATTTTTACTTTTATTCGCTCAGTGAGTAATGGCAGCTTTTTATTAAAGTCATCGTATTTTAAAAAGGTAACTTTACCCGACCGCATATGTATTTTTACTAAATCTACGTCGTCAATATCGCCATACAACTGCACGGCACAGCCAATGTAAACACGTAGTATTGCGGGAAGCTGATTTAAGTAACGAGTGGGTAAAATATACGAGTGGTTGTCGTGTAACTCACCGAGCTGAATTTGCTCGTAAGCTTGGTAACAGGCATTGCCAATATTAGCGGGCTCTGCAATCGAGAAAAGCAGTTGCTTTGCTTGCTCTAATGCTTGGTTGTAATCGCTAAAATGTACTTTTAAATCTCGCGTTAGCCTTGCAGGCATATGACTTTTAGCTTGGCGTTTACCAAATAGGCTAAGTGCAAAATAAACCAGTAAATCATGTTTTCGTTTTTGTTGCGCTTGCTCAAACACATTTTGTTCATAGTAATTTTGCAGCAAGCTAAATGCTTTGTTGTGGCTGGCAAAGTATTTACGCAGTGCTGTACTTTGCTCAAACTCATCGTTTGCAGGTAAACGGCCAAAGTGCAGGCAATGTTGCCAAAAATCATCAAGCAGTATTTGGTGTTTTTCAAACAAGGTTTTTTGTTGGGCTTTGGGTAATGCTTTTGGCTGCGGTCTTTGGGTTATATGTTGCCAATTATAATTTTGAAATTGCAGCTCTAAATGATGTGCTTCTTCTAATTGTGGGCATTTAAAAATAGCAATTATGCCTTGCCCAAACGCCATTGTTTTAACATTTAGGGTTTGCTCTATGTAGGCTCTTATTTGGGCTTGGCTATAGTATTTTTGAAACGTATTCCATTTAGTTATTACGCCATCTTTGTATTGTTTAAAGTGTTCTTGTTTGGCTTCATTGGCGAGCATTACTGATACTAAAAGCAATTTTTTAGTATGTTGGTAAGCTGCTTTTAGTGTATCTATACGCTCTTGTTGATCTTCAATAACATTGAGTACAAAGCCCAAATTAACAATATCACTTTTTTGTTTATTGCCGTTTGGCCTGTGTACTGGGTCCCACGCATTTATATTAAGCCCGTGGGCTTCAAGCTCAGTTGCGTCATCAGCTAGGCCGCAGCCGTAATCAAGTATTGAATAATCACCATTTAAATAACCGTACTTTGCGAGCTTTTGAAAAGGAGCAGAAAGCCTATCGCGATTTATAGCCGTTAAATGGCGCTGTATTTTTTGTGGCTCATGTTCAATTTCAGGTTTTGGTATTTCTGCTAGTTTGTTTAACCTGCCTTGCTCATCAAGCTCGTAGCCTTTGCGCTTTATTAAGTTTTGCCATTGCTGTTTAAAACCAATGCTTTTGGTGTTTTGGTACAGACCAATTTGCTCTCCTTCCTTGGTAATAGCTTTAAAGAATGGGTAGTGAGGATAATTAGGGAGAACAAAGGTTTCTTTACGGTGCAAGATGGGAGGGTTATTTGAGCCACTGTAGTTAGTTGTTTTTATAGTTAGCTCTTGGGCATCAATTGTATAGCTGGTGTGAAGTGCAGGGTATGCGTATTCATCAAAATTAGGGTAGTTAAGTAGTGTAAATTTTAAGTCTCGTTTATAGAGCTTTATAAGGTTCCACGGTTGTTCTACTTCAAGCTTGTTTATTGTGTTTGTTATAAAGCTTAATAATTCAGGTGGTATGGCTTCAGCTAATGCACTTTTATGTAAATAAATGGCTGTTGGTAATGATTTACCATGTTTGAGCTTTTTTACTAAATCACGATACTCTGGGAAATTCATTTGGTAATGCTTTTGAGGTTTTCAAAATAATAAAAATACGCCCGCCCGCGCTTTTCAAACTTAAGCTCACCACGTTCGCGACGGTGCATAAGCTCACAGCCTGATATTTTCAATTGTTTCATGGTTTCTTTACTCGAAAGCCATTTACCTTTTAGATCCTGATTAGCCATTTAAGTTACTCAAGTTATGTATAAATTTAATATACATAACTCTTGGTATATCGACAAATAAATTCACGGCACGTTAATTTTATTGATTTATCTAATTAATATCAATAAGATATGATAACAAGGATTCAGAAGTAAGGTATAGCAATGGACGCTAGTAGAAACTCACCAAATACAACCTCTAATGAAAAACAGCTCAACTTAGTTTGCCCCTGCTGTTCTGAAGAAAGCTCTTTAGAATACGGAAACCATATTACTTGTAGTAAATGTGCAAAAACGTTTGCAGGCCACACCTATAAAAAATTTAAGAAACCGTTTTTAACAGCTAAAGTTGCACTATTAATAGGTGCTGTGGGTGCGTATAAGTTAGATAGAGAGTTACTTGAGCCTAGTCGCTACTCGACAGGTGCTATTGTTGAAATAGTTAGTTTTTGTTCTAACCCTCAAGCAAAAATTAGTAAAAACAATTTACGCGTTAATGCCAGGATGTGTATTTGCGCATTAGATGAAACAATGAAAATTGTACCTGAGGCGGAGTTATCGTCAAACAAGAAGAAATTTATTAACACTTTTGTTAGTAAGTTAAGTCAATGTAGATAGCGATACTTGCGTATCGCTAAAGGTACTCTTTTTATTTCGATTTTGGTGGATTATTACCTCTGCCCGGGCCCGAAGGGTTCCCTGTTTTACTAGGTCCATTATTTGGGGCTGGACGTGAAGTTTGCTGGTTATTTGCAGCAGCTCTTTGAGCTCGTGCAGCAAAACCGCCTTTTTCAACTAAGCCATTGTTAGCTTTTGCCTCGGCAGCTTGGATTCGTGCAGCGGCACTTTGATTCATGTTTTTCATAATATTACCTTTGTTTAGTTTAAGGAATGCTCTTCGCTTTGAGAGCAAAATCATCATAAATAAGGTGTTGGGACAAACTGGGACAGAAAATGGAAAAACACGAAGAATTACAAAATAAAATTAAAATAATTATTAAAGAGCTAGGTTTAACTCAAAAAGAAATGGCCAAGCGAGTTTATTGTGAGCGCTTTGAAGATGATGAACCTGAAGAAATGCGTAAATTTACAGAAACATTCCGCCAAAATTTAAAGCGAAAAGCAAAGCCAGAATTACTTGAAAGCTATTTAGCTAATATCGCAAATTTACGTGAATTTAAAAATTCCGATTTAGCGATTTCTAATCCTTTAGATCTTGGTTTTATATCTTTAGATGTAAAAAGAGCACTGCAAGAAGTATCTAAGGAACTAATAAATAATATAGATTCAGAAGGTAGTAAGCTTTAGCCTGACAAATTACTCGTCTTACACGGCGGTTACGCTCATATTAATTTAGGCTTTGAGGAAATAGCAAAATGCTCGGGGCGCCGAGAGCTGACGAATGATCAAAGCATATGGATGTCGTATGTTTGCATTGTTTAGATGCCGTATATTTGCTATATTTTATCTAAGTAACGAGAGTAATTAATATGACAATAGCAAGTAAAGTAACCACAAGAATAAACCGCTCTAAGCGTTATGTTTTTGAGCGCGCTGATTTTGCTGATATTGCAGGTTACGACCAAGTTGGGCGTGTACTAAAAAAGTTGGTTGATAGTGGCCAATTGTTACGCATTGGTTATGGGCTTTATACCAAAGCGCGAGAAAATCGCATTACTGGTAAGTTAATGCCAGCATCACCTGCGGGTGCAGATGGAGTCATTTTAGAGGCTATTGAAAAACTGGGCGTTGAGTATCAGTTTGATGAATTTTCACAACGCAGTCTTAATGGTGAAAGCTTACAGGTTCCCGCTTCATTTAAAATAATGACCAACAGTCGATTTAAGCGCAAGATTGTTGTAAATAATAGCGCTATCAATGCGAATTGATAGCGATTTATTTTTAGATGTAGCTGATGCTCTTGGTATGGGTAACCCTGCCATTGTTGAAAAAGATTATTACGTAGTTTTATTACTTAAGCTACTTTCAGAGTTATCTTTTGATACGCATACTTTAGTTTTTTCAGGTGGTACGGCATTAACAAAGTCAGGTATTAAAACTCATCGAATGTCTGAAGATGTTGATATAAAAATCATTCCTAAAGATTTAGCTGCTAACACGTCTAAAACTAAAAGAAGAAAGGCTAGAAAAGCGCTCCACTTACAGCTAATTGATGCAATTAATTCAGATGATTATTTTTCTGTAGAAAATACTCCAACCGTGTTCGATGAATATCGATATCAACAAATTGATATTCGCTATCCTCAAGCCCATTCAAAAGCTCCATGCTTACGACCTTTTATTAAATTAGAGCTTATAGAAACGTTACTTTTTGATAATGTGCAAAGCCGCAATATATCTTCTTTAGTGAACGAGGTAACTCAACAGTCACCAGAAGTGTCACTGATGGATTTTTCTAGTATTAAGAGTACACAAGCTGAAAAGTTAGTGTCTATGCTTAGGCGAACAGCGAGCTTTGCACGTGATAATAAAAGAGACGATGATCCTGCGCTAATTCGTCATATTTATGATACCTATTATATTCAACAAGCAGCATTGGCGAATGTTCAAGATGTACACCTTTAGTCAAAAAAGTCATAGCAGAAGATATTACCCGCTACGGTAATCAGCATTTAGAATTCATGGAAGATCCTATAGTTGAACTTAAGTTTGCTTTAGATGTATTGCAAACTAATTCACTCTATGAAACGCGCTTTAATGAATATGTTGTTCCAATGGTTTACGGTAGTCATAGCGTTAATTGGGAACATGCATTTGATGTATTTAAATCGTTTAGTTTAGCTGTTTTAACTGATATCGAGCTTAGATATTAAAAGCTGCGCTTTTCGCGTCCGCAAGCTGCACGCCTACAGCATAAAAAAACCTTAACCTAACTTTACAATATCACCCTGTAAACATGGCGTTTGCTCAATTACGCTCTGTATTAAGGTAATTAACTGACTTGCCGTTTTACTTGGCTGGCGTGTGTTATGCCATAGGGCATAAATAGGCCTGTTTGCAAAAGCTGGCTGCAATTCAATATAGTCAAAAGCCTGTTTGTCAGTAATACAACTAATTTCACTCATCGGTAATAAACCAACCCCATTACCTTCTTCAACTATTTTTCTGGCTATTGTTATATCAAAGCAATAACTTATTTCGCTGTAGAGTTCTGTTAGTTTGTTAAGCATGCCTGTTGGTAACTGAGTTTGGGTGTAAGGTAAAATTAGGCGAGTTTGCGGTGCATCTTTTTTGATGTCGTTTTTGTTATCTGCTTGGGTAACCTACGTTAATTTAGGTTTCAGTGAAACATTTTTACACAGTTGGCTAATTGCATTTATTAATGCGTGGCCTGCGGCTTTTGTGGTGGCATTTACTGTTGCTCCACCTATTCGCTGTGTTGTTATTACGTTTTTTAATAGGGGTTTAAAATGATTAATATAGTGGCAAAAATCACGCCTAATGCGGCATTATTTACTGAGTGTAAAGGGCGTTTACAGCAAATGTTACAACCAACATTAGCAGAGCCAGGGTGTATTCGTTTTGAGTTATATGAAGATTTAGATCAACAGTGTTTATTTTTGATAGAAAAGTTTGCATCACAAGCTGCACTTGATGAACATTACCAGCAACCGTATGTGAAAGAGGTGTTCGCATTTTATGAATCAGCCCTTGCGTTACCTGTAGAGATTAATAAATTACACATGATTTAAACTTTAAGCGGGCAGATTATCTGCCCTGTGCTCAAGCGTTCTGCAATGTATTTTTTACTAATTTTTTTCCTGATTTAATATCTACAATAGCGCTAAAATCTCTTTCGCTTTATCTCTGGTCAAGCAAGTGCTCATTGGGCTTTTTTTAAAGCGTTTTGCTGATGCTGTTTGCAGCTCCCCTGCGTATTTAATTTCTTTAGATTGAACAACGACTCTGCATGAAACGTTATGACCGTTTTCTGTGTAGCGCAGCTCTACTCTTTCTGATTTGTTAATTAAGTTTTTATAAGGGTAACCTTCATCAGTATTTATTTTTGATGTGGTTGTAGGTGCTGTATGAGCGAGACCACTGAATAAAAAGAAAGCTAATACTATTAGGTTTTTCATAAGTTATATTCCTGTTTTCGGATGGCTGACTGGGTGAGTATTGCGTGTATAAAAAATACTGACAAACGATTAAAAGTTACCTATGCTTAAGTTTTTCTTAACTTGGGTGAGCTGTGAATTTACCGCCATTAAAAAGTCTTTGGTATTTTAAGCATGCTGCAGAGTTGGGAAGTTTTAAGCTTGCGGCTGAAAAATTATTTGTGAGTCAAGCAGCTGTAAGTCAGCAAATTCGATTGTTAGAGGCGAATTTACAGTGTGAGTTATTTACTCGTCATACTCGATTTGTTGCGCTAACCCGTCAAGGTGAGCAATTATTACCACATGTTTTAAAAGGCTTTAGTTGCTTACAAAATGGTGTGAATTCATTACGCCAAGATGAACAACCCCATTGTTTAAACTTATCAGTATTACCTTCATTTGCCAGTGGCTGGTTGTTGCAACATGTCAGTGGTTTTCAACGTGCTTATCCGGGTATTCATTTACGCATTGACCCCAGTGACCATCATGCTAATTTTTCTCAGGGGCATGTTGATTTAGGGATACGGTTTGGTTTAGGTAATTACAGTGATGTACATAGTGAACTGCTGGCTGATGACAGCTTATTTTTAGCTTATAAGCCTGGTCTACTTGATGTTAATTTGCCGCTTAAAGAGCAGTTGCTTAAACAAAACATTATTATGGATATTTGCCCCGATGCTGAGCAAGGATGGCAAACCTTAATCACTAGCTTGGGAGTTTGTCCAGCATCAGTTCCTGTATTTTTAGAAATAGATAATGCCGCATTAGTGATTCAAGCTACTTTAGCTGGCCAGGGGATTGCTTTAGTTAGGCGGCGTTTAATTGAGTCGCATATTAAATTAGGGCAGCTGGCTTTATTTCCTGGTTTTGAGTATGCGTGTAGTTATAAATATTATTTAGTGGGTCCGAAAGATCACTTTAAATGGGAAAAGGTCATTGCGTTTAAAGAATGGCTGTTGTCACAATTTAAACAAGATGATGAGGCGTTTAAACCGTACTTGTAATCAGGTAGTGTTTAATATTTGGGGCTTGGGGATACATAAACGCAGTGTACTTTAATAGCGATGATTGCTTTGTGTATTCATTGTCGCGCTAAAGCACGACCTACAAAAAGCGCGGGGCTTTTTTGTAGGTGGATCTTTACGCCGCGCAAATAAAGCACCATAAAATGCAAACAGCGCGAGGTAAACTCCCGCCTACGGTTTTGGTTTATTGTTCATCAACTAGCTCTACAAACAATCACAGCTAAAGCGGGTTCCTACGATATTTGGTTAGTTCATGGGTTTGTTGGTAGGAGCGAGTTTTAGCTGCGATGATTGCTTTGTGTATTTATTGTCGCGCTAAAGCACGACCTACAAAAGTGCTAGGATTTGTCGTAGGGGGAGGCTTTACGCCGCGCAAATTAAAGCACCATAAAATGCAAACAGCGCGAGGTAAACTCGCGCCTACGGGTTTGGTTTATTTTTCATCAACTAGCTCTACAAACAATCACAGCTAAAGCGGGTTCCTACTATATAGGTTGACGGTAGGAGTGAGCTTTAGCTGCGATGATTGCTTTGTGTATTTATTGTTATTGTCGCGCTAAAGCACGACCTACAAAAGCGCGGGGCTTTTTTGTAGACTGGGCTTTATGCCGCGCAAATAAAGCACCATAAAACGCAAACTTGCGCGAGGTAAACTCCCGCCTACGGTTTTGGTTTATTTTTCAGTAACTCTACAAACAATCACAGCTAAAGCTGGTTCCTACGATATGGGTTGATTGTAGGAGTGAGCTTTAGCTGCGATGATTGCTTTAGCATTTATTGTTATTGTCGCGCTAAAGCACGACCTACAAAAGCGCGGGGCTTTATGCCGCGCAAATAAAGCTAATGCACAACTTATAAACTGGGTAGCTTTCCTTTAATGCTTTTTGCCATTGAGTAATAAGCCAAGCCATGTTCTTTTTACTAATAGCAAGTAACTGACTTGGCCAATCAATAAGGTTAAGAATACGGAAATAATAAATTTACTCAGTGCGGGGAGTGCGGTGTTGATCAGTGGCATTTGAATATAAATAAGTACTGGTACGTGGATTAAATAAACCCAATACGAAGCATCGGAAATGGCGCGACTTACGCGATTTGCATTATTTAAAAAGCGGTGGCCGAGTAAAATAGACACTGCGGTCAACGATAAAATACAGCTCGTTTGTACCATTACATGCAAAAAGTGTTGATGGCCTGTTGGGGTGAATTCTCCGGCGGAGGCGGCGGTTATAACCATTTCAAGTGTAGGCGCTGCTGGAAGTAGATAAAAATAAGCCGCAATAGATATTGTGGCTATTCCTGATAGAGGCCATATATAGTTTTGATACGTTGAAAGTAGGTTTTGCTTTTTAAAAAGGCTTGCACCGACCAAGTAAAGGCTGCCGTAAAAGCCATATGACCAAAGCTGAGGCGTGAGTTTATCGGGGGCTGGGAATGGTATCGGCTGTGCAATTAATGAGACTGTTAATAAAATGGGTAGCATACAATATAAAAATACGGGGTGAGTTATGAAGTTATCGAGCTTATTGCTTACTAACTTACTCTTATTTAGTAGCCAAAAGATGACGCAAAACTGAAATAGATTCCACAAAAACCATAAATGCATTGTGCTGATTACAGGCTCTTTAATGACCTGAAAAACAGCAAAAATGGGCGGCGTTGGTTTAGCAATACTCGCACCAAAGCTAAGGGCATGATAGTAAATGGCAAAGCTTAAAGGCAAAAAGATCATAAAGGGCAACAGTATGTGTTTAGCTCGATGACGTAAAAATTGATTAGTATTAGATTTATCTATAAGCAGGGCGCTGCAAAAACCTGCAATAATAAAAAAGAGTGGCATACGAAATAAGTGTAATGCATGCGATATATAATCAAAGATGAAATGTGTATTTGGATCGGCTGTGAACCAAAGATTACTAAAAAAGGGGCTGTATGCCAGCGCTGCGTGAAATACAATACCTAGTAATAGCGCTAGGCTACGTAAATTATCAATGTAATGTAGTCTATTATTCATATTCATTTTAAGTGCTCGGGTGGTGTAGTTCGTATTAAAAGCATACGTGATTGTATCTTGAGCCCTCTAGTCACAAACCTCATAGCTTGGGCTATGACATATGTCACTGTTCTTAACTTTTTGATTCTGTAATAATTAGTAAAAAATGTAGGTTATTCAATGGTTCCAAATATACGGCATACAACAGATTGGCGTTTTTCAACGTTGGCCTCTTGGTTGGGGGTAACCTCAGCCTGCGCATATTATGCTAACTCTGAACTTGCTTTGTTGCTACAAGGTGGTGTGAGTGGTGCTATTTTGGCACTGCTATTTTATGTTTTAAAGCAGCCAAATAAACACGTTTATATAATTGCGTTAACTTATTTTTTGCTGACCTTGGGACTCATGCAACTTACGTCGACGTCGCTCGTGTTTTTGCATTTAGTGATGTTTACGGCAACTTTCAGCCCTCACTTTTCATTACCTAAAATACTGTGTGCGGTGGTGAGCGCCATGGTTGTATATGGCGCAACACATTATACGCGCTGGGAAACTAGTGTGCCTTGGGTGACGTTTGTAGTATGGTTTTTCTTTTGTGTGATGAATTGGTTTGTAAGTAGGCGTATTGTGGAGAGTCTTAATATGCATTATCAATCGCGACAAAACTATAAAGAACTCAAAGCTACGCAACAAATGATGGGAGCGATGAGTGCTGCGCAGGAACGTCAGAACATTTCACGAGAATTACATGACTCTTTGGGTCATAAGCTCACTGCGCTGAGTATTAACTTAGATTTTGCTAAACGAACAGCCAACCCTGAAACTGTCGAAACGTTGACTCGTTGTCATCAATTAAGCCAAGAAGTACTAGAAGAGGTACGAGAAATCGTATCGACCCAACGTAATAATAAAACCATATTAAAAAATGCGCTCGAGGCCCTCTGTGCGCTAACCCCTAACTTACAATGTGATTTACAGCTTGATACACAAACAGAACAATTACCCCAAGATTATGGCTTATGTGTGCTACGCTTTTGCCAAGAAATGATCAGTAATACGCTTAAACATACACAAGCAAACCATATAACATTGAGTGCAAAGGTCACTCATATTGATCAACAAACACAGCTTATCGCACAGGCATACAACAACCAACCAGAAACAGAGTTACCAAAACAAGGTAATGGTTTAGCTGGATTAAAGGAGCGCATGGCGCAATATAATGGCGATTTTACCCAGTATATTGAGCAAGGTGTGCTTATAAATACTATTGCTTTGCCACTGATTTTTAATAGAGACGAATAATGATTAAGTGCCTACTAGTAGAAGATCAGACTTTAGTTCGCCTTGGTTTAGCTAATTTACTTAATTTAGATGAGGATATATTTATTGATGGCCATGCTGAGGATGGTTTACAGGCTATTACTCAATTAACGCAGCGTAGCTTTGATATTGTGCTGTTAGATATGCGAATGCCAAACCTTGATGGGCTCGGTGTTCTTGAGAAAATGCGTGAAAGCTTAAACAACACGCCGGTACTAATAATTACTACCTTTGAGGATTGTGACGTATTAGTTAAAGCTATAAATTTGGGCGCGCGTGGTTATGTTCTTAAAAATATAGAGCTTGAAGAATTAATAGATGCGATTAAACGTGTTATTGCGGGTAAACGTGTGCTGCAAAGTGCAGTGACTGATTATTTATTACAACAACAGTTAACACCCCAACAATGTTTAACGGCAAAAGAGCAAGTTGTGCTGCAGTGTATGTCTTTGGGAATGTCGAATAAAGTGATTGCTAATAGGTTGGATAACTCTGAAGGAACAATTCGTAACCATGTGTCGCAAGTTCTAGCCAAGCTTAATGTAAAAGATAGAACCCAAGCGGTAATAAAAGCGATTAATCAAAATTTAATTTAAAGACCATTAATTTGTTGTGGGCGGGGCTTTACGCCGCGCAAATAAAGCACCATAAAATGTAAACAGCGCGAGGTAAACTCCCGCCTACGGGTTTGGTTTATTGTTCATCAACTAGCTCTACAAAAATCACAGCTAAAGCGGGTTCCTACGATATTTGGTTAGTTCATGGGTTTGTTGGTAGGAGCGAGCTTTAGCTGCGATGATTGCTTTGTGTATTTATTGTCGCGCTAAAGCACGACCTACAAAAGTGCTAGGATTTGTCGTAGGCGGGGCTTTACGCCGCGCAAATAAAGCACCATAAAATGTAAAACAGCGCGAGGTAAACTCCCGCCTACGGGTTTGGTTTTCACTCGCTAACAACCCCTATTCGATGCCTAGTAACTGATTAGACCTCTTTTGAGTACTTTATTGTATTTAAACTCGCTACACTGTTTTTATATTCAAAGATTTGGTGATGCAAAAAAGCCTTCGTCGCTTTCTGCAAATATTGTTTAAGAGGTGTAAGTGTATAAAAGACAGGCGGGTAGGTCGAAGGTCATTTTTTTAGTACTTTTGGCGGTGTTAATTTTGGTTGTGGGAGTTAATTTATTTATTAACTCGTTCGATTCACAAGACACGCGAGTATATGCAGAGCCAATTGAAGCACTTGTGGAAAATGTGTATGTAAATTATGAGGGTTTTAAGCCTGCAGCGGCCCCGATCGTGAATAAAATAAAACCTGAGCACGTTGAAAAGCGTTTACGGCGTAACATTGACACTATAAAGCATGAAGCTCCCCCGCATATAGAGCATACTCCTCACCAATGGCTGGCGGTTAACCCTACATCAGAACAAAAACGGTTATGTAGTTTATTGGAGCGCCCGCCGCTTAAATTTACAAGAATATACGACCCAGATTCTAAGCGTTATATGAATAGGTATTACGGTTTTTTTGAAATTAATATTTCGGTGTTATTTCGCGGAGAATATCGGCCACTTGAACACTATTTTTCAGAACAATTCGTTGATGATCTTAAGTGGGAACTGCGCAGAAATTTATTGTTTGTTTATCAGGAGTATATGGATTGGTTTGAACCAGAGAACTTATCCAAAAGTGTTATAGATTTAAAAGTAACGCTTAATGATAAGCAATATTTTAATGAGTTAGTTAAGCATGGTGCCGAAAGTTCAGTAAATAACCCTGGAGTGTATATCCCTTGGATTCATCAGGCTTATATTAATTTACCTCGTTATGATAATGGTTACCTAAATCGCACATTGTTTATAGATATCCTTACACATGAAGCCGTACATGCCATTAACTTTGTACAATTTGGGTATATGCAGCGTTGGGCACAAGAGGGACTGGCTCAATATTTTGCTTATCGTTCTGAAAGTGGCGAACATCTTGCCTCTTTGCGAATTGATGAGTGGGATAAGCGCACAGGCTCTATGAGTCAGCCCTTTGTAATGGATGATTTGATTATACCCAATAAATCTTGGCAAGAAGATGAAGCCATATTGTATGCATCGAGCCTTGTGTATACGCAGTATTTTAGTAGTTTACCAAAAGATAAAAACCCTTTTATTTCGTTTTTATATAATGAAATGTTGCCGCGTTGCTCAACGGTGAACGAAGAAAATACTATCGATCTACTCGATCCGGAAAATATGTTAAACAGTGATTTTTTCAATTGGTTTGAAAAAAATGTTTACCTGTATAATAAGTAGCAGGCTTATCGTAGGTGGGGTTTTACGTAGTGCTAAGGGGATTACTTATTTTGATAGTCGCCTTTGCCTAAGCCTTCAAAATAAGCTTGATAACGCCCCGTTTGTTTAAACTGTAATAAATGATGATTAAATATGGCTAATAGCTCTTTGCTATAAACGGAGTTCTTTGGGAATAATAAAAAGCTTTTATTTATTAATAATGGTTTAGGGTGATGACTAATAACATTAGCAAGCTCAGGTAGTTGGTTGTTGAGTGCATAGTAGCCAACACTTTGTTCCTCAGCAAAGGCATCGATTCGGCCCATGGCTAAACGGCGAAAGTTTTGCTCTGTACTGCCAACGCGTGACATTTCAAAAAGCTCTTTTTCTAGTGCGTTATCAAACTCAGTGCCGTAGCTATAGCCAAGCCCGCCACCAAGTAAAAGGCCTTTTAAATCAGCTATATTTTTCCAGTCAAAATGGTGTTGTTTTTGGTAAAAAAACACAAATTTTTCACTGAGTATAGGCTCGCTATATAAATAAATTTTCGTTCTTGCTTCACTTAACATCCATACTGCTGTTGCCGCATACTTACCATTTACAGTATCGTGATATGCCCGTGACCAAGGTAAAAATGTAAAACTAACTTTAATGCCTGCCTGGGCAAAAATATCACTGATCAAATGGGCAACAACACCTTGATGTGGAAGTGATTCGCTCATAAAGGGCGGCCACTCACCAGCGCTTAGCTCTAATGTGGTTAGATCTGAATTCAAATTAGGGTTTAATACGGCGGGATCAGCGTTAGCGTTGTAGCTTATAAACAGCAGTAGCAACAGGGAAGTGGAGTATACATTGCGTATAAATTTAGTTGTAAACATACTGCCTTCCTTGTTGATTATTTACCCGCTTAAGATACTACCGCAGTGATTAAACAAAAGCGAATAGTAATCAAATGGGAGTGTGATAAGTTTGAAAGCGTCTGTTGTTATTTGAGTGTCAATCTCCTATATTTACTTTTAATTTAAAATATCAGTTAGTTACGCAGAGTAATTAGCTCAAGGATTGAGAGTGTTTAAAACCAAGCTACGGAATGTTTTGCTGTTTATTGCCATGTTAATTGCATCGGCTTTACTGGCTCAGTATTTATCAGGTCGGCAATTGAGTTATAAAGGGTTGGTAGGCAGTGCAAATGAATTATACGTTGATTTAGTGACGTACATTTATCATGACGATACAGTTAAAAACGCTCAGACGAACGAAGTTGTTGTTAAGCCCATCTCTCTTCAAATACTTAAACAACATCATAGGCCGCAAATTGATACAACCCGCTGTGTTGATGTATCACTCGGTGAGGTTAAATATACCCAACAAGGCGATATTTATAGCTGGACAGATAGTGAGGGTATTGCACATTTTAGTGATAAAAAACCAAGTCTTAACGCAACGCCTTACAACACAGGTTTTGTAGATACCCTCGATTACTTTGAGCTGACTTTAAGTACACCTAATTTACCAGCGTCATTTAAGCAAGCATTACGGGTTAAGCTCAATGCTGTGTTTAAAGTATATGGCCAAATTATCGGTGTTGATTCGCTGAGGAAAGTAAAATTAGATCTTAGGGTTTTAGCCACACAAACTGACTATGAAAATGCGGTAAGGCGACGTGGTGGAGATCCAACCAATACGCAGGGTATTTATTTTAATTCCAGTAACACGGCTTTTATAAATTATAACAACGAGCAAAGTGCAATGCGCACGGCAGTGCATGAAGCGGTGCATGCAATTAATAAAGCTGTATTAGGAAGTACGCCCCGCTGGTTAGACGAAGGGTTGGCTGAGTATTTTGAGCATACAAACAATACCATGCAAACTGTCAGCGTAGAGCCAAGCACGACATGGCTAAAAAACCACACATTATCGACAAGCATATTGACGTTAAATGAGTTATTAAACCAACAGGATAATTGGCAGCGAGGTGAGAGTACAAAACTTTATGCCAGTAGCTGGGCTGGCGTTTACTTTTTAATGGATTCTAAACAAGGTAAAGATTTTTTAAAGAGTATTATGCTAGAACAGCAAAAATCACCCTGTGTGCAATTAACGCCGTTGCAGTTGCAAAGTGCATTGGCTGCGCATTTTCCTGATCTTAATAATGATTATATGCAATGGTTAAAAACCCCTTTTAGGGCGCATCATTTTTAGGGCTGCCAGTAATATAAGCTATAAAAATTAAAGAGCTAAACAAGCTCAGCAATTTTTTTTAATTGTTTGGCTAAAATATTTAAACTAAAGGGCTTAATAATAAAGCCAGATACTTTAGCGGCGATAATTTCTTTTATTTCGGTGGCATTGTCTTCGCAGGTGACCATTAGCACAGGGGTGTTTTGTAGCTGCTGATCATCACGAATGCGATTTAGTAAGCTTTTACCATCCATTTTAGGCATGTGTAAATCGGTTATCACTAAATCAAAAGTGTGTTGATGCAATAATTGTAAAGCCTGTACGCCATCCGTTGCTTCAATTAAATCTTTAAACTCCAGTTTTCGCAGCATGTTGATTAAAACATGGCGCATTAGTGGCATATCATCTACTACAAGTATTTTCATAACCGTTAAAGCCTCCGTGGCAAGTGCTATACCCAAGCTGCCTCAAAACTAATTTAACAATAGAGCCGCTATTATTTGCAATCAATGCTTTGTTTTTAATTTCAACTGAAATAGGCGGCTTGAGGTGACTTGACTATAAAAGCCTTAAGGTTAGTTAATAAATTGAATACTCGCTACTAATTCACTTAGTCGGGCTATTTTTATATTGCTTAATTGGCGGTAATCAAAGTAGGGGCAAACAATAACCTTGTTTGTTTTGTCTATGGCAAATTCGTCATCAAGCCAATCGAGTTGCGCAGTTAATTGCCCTTGATTGATCAGTGTTTTAGCATACGTGCGCCCGGCAATAATATGCAAAGTATTATTGCTCGTTAATATAGGTGGGCTAAATAGTAGCGCTGTATGGCTATTTTTTTGCAGCAGCTGCGTATCACGGTAGTGTTGCCAAGTGGGGGCTAATTTAGCAAAGTGATAATATTCACTAGGCAATGCAAACAGTACTTTAGCGTAAACATTAAATACCTTGCGCCAACCGTTGCCACAGGCTTGATTTATTGTATCTATTTGCCCATCTATCATCGCTTGTAACGAGCTAATTTCACTGTACTGCGGCATGTTAGGAATATTGGCAATATACACTGCGACGTTAAAGGGTTGATCGCCAAAACCAATAGGTTGCTGATGCATTATTTATTTTGTGCGAGTATGCGGTCAAGGTTATTGGCAAAGTTTTGTCTATCACTTTGGCTCAATGGAGGCGGGCCGCCATTCATTTCAACACCACTTGAGCGCATGGTATCCATAAAGTCACGTACATTTAACAACGAGCGAATATTTTCAGTGGTATACAACTCACCGCGAGGGTTAAGAGCTTGGCCGCCGTTATCAATTACTTCTGAGGCCAGCGGAATATCACCGGTGATCACTAAATCGTTTGCTTCAATACGTTTTACAATTTCGTCATCGGCTACGTCAAAACCAGACGATACTTGCACACGGCTAATATATTTAGAAGGCGGAATGCGCATTGCATGATTGGCGACTAGAATTGTCTGTGTGTGTGTACGTTCAGCGGCGCGAAATAAAATCTCTTTGATCACCACAGGGCAAGCATCTGCATCAACCCATATCTTCATTATTAGCTCGAATAGTTAGTAAAAAAATGATCCTAACCTAAGCTTTTTATAACAACCAGTGTTTAGTGAACTTTTTTGATGTTTGTTGCGTATTAAGAAAAAATTATAGAAGGATTTGATATGAAAAATGCAATTTTTGTTGTGCTTATACTCATTTTTACCAGTGCGTTGATTGGTTGCACAGGTATGCCAGATAAAGTTAACCCCGTAAGCCCATTTTCAGTTGAGCGATATCAAGGAAAGTGGTACGAAATTGCCCGATTAGATCATTCGTTTGAGCGTGGCTTGCAAAATGTCACCGCTGATTACTCTTTGAACAATGACGGGAGCATAAAAGTTTTAAACCGTGGGTTTGATCAAGGAGAACAAGCATGGAGTGATGCTGAGGGCAAAGCTAAATTTGTAGACGACAAAAATACAGGGCATTTAAAAGTGTCGTTTTTTGGCCCTTTTTATAGCTCTTATGTGGTGTTTGGGCTTGATCAAAAAAATTATAATTACGCTTATGTGTCTGGTTACAATAATGAATATTTATGGTTACTGTCGCGTACACCAACAATTACGAATGAACGCAAAGTAGATTTTATTAATGCTGCAAAAACACGTGGTTTTGATACTGATTCGTTAATTTGGGTAACACAAACACCTTTGTAGCTGCTGTAAAGGGGCTTTATAGGTTAATATGTCAGGCCATCGCTAGATGGCCTGACATATTAAGCTATGCGCTCAGGTTTCGTTCAAAATTAACAATATCAACCCCTGACTTTAGCGTGTACAAATGTGCTAAACGACCACCAGAACTTACTTTTTCATCACTCTTTTCTACAATGTTTGTTGATTCAAGTCGTCTTATTAAACTTTTACGCTGAATTGTTTTTCCTAGGATTATTTCGATAACAGACTTTAGCTGCCCTACGGTAAAATATTCTGGCAAACAATATATTGGCACCATTGAATACAGCGTTTTTTGTTGCAGCCGCTGTTTGGCATGTTCAATAAGGTGTTTATGATCAAAGGCAATAGATAAATCTTGAATAGTGTTGATGTCTACCCACTGTACATCATCAATAGATTTTATGTGGGTACTGACATTTTGTGCAGCAATAAGTGCAAAATATACCAATGTAACACTGAAACCTCTTGGATCACGGTGCGCGCCAGAGAAGGTTTGCAATTGTTCTAAGTAAGGTGGCTCTACATTGGTTTTCTCTTTTAATTTGCGCAGCGCGGTGATGTCTGTGGTGCTATCTGAGTCAATATCCACGAACCCGCCAGGCAGTCCCCAACTTCCTTCAAAAGGTGAATTTGCGCGTTTGACTAAAAGTACTTTTAAAGCACTATCGGTGATCGTAAAAAGCACACTGTCTACGGTAAAAAGTGGGTGTTTGTATTCATTAATATTGTAAGAGTCGGTCATTTAATTAGTGTCAGATAAACTTAATGTCTTAACGACACGTTAAAGCAGTTTTACATTTATATCAATATTTAAGCAAATCAAGGTTACTTATATTCGTTGGGTAACGTTATTATAAACGGCTAAGAATGGTTCGTGTGGCTCAGGTATATAAAATAGTGTCCTTTTGACACAAAGCGCTTGAGTTATTGATTAGTCTTTGCTAAATTTAATTGTGTCCTAGGGACATTAATTGTAAATAAGGAAGAATGAAATGGAAATATTTAGTCATACCAGTACGGGCCATAAAACGTTACTCAATTTTGATTACTTTACATTTTCTGGTGGTGAAGAACATATTCGATTTAATGCCAGTGATTTTGCAGAGACTACAAAAATCGAAGTATTTGAACGCCTGACTGATTCATCAAAATTAATACGATTAATGCTCGCTGTTGATGCATTAAAGCGATTAACGTACGGTGCTATACCTATTGAATTAACGATTCCATATTTTCCATACGCACGACAAGATCGTGTATGCGTTGAGGGGGAAGCACTTGGCGCTGCGGTAATGGCTCAGTTTATTAACAATATGGGTTTATCAAAAGTGACCATATGGGATGCGCACAGTGATGTTTCACCCGCGCTAATTAACAATGTTGTCAATGTACCGCAAATGGCATTACTTGCCCGTTGTGAGGAGTTGAGTACGCGTTTAGCGAAAGGCGAGTTAACGTTGATTTCACCCGATGCTGGCGCGAGTAAAAAAACCTTAAAAATAGCTGAAACATTTAACAGTGAGCTTGACGTTATTCAAGCGCAAAAGGTCAGAGATTTAAAAACAGGCAACATCATCGAAACGCAAATCTTGGGTGATGTGAAAGGTAAAAGTGTGCTGATAGCGGATGATATTTGCGATGGGGGCCGTACGTTTATTGAACTTGCAAAAGTATTAAAAAGCCAAGGGGCCGCAGAAATATCATTATTTATAACGCATGGTATTTTTTCTAAGGGGTTGGCGGTGTTTGAAGGGCTGATAGATGCTATTTACACTACGGATTCATTTAGGCCTGTTAACGAGTTTAAGCCAAGTACCACTATAAAATTACAAATAATTGAAATGTAAGGAAACGATAATGACTATTACCGCAGCAAGTATGCAAAAAGACGTTTATAAAGAGTTTCATAGCCGCGCTTATCACCCTGATGTATCTCAGGTGTACGCTAATTTTACATCACGAAGTGGCAAGTTAAGCAATGTCGAAAATAACAATAAAGTAGCGTTTGTAGGTCTACAATATTTTATAAAAAGTTATTTAGAACAAGAATGGGGCGCATTTTTTAGTGCAGATAAAGCCTCGGCTGTTGGCGAGCATAAGCGTATTTTAAGCGCGATGCTTGGGTACGTAGTCGATGTTAAATATCTCGAAGATTTGCATGATTTAGGCTACTTACCGCTAAGAATAAAGGCATTGCCAGAGGGAACACTCGTGCCTTATTTAGTCCCTTCGATCACCATTGTGAATACAAAAGAAGGCTTTCAGTGGTTAACCAATATGATTGAAACAGTATTAAGCTGCGAAAATTGGCCTATCCAAACGAGCGCCACAACATCCGTTGCATATTTGAAGGTCTTTAAAGAATTTGCACTTAAAACTGGGTTGCCTTTAGAGTTTGTGCCTTTTCAAGGTCATGATTTTAGTTTTAGAGGGATGTTTGGTAAACATGCGGCTGCAATGAGTGGTTTTGGTCATTTGGCATCTGGCTTGGTTGGTACAGATACAATTACGGCAGTCCTTTTTGCTGAAAAATATTATGGCGCTAATGTAGATAAGGAATTGGTTGGTTGCTCTGTGGATGCAACTGAGCACTCAGTAACATGTTCTTGGATTATGGAAGGTGAGATTGAGTTTTTTAAGTATTTAATGAAAGAACAATCGCCAACGGGTGTGTTAAGTGTTGTATCTGATACATGGGATTTTTGGACTTTAGTAACGGATTATTTACCCCAGTTAAAAAATGAGATAATGGCGCGAGATGGTACGTTAGTTATTCGTCCGGACTCTGGGGATCCTGTTAAAATTTTAACGGGTTATAAGGTGTCTCCTGTTGCTGATCATGCCGCACTTTTTGAAACTCAGCAAGAAGCAGAGCAGCAGGTACTTCAACAAGGCTACGAAGCGTATTGCTTTAATGGTCAGTACTTTGGTTTTGAAGGCGAGCGCACAATCACGCTGATGGCTTGCGAAATCAAAGGGTTAATTGAATGCTTGTGGGATATTTTTGGCGGCACAATGACAGATAAAGGCTTTAAGTTGCTTGATGAACATATTGGCGCGATTTATGGTGATGCAATTACCTTAGTTCGCCAACGCGAAATTTTACAACGTTTGCTTGATAAAGGGTTTGCCTCAAAGGTGGTATTGGGGATTGGCTCTTACAGTTATCAATATGTGACACGTGATACACACGGATCAGCTGTCAAAGCAACGAGTGTGGTTAAAAATGGCGAGCGAGTAGCGATTTTTAAAGATCCTAAAACGGATAGTAAGAAAAAATCAGCAAAAGGGTTGTTAAAGGTTGAGCGTGTTGACGGAGAATTAGTGCTTTTTGATGATGTAACACAAGCAGAGGAAGCAACGGGCTTATTGGAAGTGGTTTTTGAGGACGGTAAACTTATTAAAGAAGTAAGCTTGGCGACAATCAGAGCCACGATAGATAATCAAATTTAATCCCTTCATGTTAAAGCTCAGAAGCATATTATAATGCTTCTGGGTGACACCGCCTCTTATTTTATATGATCTTATCGCTTTAATACCCTCCTAAATCATTGACTCTAAATAATAATATATCTGTAAGGCAATTGTCATAGTTACACCTCAGACTATGCTGCGCGTTAACCTAACAATAAAATATTTTTACTGGAGTTTATAATGAAGCGTGTAGCATTTTCTTTAATCGCTGGAGCCGTCACTTTAGCATTAACAGCCTGTAATGGTGATGATGGTAAGCAAGGCGTAGCCGGAGCACAAGGTTCAGTTGGTCAAAATGGCGTTGATGGAACGAATGGTCAAAATGGCGTTGATGGTAGTAACGGCCAAAATGGCGCTGATGGTGCATCAGGTCAAAATGGTGGCAGTGGCTTAACACGCTTGGCAACTGTGCCTGCCGGTGCTGAGGTAACGGGTATATTTTTAAGTGATGGTGGTGATTTGTTCTTCAACGTTCAGCATCCATCAGATACCAATACAGCGCAAGATTCAATTAATGGTAAAGTAATTAATCGCGGTACTGTTGGTGTGTTGCGCGGTGTTAATTTTAATAACTTACCTCGTAATGTTGTGAACTCGCCGGTTCCTGAAAGTGAGTTTGAACGCCAAACGGTTGTTGCAGCTTTGGGCGAATACCAAATACTGGGTCAAACAGGCGATACATTTGCTGATTTAGGCGAGAAAGGTTTAGCGGGTGGTTTAGGTGTTCATTATAGTATTAGCACAAATGAACATATTCTAGATAATGATAACCCTGACTTTAATGGCTTTATTGCTTCAGGTGATAACGAAGGTTATTTATTTACTAACTGGGAGTCCTACCCAGGTGGTGTAAGTCGTTTAAAAATGACTAAAAATACCGAAGGCGCATGGTCAGTGACAGATGCGATGATGATTAATTTTGATGGTGTAAAAGGCACGGCGGCTAACTGCTTTGGCTCGGTATCACCTTGGGGCACACCGTTAACATCTGAAGAGTGGATAGTGCGTTCAACGGTTGATTCAACAACAGATGCATCATGGAATGATCCGGCAAATACCAGCACAGACAACCTTGAAGCGCTAGTAGCCCCCGATTTCCCTAATCCTTACCGCTATGGCTACATTGCTGAAATTCAAAACCCAATGACAGATACACCAGATGTTGTTAAACATTACACGATTGGTCGTTATGAGCATGAAAACTCAGTCGTTATGCCAGACAAGCGCACTGTATATTCATCACAGGATGATACCGGTGGTGTGTTGTTTAAGTTTATTGCTGATCAACCAGAAGATTTATCGTCGGGTACTTTATACGGTGCCAAACTAACTCAAGATGCAGGCTTAAGCGAACCAACGGTTACTGGCTTTGATGTTGATTGGGTTGAAATTGCAAGTGGTACAAATGCAAACATCGAAACGTGGATCAGTGAGTACGATGGTATTGATACCAGCGATTATGTTGCAGGTAAAACCAGTTACATGACACTGGCTGACGTACAAGCATGGGCAGATGGTAAAGCAACATACCCTACAGAAGCCGAAGGCGGTAGCCCGGTTACAGCGGGTAAAGCTATGGATGATCGCGCTGCATTTTTAGAGTCACGTCAAGCGGCCAAAATGAAAGGCGCAACAGCTGAATGGCGCAAGCTTGAAGGTATTAGCATCAATCACGACCGTGTTCTTGAAGCAATTACTGGCCAAGATATGATTGCAGATGAAGTGGTTACTAAAGCGTATATGTACATAGGTATTGCAGATTTAGATAACACGATGATTGATGACGAAGGTGATATTCAGTTATCACGTAGAGTTAAAGATTGTGGCGGTGTTTACCGTGCTCATATCGATACAAGCTACAGCTTAACGCGTATTGAACCTGTTGTGATGGGCGGTACTTACCGTTCAAGCTTAAACGGTGCAGAGCGCTGTGATGTTGAGCAATTATCGCAGCCAGATAACGTTATTGTTATGCGCGATGGCCGTATCATTATCGGTGAAGATGGTTTCCAAGAGAACAATACTTTATGGATGTATGATCCTAAAACTAAGTAATATTTAGGGCAAGCAATACGCTTGCCCATTTTTTTGCAAAAAAAATCAGAGTCATAAAAATGAAGTATTTTATTCCCTTATTCCTGTTAGTTAACTTTGCACTAATAGGTGGCTGCTTTGATTCGGCCACAAAAAGTCTAGTAAGCGAAGATATTGAGCTGTTAGTAGAGTCTCCCCCTTACAAGGTTGGGGATGATATTCCTGCACTTGCCTATATGCAACATGATGAAGAATACAATCCTGAATCAGTTATTCCGCCGCAATGTTATACAAAAACAGAGGGCACAAATAACCCGTGTTATGCGTGTCATCAAACCGATAAGAAAAACAAAAATAGACCTAATGCCATGAACGATGGCCACTTACAGGGAGTGTATGAATTCTCTGATTTAGGGCTTAAAAATCATTGGAAAAATTTATTTATCGATCGCACTGCGCTGATTGAACAAATTTCAGATGATCAAATTAGCAGCTGGGTAAACCAAGATAATTACAGCCACTTTATTAAAAAGCTCAAAGCGAATCCAGATTGGCAAGGCGAAGTTGCTGAAGTGAAGAATCTAGCTTACCCGGCACAGGCATTTGATGCACAGGGTTTTGCAAAAGATGGCAGCCATTGGGTCGCGTTCAATTATAAGCCTTTTCCAAGTACGTTTTGGCCAACAAATGGTTCTACGGGGGATGTGATGATCCGCTTAGGTGATAATTTCCGTCAGCTTGAAGGGCAGTACAATCAAGATGTTTACATTGCTAACTTAAGCTTGGTTGAAATGGCCGTAAAAGATTTAGATAAAATTACAACGCCCGATATATCGGAACAAAAAATCGGCCAAGATTTAGATGGTGATGGCAAACTCAGTGCTGTTATTAGCCAAATAACTAAGCAAGCAAATTATGTGGGCGATGCGAAAAACACCCAGTTAAGCTATCAGTTATACCCGCAAGATACTGAGTTTTTGCACACTGTGCGCTACATTGGCGTAGATGAGAATGGAGAAATCTATAATGCACCTCGTATGAAAGAAGTGCGTTATATGAAAAAGCATGCGTTTAAATCTAAGCAGCTTTTAGCATCATCTTATTATAGTGAGGCAAAAGAAAAACACTTTGAAAACTTACCGCAAACACGATACCTCGGTGATGAAGGGATCAACAACATGTTTGGTTGGACTATCAATGGCTACATCGAAGATAGTGAGGGTGATCTTAGGCCGCAACATAAACAAGAATTGGCTTTTTGTAATGGGTGTCATAAAACGGTGGGCTCAACATATGACCAAAGTTTTTCATTCCCACGTAAGGTAGAAGGCCGGGAAGGCTGGGGTTACATTGACTTACGAGCAATGCAAGATGTGCCAAATAAAGGCGAACAACAAGGTGAGTTTTTAACGTATTTTGAACGTGTTGGCGGGGGAGATGAGTTTCGTCAAAATCAAGAAATGCTAATGCGTTGGTTTAATCAAGATGGTACGGTTAATAAACAAAAAGTGCGCAGTGCTAAGAACTTGTATGAATTAATTACGCCATCTAAAGCGCGTGCTCAGCAATTAAATAAAGCGTATTTAACCATTGTAAAAGAGCAAAGTTATTTATTTGGCCGAGATGCAACGTTGATCAAAGCTAAAAATGTGCTTGAGGTTGTTGATGAGTCACAAGCTCCGCTACAAGAAGAAAAGCGGTATGTATGGGATATGCAGTTAGAGTGGAATTAACCTTAAAAGGCAAGCTTCATGAGCTTGCCTTTTTTATTACATTTTATTTGAGATCACATTTTTACTAACTTGGACTAAAAAACACTTAAAAATAGCCCGCTAAGCATTAATACCGTGATATTTACTGCACTCATTATTTTTACCCATGATGCCTTGAAACTATAAAAAATCATTAAAATTAAAAGGCTTAGCGCCATATACCCACAAAAAAGCAAAGCACCATAGCCGTTATTTTGAGCGACACTGAGCACTAAACTTAGTAAAATACTGATCCAAGCGGCGATGATAAAGCGCTGACTTTGCTTTTGTGTTGGGCGATTTTTAAACACATCGCGGTAATGGTTAAATTTTGCTAATGCAAAACAGTTAAATGCCAGTAAACAGAGGCTAAATTGCAGTAATTCGTTCATGCTTTTTGCTCCTCAAGCTGTTTTTTAGGTGAACGGCTTGAACGTTTTACTGGTGCTATTTTACTTGTTGCAGTACGTAATTTTTTGACCTGAACAATAAATAAAGCTGCGCATACTAAACAGATCAAATCAAAGCTAAACAATGCCCATTGGCCGTTGATTAGATAGCTAATTAGGTTACCTTCGGTTGTTATAGCGTTAATGAGTGGCACACTAAAGCAGGCTGCGCAGTTGAGCCATGCCAATTGAATCCATTGGCACTTACCACGTTTAAACAATGCAAATAATGCCACAGCTAACCAGGCTAGAAAAAAGGCCAAAATCTCTTTGTCTGCACGCTCAGCTGTTGTAATAGGAAGTAATCTATTAGCGATAAAAAAAGCGCATGTCGCCAGTGGTAAGCCCATTAAGGTGGCTAGGTTTAGCCCTTCTACCAACTTTAAGCCAAATGAGGCTGTTTGTTGTTTTTTCATTCGTTCACGAATACGTTTAGCCCACATAATACAGCCGCTGGCAATCATGACGCAGCCAGCAATACCACATAAAAAGTATAGCCAGCGCAGTAATGGGTTTGCTAAGCGACCCGTATGTAGGGCAGTCATTGAGTCGAAGACTGTTTCACTGGCGCTGAACTCTTGCTTAGTTTTCGCTATTAAGCTGCCATCAACACCATTAAAAAGCATCGTGGGGCTTTGATCTTGAACCAGTGAACCAGTGTTTGCTCTTACAGTGATAGTTGCAGACGCTTTATTTGGGTCACGAATTGTTACTTGTGTTAAATCAGCATCTGGCCAGTTGGTATAAACTTGATCTAATACATGTTCAATAGGGGCTAACGATGCTTTTTCAGGGTTGCTTTTAGTGCGAACATTGGTTGGCTGTACATCATCAAATAAGCCACGAACACCATTATCATACGCTGTCATCGCAGGGTAGGGAAATAACATAAATATCAGCGTGATCAGACCTGTATAAGTTATCATAATATGAAATGGCAAGGCTAAAACCGACGATACATTATGTCCGTCAAGCCAGCTTCGGCTGCCTTTATTACTACGAAAACTAAACATATCTTTAAATATGCGCTTATGAATAACGACACCAGATATTAATGCAACCAGCATAAATAAACTGGCTAAGCATACAATCCAGCGTGCGGTACGTGTATCGAGGTAATGCAAGTCAAAATGTAGGCGGTAAAAGAAATTTCCTCCTTGAGTTTCTCTTGGTTGATCAAGCTCTTGGCCTGTTACTGGGTTTATATAATGATCTTGCCAGCCACCAAAGCGTTTACCTTCTGGGCGTGGTTTTTCGTAAGCATAATTAAGCTGCGGCTCTCGTTCTGAAGGTAAATAAACCCCCCAACGGTTAGAGTCAGGCGCCGTGTTTTTAAGATAATCGTAGCCGGCAACGATTTGTTCTCGTTGTATTTGTATGCGATTTGACGGCGTGGCTATTTGGTGTAATGCAGGTTGGTTCCAAAGCGTTACTTCATCACGGAAGAAGCTAATCGTGCCTGCAAAAAAGATTAAATAAAGCAGCCAACAGACCAATAATCCGACCCAAGTATGCATCCAGGTCATTGAACGGAAAAAACTCTCTTTCATAGCCAGTCCTTAAGTATTGCAATACACAATGCACACGCAGTAGTTGTTAGTAAAATAGTGATCCAAATTCTTTTGAGAGACTTAATAGCAAATACCCAAATAAATACACAGCTGTATACCAAAATAGTTAACGAGATACTCAGCAACACGGCATCAGATTTTTTTAGCGGTAAAATGATACTCAATAATGAAGTAAATACAGCCGTAAAAACGTAGCCACCTAAAATGGCAGCCAAAAAGCGAGAGAAAACAGCAAAACGGTATTTATGCGTTTGATAAAATTGACTTAACTTAGCCCGTTCCATGAGTGGTTGGCTATTTTCTATAGGTTGAGTATGCATAGATAGTCCCTTAAAACCCCTGCAAAGGGAGTGAATAAAAGGCTATTATATATTTTAGGTTCTGAAAAGATAGTGATTCGTATTTAAATATTCAAATACGAATGTTTTATGATTGATTTATAGGCGGTCGTTCGAAAGGAGGGTTACCTGATTATAGCTGGGTTTTATTATAATCTTAAAAGCTAACCCGTTATACTTAGTAAAATAGTGATCCATACCCAAACCACCTAAAGATGCAGACTTCATCTTGAGGTGGTTTGGGTATGCAAGCTGGTGATGACTGTTTTTAATAGAAAAGTTCGCAAATTTTTCAACTGCTTGTATGCTTAATTAAGCAAGATGAATGATTGTTATAGGCATTATTAAAAGGAGACGTTATGGCAGTACATGAACAACTTAATTATGTTGAATTTGCAGCAAATGATTTACAGGCAACAAAAGCATTTTTTAGTCAGGTATTTGACTGGCAATTTACTGATTATGGCCCTGAATATACGGCTTTTAGCGCAGATAAAGCAGGCCTTGATGGTGGTTTTTATAAAGCACCGCTTAACGCATTAACAGCAAATGGTTCAGCTCTGCTGGTATTTTATAGCGCTGATATCCAGCAAACACTGGCAAAGGTAGAGCAACACGGTGGATTAGTGATTAAGCCGCTATTTGATTTTCCAGGTGGCTGTCGGTTTCATTTTACAGAGCCTAGCGGTAATGAATTTGCGGTGTGGTCAGAGTAAAGTGCATATACCTAAGTCACCTCAAAATGTCAGCGTCGTTGGAATTAAAAGCGATTTAGGCAAGGATTAATTGCAAACACTGTTTACTCCTTTATAAAAATTAATAACGCAGTATAAATTGCTTTAAAATCAGCTAAATTCTGCACCTAGAGGTGACTTGGATATAGATCATTATTTTACTAACTAAAGGAAATGATTATAGTGGCAAATTTAGCCTGCGAAGAGATTAAAGCATTCGTCCCAGCAAAGGATTTTATAGTTAGCAACCATTTTTATAAAGACATGGGGTTTGAAATTGCATGGGAAAGCCCTGAAATGGCTTACTTTTATCATGGTGATTGCAGTTTTTTATTACAAAATTTTTATAATGCGGAGCACGCTAATAATTTTATGATGCATCTATTGGTACAGGATGTATATGCATGGCATGCACAGCTTAAAAGCGCTGGTTTGATAGAAAAATATGACGTTAAGATGAGCGAACCACGCTTACAGGTATGGAATATGATTGATTTTGTGCTCTACGATCCAAGTGGTGTGTTATGGCGAATTAGTCAAAATAATAATGAAAGCTGATTTGTTACTGAACCAAGTTAGTAAATGTGTGATCTGTGAACCTGAGCTCCCTTTAGGTGCGCGTCCTGTGGTGCAGTTTAATCCGCTAGCGCGAATATTAATTGCAGGGCAAGCGCCGGGAATTAAAGTACATCAAAGTGGTGTGCCGTTTGATGATGCCAGCGGCCAGCGATTACGTCAATGGCTAGGCTTATCTGAAGCGGTATTTTATGACGCGTCTAAAATTGCGATTTTACCCATGGGGTTTTGTTACCCAGGTAAAGGTAAGTCGGGCGATTTACCGCCACGTAAAGAGTGCGCGCCAGCTTGGCGTGAACAACTTTTAAGGGCGCTGCCAAATATTAAGCTTACAATTGTACTGGGAAAGCATGCGCAAACGTATCACTTACCAGAGACTAAGTATTTACCGCTTACTGAGTTGGTAAAATCGTGGCGTGACTATTGGCCATCTACTTTACCGTTACCACATCCCAGCCCGCGTAATAATATTTGGTTGAGTAAAAACCCATGGTTTGAACAAGACGTTCTGCCGCATTTAGCACAACGAGTAGCCACTATATTAGAGTGTCAGGGTGATTAAGTGATGATAAATACGCAATTTGAGCAACATGGCTTTTTTCATGTGAAAAAGTTTTATACAGAAGGTGAACTTGCACAAGTGCGGGAAGTAATCCATTGCTTTCATGAACAATGGATTAAAGATAATCATAATTTTTATCACACCAAAGCTGTTAATAGCGCTTACTTAACTGCCAATACGTACTTAAATGATGCGCAGCGTTTGGTGTTATTTAAGTTTATAGCAAGGCATAAACTGATGGCACAAGTTGACTCCGTGCTTAATACTTCGGCATTTATGAATACTCAGCTATTTTTTAATCCTGTTAACCCTGAGCAGGAAAATTATTGGCATCGGGATATGCAGTACCATTTAGACTTAGAAGAGCAACAAGCAGCACTAGGCGGGCCTGAAGTTATACATTGTCGTGTGGCACTAGAGGATGAGCCTGGTATTGAACTTGTGCCAGGGACTCATAGGCGCTGGGATACGCCGACTGAGTTAGCTAAACGTTTGGCTACTGAGCATAATAACCCAAGCGATGATTTAGACAGTGGGCACGTAATAGAAATGCGGGCTGGCGACTTATTAATTTTTTCGGCGAATATGATTCACCGCGGCCTATACGGAAAAGATAGGCTCGCATTAGATATTTTATTTGGTGAACCACAGCCCGATGTACTGCATTTTGTGCAAGATATTTGCCTGCCGACACCGCCAATGCTTGAGGCATTAGAAGACGGCAGTGCATTTTTGGTTACTTTGGCGCACCAAGAGTAACCATCACATCACAGCTCAGTATTACTTAATAACGCCAGTAGTTGATCTTTAGACATTTGCCCAGCATCACCGGTGCCAGAAAGTACTTTATCGGCAAGGGCTTGTTTATGTTCATGCAATTTCAAGATTTTTTCTTCAATGGTGTTTTGCGCAATTAATCTGTAGACCGTCACTGGGCGCGTTTGCCCCAAGCGGTGTGCTCTATCTGAGGCTTGTTGTTCAACCGCGGGGTTCCACCAAGGGTCTAAATGCAACACATAATCTGCGGCTGTTAAATTCAGTCCTGTGCCACCGGCTTTAAGGCTAATTAAAAACAGTGGTGCGTCGCCGGCTTGAAATTTATCAACTTGTTGTTTGCGTTTATTGCTGCTCATACTGCCATCGAGGTAGCAATAGTTTATGCCTCTTTTTTGCAATCGCTGCTCGACCAGTTTTAAAACATCCACAAATTGACTAAAGATAAGCGCTTGGTGATTGTTCTGTAGTAGTTCCTCAATAATCGCTTCTGCGGTGTCGAGTTTACTCGAAGGCAGCTTACTGTTAGCAAGTAATAATTGCGGTGCAATACACGCGCGGCGTAGTTTAGTAAGTGATGCCAAAATTGTAATGTATTGGCTGTCTTCCTGGTTTGCTTGCTCTAATGCATTTAAGCGGGTTGCTTCGTATAAGGCTTGTTCTTTCTCACTCAGCGCAAATGTAAGGTTGATCTCGGTTTTTTCAGGTAATTCAGTGAGCACCGTTTGTTTTGTTCTGCGCAGAATAAAGGGTGATACCAAGGTTTTGAGAGTATCAGCTTGTTGTTGGTTTTTATCTGCGTTGCCAAAGCGTTTTTTAAATACTGGTAGTGTGTGTAAAAAGCCGGGCATTAAAAAGTTAAATAAGCTCCACAGTTCGCCTAAATGATTTTCGATAGGCGTGCCAGACAACGCGATTTTAAAATGGCCATTTAATGCAAACGCGGCTTTGGCTCGCAAGCTGAGTGGATTTTTAATTGCTTGTGCTTCATCAAACACTATATTTGCAAATTCATGTGTTGCCAGTTGTTCACCAATTAGCGGTAATAGCCCGTAACTTACCACCACGATATCACCTGCTGCGGCGTTTGCGAGTACCTGCTCACATGTGCTGGCATTATCTATGGTTTTTATATTGAGTGCTGGTGCAAAACGATCTGCTTCAACACGCCAGTTATGACACACTGATTTAGGTGCTACAACTAAGCTTGCGCCAAGGCTGCTACGCATTTGTAATACGGTAAGCGTTTGTAAAGTCTTTCCTAGTCCCATGTCATCAGCTAAACACGCATTTAGGCCCCAATTAGCCAATTGCATTAGCCAGTTTACTCCTACTACTTGATAATCACGCAGAATGTTTACAAGGTGAACGGGTAGGATTGGTTCTATTGTGTGATTGAATTTAGCTAATCGTGTTTGCCAACTCTCACCAAAAGTAACATCACCTAAATCAGCGACGCTTTGATACAGTGGCAGAGCGCGTGCATTAGCGATACGAAGTTGGTCATCAGGGGTATTTTTATCGTCAATTTGCATGCCTTCAAGGCGGTTTAATAAGTTAGTTAAACGTTGATCCAATAAAAGTGAGTTATCTTCATCAAACTTAATAATACTGCCTCTACGCGGGGCTTTGAGTAGTGTTTGCAATGCGTAAACATCGCCACTTGGTAATGAAACATTACCACTGAGGCTCAACCAATCATTATCATCATTTAAGTTAAGTGATAAATGCTGACTTTTAGCCACTTTCATGCCTTGCGTGTTTTCGTCCCAGCTTAATGTGAGGGCGTTGTCTTTTTGTGCATTTTCAAGTATTTCGATTGCTTGGCTTATATCGGGTGGCACAAAGAATTGATGATGATCGCTGTGCTGTTGATATTCTTTATTTATAAAAACACCGCTCAATGCTTTAAGTAGCTTTTTAAATGCGCGTTTTTCTGCTTTCAGGTCACGTTTAATTACAATACTGTTGTTTTGCGTGTCGTCGTTGTGTGCCAAGGTTGTTGCGCCTTGTGCGGGGGCAAGCCAAGGGCCGTCGAGACCAAATGGCATGACATAAAAATTAACGTCAATTCCCATCATCGTTAGTTTTATCACTGCACTGAAATCACATAGCCCTTGGCGAACATTATTCACTTGTGCAAACTCTGTACGTTGGCTACTGATATGGTGATCTGCGGCTAATGCAGTAAGCGCTGCATTGAGTTGAGGGAGTTTTTCTTGTGTTAAATTATTTGGTTGCTCACAAAGTAGCGCATCAAGTTTACGTTGTTTGTCATCAAAAATAAAAACTTGATAGCAATTAGAGTGACTATGGATGAGTATAAAGTCATCATTTTCGTCGATGATCTCTGGTTGTAAAATTAACCGATAGCATTCGTTTTTATCTTGAGCAATCTCAATAATAAATTCACCTTTGATAAGCGAAAGCGGCTCGCCGTGGTGATCTTCTAAACCTACAAATCCAACTAATGCCTGTAAAACGGCGCCAGTGGCTTGTATTTCTTTATAGCCAAATCCTGCATGGTTGTAGATAACTTGAATTAAACTGCGATCAGCTTCTGATAGCGCAGGCAGGTATTGCGCGTTATCAAGATCGTGAACATTAACTTTGCGCCCTTTAGTCCATTCGTCTTTATTATTAAGTTGTTGCACTTTGGGTTGAATAATCGGCAAATCTAAATGTGTTAAGTCGAGTTGCCAAACAACTCGCTGGTTTTGTTTTGGTGGCTCAATTTGACTCACTTCATCCAACCAGCGTTGCCACTGAGGCACACGTTTAAAGTGTTGAAGTAGGCCTTGATCAGGCAGTGGCGTGTCGTCACGTAACCAATTAGCGAGTGTTAAGCATTGCTCGCCTAGCCAGTGTGATTGCTGCTGGGCGTAACTGACAAGTTTTGTAAGTAGCGCAGTGTTGCCTCTTAGCTCGTTTATTTGTTCGTCTTTACTGTGTTTAACGAGCGCAAGTAATAAACTAAAAAGTGCCGGTAACGCGTTTGGGTTAGCTAATAAATACTCAAGTGTGCTGCTAATGCGATAATCTTTAAAGTGCACTATTGGGTCACTGTCGAGTAAGTAATCACTTGCTTGGCTGATATAGCTAAGTTCGCCGAAGTGCTTGTGATACCACTTTTTAATTGTGAGTAACTGTTTAAGATCGGTTGCAGTACCGCTGGCAAATAAGCAGGTGATATACAGTAAACCGGTGATTTCCCCTGGATAGACACCTTTACCGTGTTGTTTTCTAAAAACAGTGAGTGCGCTTTTATATTGAGCTATTGTCACATCTAATTGATTGCCATTAATTGCATTGATATTTGGCTCAATAAAGGTGGCTAAAAGTTGATCTGATTTATCAATGAGTAATTCATCATAATCGTTTTTTTGCAGTAAAACGGCCATGCTTTCATTGAGATAAATACGCTGCTTTCGCTCACACGCTAACGTGGGATTTGAAAGCAATGACGGCCAGCTCTGACTGTCATGTAAATTAAAAAATTGACCACGAATAAAATGCACTAAGCAAGCCTGTTGCCACTGCTCTGGAAGCACTTCCCACAACTGTTTACTAAATCGAGATTGGCCTAATAAGTTCACAAAATGAGGGTCTAAGTCTCGCTCAATATTAATTAAAGCGGTTTTTCTGTTGTTATTTTTATCATCAAAATAATGCAGGAGTACCACTAAAAAATTTAATGCTTTGTCTTGTTGATAGTAATTTTGGCATGCTTCAACAAGAAAAGGACGTATCAGTGTTGGTTGCTGCTTGAGAATATTCACACAGATGTATGCGACCGCATTGATCGATATTTTATAATGCGGGCCGTAGGGGAGTTTCCATATAAGTTCTTGCTGTTCTAATTGCTTAGCGTATTTAGCGACTTGCGCGTTTGAAAAAGAATAGCCTTTTTTAACATGGCTAAAAAGGCGCTGCGAGAATTGTTGAATTGAGTTTTGGTAACCATATGATGATGCGGCTAATAATACAGCGAGCAAGACACATAATTGTTTTTGTTCATCTTCGGTTTGAACGCGAGGCAAGTTAGTCAAAGACATAAAATAACTAAAGTAATTAAAACAATACAATGAGTATAAAGATCACACTATAACAAGCAATAAAAAAGCGACTTAATGCCGCTTTTTTATTGTATTTTATAGTTTTTATTGCACCATAGAAAACAGCTTTTGTAGCTGTGGCATGTATTGCTTTACTAAGTTTAAATTGCTGTCACTTACTACAGGGGCTTCTGCTTGTGTTTGCGCTGCATTAGCAGAATGACCCATTGTACCCATCATTGCGCTTGCACCTTTATCTTTCGTGCTACTCATTGACTGTAAGCCACCCATTAGCTGGTTTACTTTAGCTTTATTCTCAGGAGATAAATCGCCTTTGATATTTTCTAAGTAGGCCATTGATACCTCTGAACCGACAGATACAAGTTGTTCAGGTGTAAAACCGTATTCGTTAGTAACGGCAGCAAAGTCTTTATAAAGATCGTTGTCTTTGATCATACCTAATGCACTTAATGCCAGCGCACTCGTGCCGCCTTCGGAGCCACCGAGCATACTCCCAAAGTCCATGCTTTGCAGTGAGTCTTGGTTTTGTGACCAGTCCACTACAGCAGGGAGTGCTTTCATGTAGCTTTGTAATTCATTTTCAGTAATATCTTTAGCAAAACTTGAGAAGCTGATTGCTAATAAACTAAGTGAGATAAGTATGTTTTTCATAGGGTGGTCTCTTTTTTATATGGCTATTTGGATTAAAGTCTAAAAATCAGTATCGCGCTATTTAAAATTCTAATAATGATATACTGTATTTTTACCAAAACGAGCTGAACGTCATGTTAATTATTTCGAATACCGTAACAATCGATGAGTGGGAGCTTGAGTTGACAGCTATTCGCTCTCAAGGTGCGGGGGGTCAGAATGTCAATAAAGTGGCTAGCGCCATTCATCTACGTTTTGATATTAAGCGCTCGAAGTTACCTGAATTTTACAAAGAGCGTTTACTTGCTCTAAATGATAGTCGCGTTACAAAAGATGGCGTTATTGTGCTCAAGGCGCAAAGTCATCGCACACAAGAATTAAACAGGGAAGATGCATTAAAACGTTTAAAACAGTTAATAGTATCGGCTACCAAGGTAGAACGAGCAAGAAGAGCAACAAAACCAACACGAAATTCGCAGCGCAGGCGTATGGATAAAAAAACCAAACACGGCAACACCAAAGCGCTGCGCGGCAGTGTAAAATTATAAATTAGGTTTGAGTACTTCGAATAATGCTTCGATATGATCATCGCGGTCATTTAATGCGGCAATATAACGGTATTTTTCGCCGCCAGCATGCTCAAAAATCTCACGGTTTTCGCCTTCAATTTCTTCAAGAGTTTCTAGGCAATCAGCACTAAAAGCTGGGCTGATAATTGCTATATCTTTGATACCTTGTTCAGGAAAACCCTCAAGTGTGGCGTCGGTATAGGGTTTAAGCCATTCAGCTTTACCAAAGCGGCTTTGAAAAGTAGAAATAACATTATCTTTATCAAGCCCGAGTTTTTCGACCACTAAACGCGTGGTTTGTAGGCATAAGCAATGGTATGGGTCGCCATTATCTAAAAATTGTTTTGGCATGCCATGGTATGAAAATACGAGCTTTTGCGGCATACCATGAGCTTGTAAGTCTTCGCTTATACTGTTAGCTAAAGATTCAATATACGTACTGTTTTTGTGATAGCCATTAATAAAGTGTAGCTCTGGCACCCAGCGCCACTTACGTAGTACATTTGAGACAGCATCAAATGTGGACCCTGTAGTAGGGCTTGAGTATTGTGGGTACAAAGGCAAAATAACAATACGCGTCAAGCCTTTCTCTCTTAGTTGTTCAAGGCCCGCTTCAATTGATGGGTTACCATAGCGCATTGCCATCACTACTTCAGTATTAGTATATCCTTGGGCTTTGATATAAGCGTCAAGTTTATCGCGTTGCAAGCGTGTAATGTGCGTTAAAGGTGAACCATTTTCAGTCCAAATACTTTCGTATAGTTTAGCTGAACGCTTTGGTCTAATACGTAAAATAATACCATGTAGTATTATCATCCACACGATACGTGGAATTTCTACTATCCGAGGGTCTGATAAAAACTCTCTTAAATATATCCGTAGTGCTTTAGCTGTCGGTGCATCAGGGCTGCCTAAGTTAGTAAGCAGAATACCTGTTTTTTGATTAAAACGACTATCATGGGGATTATCGGTTACGGCTGAAAATCGCGACACGCAAAGCTCCTTGTTGAGCAAATAAAATTGTGAATGGGTACTTTAATGGGTATTGTAACGAACCCACGGTGATTTGTGATCACTTTCTCACGTAGATTTGATCATGATCCTAAAAGGGCTCGGTTTTTTAGATTCGAGTTGCTGTAGTTTTTCGATTGATTTGATACTAAATACATGGCCTTTTGGTAATAACATAATACCTGCATGGCTATGTATAGCATGGCCGAGAATCATGTTTTGTTTTAGTGCTTGAGCATTAATTATTTGCATCGAGCCGACTTGCGACTGTTGTTTGAAATTAGCGATTCCTGATGCATCTAACGCTTTAACTAATTTGGGATGATAGAAATTACCGCTATACATTTTTACTGTATCTAATGCATGTTGATGACGCTGTTCTGCTGTCGCATTACTTTGCTCATAGGCTTCCCAATAATCACGCGCCAGTGCTAATATTAATGCACTTAATGGAATATCATTACCGCGTAATCCTTTTGGTAATCCGTTACCTTTAAAGCGTTCGTACTGATGATAGATTGCATCAGACACATCATGTAGATGTGTGGCAGGCATTAACATTAACTGTGCTGTACTTGGGTGAGTATAAAAAATTTTACGTTGTTGTTCGGTTAGTTGATGGACCGGTTTTTTATATAGCTCAGGATCCATAGCAAGTAAGCCAATTTGCGCTAAATATCCTGCCATAGAGGCCATTTCTACGTTTTTATCAGGAAGTTGTAGCTGTTTAGCAATCAAGGTACAGGTATTAGCAATATTTTGTGCTTTATTACTATCTAAATAGGGGTTGGCATTAATAAAATTATAAAGTAACTCAACAGTCGATCTGTGTTCATTTATTTCGTGGGCATTGGCGGTTTCTAACTGCTTTAATACTTGTTTGATTTGTTTTGTACGTTTTTCGACTCTTTGCTCTAAAGAGTTATTGAGTTCTTTAAGTGCGGTATTGTGTTTATTTACTTGCTCTTGTAGTAGCTTGTTTTGCTTTTTGAGTTGGTATTTTTCAATGCTTCCAACAATACTTCTAAGTAGCAGGTCATTTTGCCATGGCTTTTGTATATAGCCATGAATCTGCCCTTGATTAACGGCGGCTAGAGTGGTTTCTATATCGGCATAGCCAGTTAACAAGATGCGTTGAGTGTCAGGTGCAAGTTTTTGTGCTTGTTCTAAAAACTCCGCGCCAGTCATTTTTGGCATACGCATGTCGCAGATAATTACGTCAAACTCATATTGCGTTAATAGCTTTAATGCATTATCTGGTGAGTCACACGTGATGGCTGAAAGTTGATTATTCTTTGCCAGTCTTGATAATGAGCGTAAGACAATCTCATCATCATCAACACATAGCACTTGAACTGTTTGTAATTCATTTTTTTTTGATAGTTGATCCACTTAATGCCTCATTGCATTCTTTTCTGTAAGCATAGTTGGTTGATGTGGGTTTTTCTAATATAAACATACGATAGAAATTAATTGTGCTAATTTTAAGTAATGGCAAGATTATTTGAGATAGGTATGCAAATAGCTATTCATGTGCTGATTATTGACGATGAGCCTTTAATCTTGAGGGCCCTAACAAAAGCGCTTGTAAGAGCAGGATCGCACATTGTTGTGACTGCCTTAACTGATGCTGATAAATGTATCGAGATAATTAATACTCAAAGTATAGAAATTGTTTTATGTGGAGTAGGGATGAGTAGTCGTGTCACTCAAGAAACACTTATCTGTTTTCAGCAGCATAGTCCTGCAACAATTCGCTGCATATTAAAAGGTACTAGCTTTGATGACTTACCATGGCAAGCTGATGAAATGGCACATTTTTGTTTGGCAAAACCTTTCACTTATACGCAGCTGCGTCATGTTATGCAATGCACGCAACGTTTGCTTAATTTAGCAATAGCACCAGAGCTAAAAAATTTGTTAGGGAAAATGAAAGGGCTGCCAGTAATACGCCAACAAGTTATACAAATCACGAATGCACTTTTGCAAAAACCAGTTAATTTTGAAGTACTCATAGGGTTAATTTCACATGAACCACTTTTAAGTAGTAAGCTGATTCAAGCAGCTAATTCAGCTTTATTAGGCTTTGCAAGTGAAACAACCAATTTGCAGCAAGCTTTAATACGTGTGGGTACAAGTTTATGTAGGGCACTTGTGGTAAACAGTGAGGTACAGAGTCATTATCAAAAAATACTATCAAATAAGCTGCTAGCGACTATTTCAGATCATGCATTTGCACGAGCAACGCAAGCCAAAGTATTTGCAAAAAAAGCGCATCTTTCCTCTCAATCACAAGATATTGTTTTTCTTTTAGGTTTATTAAGCGGTGTTGGCTCTATGGCGCTTTATGTATTAGTAAAAGAATTGAATGAAGGTGAGCAGACGTTGCTCTCTGAAGAGCTTATATCTGTATACATATTAAATTTGTGGGGTTTTTCAGAGCAAATTACCCAGGCAATGTTGCTGCCAAAAACGTTATCCCAAATAACGGATCCCATAATAGCAATACATTTTTTAGCGCGAGAAGTGGTTCAAACACCTGAATTTGAATTAACAGAAGGTGATATTCAGGCGCTAGAAAATCTCGATTTAGTTGTTTTAATACAGGAGTTAGTAACTATATGAAAGGTGTTATTTTTCAGTCGCTTGAAGGGTTGGTGTTAACTCATAGAGACATGGCTTGTTGGAATCAATTACTCGCTAAAAATGCACCGAAAGATCGTGCCTATGTATCAGTTAATAATTACCCTGATCAAGAACTAAATGCTCTGGTCAGTGATATTTGTATTGAGTTACAACTTAGCAGGGCTAAGGTGTTGAATCAATTTGGTCGCTATTTGTTTAATTATTTTATGAAGCATTATAGTGTTGTTGTAGGTCATTATTCGCATTTTGAAGCACTAATATTAAATATTGATAGTGTTATTCATAAAGAGGTGAGCAAGCTTTATCAAAATACAAATTTACCTACTATGGATTGTATGATGGTCTGTCCTGGGCATATCGTGATGCATTACCAATCACCACGGCAATTATGTTTTTTGGCTGAAGGATTAATTTATGGCGCTGGTGAGTATTTTTTAATGGATGTAACGATTGAGCATGAGCAATGTTTACTTCGAGAGGATGAACGCTGCACTTTGAATATTTATTACCAGCCGGCTAAATAAATGACAATGGATATAGACTATAAACAAGCTTATCTACGTGAACAGTCAGCACGCTTGCAAGCGGAGCAACTGATTGAAGATAAAAGCCGTGTATTGTTTGCATTAAATGAAGAGTTAGAAAAGAAAGTAGCTGCTTTGGAGCATCAGCAAGCACTGCTTGTTCATGCGGAAAAAATGGCCACTTTAGGGACATTATCTGCGGGTGTTGCCCATGAAATCAATAACCCTTTAGCCTATGCGATGAGTAATTTAGAAAGCCTTCAGTACATTAACCAGTCAGTGTTTAAGTTACTTGAGCTAAGCCAAAAGTTGGCTCAGGGAGAGGTGAGTGAGCGAGAGTTTCGAGAATTCCTAGTAAAGATGAATGAAATACATGCTTTTGACGTTATTAATCAAGATATTGTCGAGCTGATTGATGATAGTGTTGAAGGTTTGCGAAGGATAAATCAAATTGTCCGCAATTTACTTAATTTTGCACGCCCGTCAGATAATGAAAAAATTCTAGTAGATATGACCGATGGTGTAAATAATGCGCTTAAATTATTAAAGAGTCAGCTCAAGGGGGTTGAGGTGATAACTAAATTTCAGCCAATCCCGTTAACGTATTGCAACTTATCAGCTATTAATCAAATAGTTGTTAATTTACTGATTAATGCGAAACATGCATGCGAAAATTTAATGCAGAAGAAAGGTCGAATCTATATTGAAGTTAAGTTTTCTGATCCGCACATTATCATAGGTGTTGAAGATAATGGTTGTGGGATGAGCGAGGAAGTTAAAGGGCGTATTTTTGATCCGTTTTTCACTACAAAATCGGTGGGAAAAGGAACTGGCATGGGGATGCCTTTAGTGTATTCAATGGTGAGCGATCACCAAGGCGCAATTGATATTAGTAGTCATGCAAATCAAGGGACGAATGTACGGTGTTTATTTCCAGTGATTAATAATTGCTTTTAAATTGCTCAATAGTTAGCTAGTGTAATTGTAAACTTAAATAATAATCTCAGGGTGACTTATGCTTAATGAAAAAAGTACCATCATATTTAGCGACTATCTTAGTCAACATGCTGAATTTAAAGTAACAGACATTGATAGTGTGCTTGGTTTTATTTGTGGATTACTTGCTTGCTCAGAATTTTATGGGGAGTCAGAAATAGTGGGTTATATCGCGGATAAAAATGATCCGGCTTATGCAATTATGATGACGGAGTCACAAGAACGAGATGCAATGATTACCTTGCTCGACAATATTACGCAGGCACAGGTTGAACAGAGACATTTTTTAGCTGAAACTTACCCACATTCAGACTCAGATACAATGCCAAGTCCGCGCTTGCAGCATTGGTGCAAGGGTTATCTGGCAGGTTATGAAGTAAATCAAGCTGTGTGGGAGCAAGATTTTAGCTTTTTGGTCAGTGCAGATAAGCAACAAGTTACGAATCAAGCTGATGGGCAATTATTCATTGATAATTTTGAAGCTACGTTGAATTTATTGGCAACGTTTTCTGCATGGGAAAATACATTAACGCAGCAGCCCGAACCAGACAAACTTAGTGCTAACTTCCCGTTGCTATATAAAAGCTTGGATGAAAGTTTAACGGCAATTGCATCAATGGCTTTGATGCTTGAAGATGAAAAGTTATCACAGTTTGAAGAGGAAGGTTAGAACTTTTATACCCAAAAAAGAATGATTCGAGAAGCATGATTTGAATAATCATGCTTTTTTTTGTCCAAAATTCAATCAAAAATAGTTATGAAGATAAATAATAGCTGAATATTGCATATTTCGACCATAGTAGTAGCTAAATATGTTTCTTTTTGTTGATAGATGTTGCTAGGATGTTTGAGAGGACGTCATTATGTAAATGACGAGCTATTAAATTAATAATTCTAATAATCTTTATATGAACTCAACTGTTATTTAAGGCGAGCTTAAAAGCAGAAATGAGTCAACAGGGTCGAACACACATGACAACACTTCGTTTAAATACACTGGCTATTGCAGTGGGACTGGCTTTTAGTGCCTCTTCGGTTATTGCAGAAGAAGCACAAGTCCAAGCAGAAAAAAACATTGAACAAATTTCAGTTTTGGGATCTAGAGTATCAAACCGAACTGTAACGGAATCTTCTTCTCCGATAGATTTAATTGATGCTGATACACTTAACAAAGGTGGCTTCACAGAACTTGGTCAAAGCTTACAAGCAACGGCACCTTCTTTTAATTTCTCGCGTACGCAAGTATCAGATGGTTCAGATTTATTTCGTCCGGCAACACTGCGTGGCTTACAGCCAGATCAGACGCTAGTGTTGGTAAATGGTAAGCGTCGTCATAATCAATCTATTTTCGGCTTAGTTGGCACCGTTGGTGCTGGTGCTGCCGGTACTGATATGAATGCGATTCCTTTATCTGCACTTAAAGGGGTTGAAGTGTTACGTGATGGCGCAGCTGCGCAATATGGCTCGGATGCAATCGCAGGTGTTATTAACTTATCATTGAATGATTCAACAGGTATTACAACAGGTTATTTTCAAGCTGGCAGTACGGGTGAGGGCGATGGTGATACCATATCGCTTGGTTTAAACCGTGGTTTTGATTTAGGCGATCAAGGCGGTTTTATAAACGTCTCTGCTGAGTATCGTGATGCTGACGGAACTAACCGTGCTGAACGTGATACCGGTGGCTCTGCAGCGGTATCTGCAGGTACATTATCTGATACCGTACGTTGGGGGCAAGGGAATTCAGAAAGTGAGTTTACGTCTTTATTTTATAATATGTCGTTACCACTTGATGATGCAGAATTATATTCGTTTGGTGGTTACTCTGAACGTACAGCGTTAGGTAATGGCTTTTATCGTAATTTTGATGCGGCCTCTAAAAATGTTACTCAAGTATACAGCGATGGCTTTTTACCACGTATTTATAATGAGGCGCAGGATATTTCGCTAGCGTTGGGCATCAAAGGCGACATTAATACCGACTGGGGGTACGATGTGTCAGCCGTGTACGGTGAAAATCAATATGATTTTACTTCACGTAACACACTAAATGCATCGTATGCAGCCGAGTATGTTTTAAATAATCCTAATGCGACTGATGCTGATATCGCAGCAAATTCAGGCCCAAATGGGGGATATTCGGGTGGTTTTCGTTTTGATCAAACAACCGTTAATGCCGATATAAATGGGATTATAGATATTGGTCGAAGTGAGCCTATATACCTATCCTTTGGTGCAGAATACCGTAAAGAAAACTATCAAATAGTGCCTGGTGATGAAGCATCATATGCATGTGGTTTAGCGAATCAGAATATTGTTTACCCTTCAGCAAATGATCCAAGTACCTCGGCTGAGTGTGGTTTCCAAGCTTACAATGGTTTACGCCCTGAGGCATCAAATAGCCAAAGTCGTAATAGCCATGCACTTTATGTTAATGCAGAGACGATGATTACGGATGCGTGGAATATCAGTACCGCACTTCGTTATGAAGACTTCTCAGACGCGGGTGATGATATTATTGGTAAGCTTGCATCTCGTTACGAATTGAATGATGATTTTGCTGTGCGTGGTGCGATTTCTAGTGGTTTTAGAGCACCTTCATTACAACAAAGTGCATATACAGCTTTTACAACAAACTTAGGTGATGGTGGTGTACTGGAACAATCATTTATTGCTAAAGCAGGATCAGATCTTCCTGTCGCTTTAGGCGTTGAAAGTTTAGAACTAGAAAGCTCTAAAAATGTTAGTTTTGGTTTTGTTTATGATGTAAGTAGCGAGTTGTCATTAACCGTTGATTTTTACCATACAGCAATAAAAGATCGTATTACTTTGGGTAACTTTATGAAGGCCGAAGATCTTGCGTTTAGCCCTGCGGCTGTTGCTGCACTTAATGCTACGGGAGCAGATCAAGCCGCTTATTTCTCAAATTCAGTCGATTCAACAACCAAGGGTGTTGATGTCATTCTTTCTTATCGCACAGATTTATACGATGGTGACTTTTCTGCAACATTTGCGGGTAATATTAATCGCACATACATTGATAAAGTAAACGCCCCCACAGGCGTCCCTAAAGAGATAGCTTTAGATGATACTCAACGCAGCTTTTTAACAAATGGACAGCCAGGTGAGCGTGGTACGTTAACGTTTGATTATGAGCGTGATGCAATGAGTGCAATGGTACGTTTTAATTATTTTGGAGAAACCGACGTTAAGTACTTTGGTAATGATCATATCGGTTTACCTGACTTTTTATCGCCAACAGGTGAATTTAAAGACACCAGTGTTGTTGAATCTGCGGTATTAGTTGATATTAATTTTGGGTATGAACTGAGTGAATCACTGACTTTTAACTTAGGTATTGATAATGTGTTTGATGTAACACCTGATGAATTAGGGAAAGATGAGGCCCTTGATTTTATTACAAATGGTGCATTTAAATATCCAGTTAGAGCATTGCCATATGGGTTTGATGGTATGACGTATTATGCAAAAGTAAGCTTTAGCTTCTGATGCACACCGAAGTGCCTTAAAAAGCGAATTTTGCTTCTGTAGGTACTTCGGATATAAGTACTTAGAATATATGCGAAGTACTCACTGCGCACATAAAAATATTTATTGAATGAGAATTAATATCAATATATAGTATTGATAATTATTCTCATTATAGGTGTTGTTATGTTCAAGCCACTTTTTCTTTTAGCCTCCCTTGTTTTATCTACAGGTGTTTTTGCAAAATGCGAAGTCACTATTTCTGCTAATGATGCTATGGCATTTTCCACTAAACAGCTTGAAGTTGATAAAAGCTGTAAAACTGTAACATTAACACTTAATCATACCGGTAAATTACCCGCCAATGTTATGGGACATAATTGGGTGCTTAGTGTGGCTGCTGATGTTAAAGAGCTGGCGATGGCAGGTATGCAAGCAGGGCTTGAGAATCGTTACCTTCCAAAAGATGACCCTCGAGTGCTGGCCTCTACAGAGGTTATTGGTGGTGGGGAGACTACGTCTATCGAGTTTTCAACAGAGAATTTGAATGCAGGCACTGTTTATAAATTCTTTTGTTCCTTTCCAGGACATTTTGCAATTATGCAGGGGGATTTTAAGCTAATTTAAAGGCTAGGGCGTGTTGACCTTTCGAGATTGATTTTGCAACAGTATGTTTGGTATTTAGGCAAGGCAGAGCCTATGGTGTGTGGTTGCTCCCCATAAATAGGCGATAACACAGTATAAATGCCAAACATGCGCTGCCCAAAGGGTTCTCTAGGGGCGATTAACTCTTTGTAGTTCGGTTTTTACTTAGCCCGCTAGGTTACAAATCTCTCGCCGCGATTAAATCGCCCCTAGATTGAACAAATTTGAATCCACAAAGGTCAACACGCCCTAGAATATATCTTTAAAATAGTATTAAAAACACTTGCTAATTAGCTAGTAAGTCCTACAATCCGCAGCAAGTACCATGGTACTTGCTACTTAATTTATTCACTTTATGAACTGGAAATATTAATGAAAAAACATAAAAAAGGTCAAAAATCTCACAATAACAGTGTTGATACTGGTCGAGGGGTTATTCGTGATAATGCGTTGGCAGCTTTGGTCACATCTAAAATATTTAAACCACAAATTGTATCAGCTAAAAAAGGCAAAGGGTCTTTTAAGCGCAACAAAAAACATGCTGGACAAGAGTCCTATTTAATCGCTGCATAATATAGTTGTGATCAAATAGGGCTTTTGCTGTTTTCGTTTAACAACTTTCACCTACTGAATAAAAATATAAACCCCGCTTAGATAATTTTTTTCTAAGCGGGGTTTTGTGGTTATATAGCTGTAATTATATTTCTGACGTCTTCATTCCATCACTTTACGTGCCCGTAAAGGGCAATAAAAAGCTCTGTAAACACTGATTATGCTGGTTAACTTTAGGTTAACCTTGCGTTCATGTTTAATGCGTAAAATTCCCCAAACTTTATACGGGTATACAATTTTCAATTATAACCTATATAAAAACTAGACTTTATCATTACTTTTTGTTACTAATTTACCTATTATATGTACGTGTCTTTTTTAAATTAAGTTGACGTGCGTGTAAACTATGATAGCTTTAATGAAGATTTGTAAATTAAATGTTATTTTTAACCCCTGGGCGGAGGAGCATATGAGCTCATCAATGATAATAAAAAATGCTTTTAAGCTAAGTGCTTTGTCACTTAGTTTTATTGGCTTAAGTGCGCAAGCTGCAGTTGATTGCAGTGCGTTAACACAATGGCAAGCTGGTCAAACACATACTGGTGGAAGCCAAGTTCAAGCGCAAAATAATGCGTATGAAGCGAAGTGGTGGACGCAATCTAATCCAGCAGAGAATTCTGGCCAATGGCAAGAATGGAAAAAATTGGGTTTGTGTGACAGCGCTGTCACAGAGAACTTTATACCAACTGTGACAGCTTTAGTACCGGCAAATAATTCTCAATTTAACGAAAAAGACAGCGTTGTCATAAGTGCGCAAGCATCTGATGCTGATGGCACAGTTACTAAAGTTGAGTTTTTTGTAGATGGTGCCCTTGTCGCAACTGATAGCAGTGCACCATTTAGTACAAATTGGCAAGCCATCGTTGGTTCACATCAAGTTAGTGCTGTTGCTACAGATGATAAAGGTGCACAGTCGAGCGAAGTCATTAGTATGATTAGCGTGCAAGGCAGCGTAGTTGACCCAGTTAACCAGGCACCTGTAGCATCTATTTCATTCAGTACATTACCTGAGCAGCTTATCGTTGGTTCACAAGTTGTATTTGCACTTTCTGGCACAGATAGCGATGGTCAAGTAACGTCGTTGAGTTTTGCTGCTAATGGCGCAGATGTTCATCAAGCAAATTCAGCCGCAAGTAGCTATGCATGGCAAGCGACTGCACTTGGACAAGTCACATTTACCTTGACCGCAACAGATAATGAAGGCGCTACGTCACAAACAACAAAAGTACTTAATGTTGTTGAAGCGGGCACTCCTCCTGGTACGGGCACTCCTCCTGGTACGGGCACTGATTGTCGTCCTCAGGGTTTATACCAAACACCTGGTGTAAATACGCCTTATTGTACCGTATATGATGCCGATGGTCGTGAGATCATGGGTGCAGATCATCCTCGTCGTGTAATTGGTTACTTTACTAGCTGGAGAAATGGCGCAAATGGTCAGCCTAGTTATTTAGTAAACGATATTCCGTGGGACAAAATCACTCATATTAACTATGCGTTCGCACATGTTGATGCAAACAATAAGGTATCAATTGGCGATCCAAATTCAGCAGGTAACCCTGCAACGAATATGGAATGGCCTGGTGTGAGTGGCGCTGAGATGGACCCTAGCTTTGCTTATAAAGGTCATTTTAACCTTCTAAATAAATACAAAAAACAGCACCCACATGTAAAAACATTAGTGTCTGTTGGTGGTTGGGCTGAAACAGGCGGTTACTTCGATGAAACTGGTCGTGTTGCAAGTGGTGGTTTTTACACCATGACAACAAATGCAGATGGATCAGTTAACCATGCAGGTATTGATGCATTTGCACAAAGCTCAGTTGAGTTTATTGAGAAATATGGTTTTGACGGGGTTGATATCGATTACGAATACCCTTCATCAATGAAAGACTCTGGTCATCCAGATGATTTCCCTATTTCAAATGCACGTCGTGGTGGTTTAAACGCGTCTTATAAAGTACTGATGAAAAAAGTACGTGAAGCATTAGATCGCGCGGGTGAAAAAGCAGGTAAACATTATCTGTTAACTATCGCATCTCCATCTTCAGGTTATTTACTACGTGGTATGGAAACATTCCAAACTGTTAAGTACCTAGATTATGTAAATATTATGTCTTATGACTTGCACGGTGCATGGAATTCACACGTTGGTCATAACGCTGCATTATTCGATACAGGGCTAGACTCTGAACTTGCACAGTGGAATGTATACGGTACTAAAGAGTTTGAAGGTATTGGTTATTTAAACACTGATTGGGCTGTGCGTTACTTCCGTGGTGCTATGTCAGCTGGTCGTATTAATATCGGTATTCCATATTACACGCGTGGTTTTAAAGATGTAAGTGGCGGTACAAATGGTCTTTGGGGTCAAGCTGCACTTCCTAATCAAGCTGATTGTGCTAAAGGTACAGGCGTTGGTGAGAAGAATAAATGTGGTAACGGTGCATTAGGTATTGATAACCTTTGGCATGACAAGAACGACGCAGGTCAAGAAATGCCTGCAGGGTCTAATCCACTTTGGCATGTTAAAAACTTAGAAAACGGTATTGTTGGTTCGTATTTAGGTGTTTATGGTTTAACGCCAGAGACAGATCCTAACGATCAACTAACAGGTACTTATACTCGCCATTATGACAACGTTGCCGTAGCACCTTGGTTATGGAACGCAGAGAAAAAAGTATTCCTTTCAATTGAAGATGAAGAGTCTATGGCGACTAAAGTTGATTATGTAATCAACAATGGCCTAGGCGGTATCATGTTCTGGGAACTTGCTGGTGACTTTGATTACGATGCAGCTAAAGGCGAGTACTTCATGGGTTCAACACTTACTTCATTAGCGTATGACAAGTTTAATCAAAGTGGTGTTGCGTATGATGTACATGGCGGTAACCCAAGTTTCACAGTACCAACTGAAGCTGTTGATGTAACGTTTGAAGCAAAAGACTTCCCAATTGGTGATGATAACTACCCAATTAGCCCAACATTTGCGTTTACTAATAATTCAAATATTGATCTAAGCGGTGCGAAAATCTCATTTGATGTACCTGTATCAACATCGGCTATTTTTAAATCTAACTGGAATGCACAAGAAAAACTGGGCATGGCAGTAGAAGTAAATGGTTCTAATGCAGCAGGTAATAATATTGGTGGTTATGAAAATGAATTCCACCGTTTTTCAATCACGCTTAATAACGAATGGGGCGGTCAGCCTAAGGACTTCAGTGCAGGTAAAACTGTAAATGCACAAGTGATGTACTACATGCCAATCACAGGTCCAAGTAACTTTACTATTGAAAAAGATGGCAAAGTATACGCATTCAAATTTGAGTATCCAAAACTTCCAGATGGAACAACAGGCGGTAATTCTGGCGAGCCAGGTAATCCAGGTAACGGCGGTGGTGACACATCTGGTACATGTGAAGGTGTCGCTATTACAGCAATCCCTGTTTATCCAAATTTTGCTCAAAAAGACTGGGCAGGCAATCCAAGTCACGCTACAGGCGGTGATCTAATGGTTCACAATAACGCAGTTTATAAAGCGAAGTGGTGGACAAGTTCAGCACCTGGTTCGACGGCTGATTGGACTAAGAGCTGTAGCCTGTAAGTAATAATAAAACAATAAGGGGTAGGTAATTACTTGCCCCAACATTGAGTCTTTTAAAGGACAGAGCAATGACATCAATTAAATTTAAAACATTATCACTAAGTGCAATAGCAAGTGGTTTATTACTTACATTAATGCCAGCACAGGTGAGTGCGCATGGGTATATGGATACCCCTAAAGCTCGCCAAGCATTTTGTCAGGCAGATGCAGGTTATTGGTGGCCAACAGATGGTAGCAATATTCCAAATCTAGCGTGTCGTGCTGCCTTTTTAGAATCAGGTACAGTGCAGTTCGTTCAAGATATTGAATTTTCTGTAAATACGCCTGATTACCTAAATCAAGCAGCCGTAGAAGCTAAGGTACCAAATGGGTTGCTATGTGCCGGTGGTGATAATGCAAAACGCGGTATGGATTTACCATCGCCTCATTGGCAGCGCAGTGATGTGGTGCCAAATGCTAATGGTGAAATCCAAATTCGTTACCTTGCTGCAACGCCCCACAATCCGAGTTTTTGGCAATTTTATTTAACTAAACCAAGCTTTAATGCAGCAACTGATGTATTGACATGGGCTGATTTAGAGCTAGTGCAAGAACACGCTAATATTGATTTTGTTAAAGATCCAGATGGTAAGCGTTATTACGAAATGAACGTTGCGATCCCGCAAGATCGTAGCGGTGATGCGATTTTGTATAGCCGTTGGCAGCGTAATGATGTAGTTGGCGAAGGTTTTTATAACTGTAGCGATATCAATATAGTAAATGACGCAACTCCAACAGATCCAAGTGTATGGACCAGCGTTGGTTACTTTGTTCGTCAAGGGCAAAACGCAATCGCGGGTGATACCGTATGGGCACGTTTATTTGATGAAAATGGCCAAGAGGTTATTAATCAACAACTAAAAGTGACTACGCAAAACCAATCAAATTGGCAACAAGCACTTGCAACACAGCTAAATCTTGATTATGCACATTTAGTACAAATCGGTGTGCAAAACCAAGCTGGCGATGTTGTATTTAATGACGCCGACACTTTGATTAACCAAGTTTATAGTAGCAATGCTAATTATACCTACGCGCTAAGTGTACAAGGTGCACCAGCTAATACAGCGCCTATTGTTCATACACCTGCTGATTTAGTCGTTGACGAAAACACCACAACAAAAGTGCACTTACACGCATTTGATGATGAGCAAAGTGTGTTGACTTATAACTGGTCAGTACCTGCACCGCTGAGCTTTACAGGTGGCGATGCAAATATTGAACTTAGTGCACCAGAAGTAACAGCTAATACCGATTATACGGTATCAGTGTCTGTATCGGATGGTGAACTTACTACACAAACTCGGTTTAAAGTGACAGTTAACGACATAACAGTTGTTGATCCTGTCGACCCAGTTGATCCAACAGTACCAGCTTGGGATAGCTCAGCGACATATCAAGCTGGCGATAAGGCGTCCTTCCAAGGCGTTGTGTATACAGCTAAATGGTGGAATCAAGGGCAACAGCCAGATAGTTCAAATGCGTGGAAGGCAGCATCTAATCCGGGCACAAGTACAGATTGGAATGCAGGAAAAGCCTATCAAGGTGGCGCAGAAGTAACGTATCAAGGACAGCGCTATAGCGCTAAATGGTGGACTCGAGGTGATACTCCTGGACAAGCCAGTGTATGGAAAAAACTATAACTTTATTACTAAGTTTTGTAGTTCAAACTTATTACCCAATAATTAAAACATGGATAAGAGAGAAATATGAATATTAAACATTTAACAGCAGCCATTGGTGTTGCATTATTCGCAGGTACGGCTACAGCTGCGCCATCAACACCTAGCTTAAATTGGGAACCTCAACAGTATTCTTTTGTTGAAGTAGACCTTGAAAGTAATGGCTCTTATAAGCAACTGGTCAAGCGTGTTGACACTGTTAACATCAACTTACAGTGGAATGCATGGAGTGGTACTGGTGGCGATAGCTATAAAGTGTACTTTGATGACATGCTTGTAAATGAGGGCGCTTTACCTGCAGGCACAAAAAGCGGCACTATTAGCTTCCCGTATGATAAATCTGGTCGTCATACGCTTTATATTGAATTATGTGAAGCTGGCGCAACATGTGCACGCAGCGCAGGTAAACCAATTGTAATTGCTGATACAGACGGTGGCCATTTAGCACCACTACCTATGGATGTTAACCCTAACAACCGTAACATCGGTACTAAACAAGGTTTAGTGACGGGTGCTTACTTTGTTGAGTGGGGTATTTATGGTCGTGATTACGATGTATCAAATATTCCAGCGCAAAATTTATCGCATTTATTGTACGGTTTCATTCCAATTTGTGGCCCTAATGAATCATTAAAAGAAATCGAAAACGGTAACAGCTGGCGTGCACTAGAAAAAGCATGTGCGGGTTCTAGCGACTTTGAAGTCGTTATCCATGATCCATGGGCAGCAGTACAAAAAGCACTTCCAGGTGTTGATGCAAAAGATCCAATTCGTGGTACTTATTCACAGTTAATGGCACTTAAGCAACGTTACCCTGATCTTAAAATCTTACCATCAGTAGGCGGCTGGACATTATCTGACCCGTTTTTCTCGTTTACTGAAAAAGCAAACCGTGACACGTTTGTAGCATCTATGGAAGAGTTTTTAAGAACATGGAAATTCTATGATGGTATTGATATTGACTGGGAATTCCCAGGTGGTGATGGCCCTAATCCAAATCTAGGTGACCCTGTAAAAGATGGTCCTGCTTATGTTGCGTTAATGAAAGAATTACGTGAGATGCTAGATAGGCTAGAAGCTGAAACAGGTCGTACTTATGAGCTTAGCTCTGCAATTGGTACCGGCTATGACAAAATACAAGATGTTGATTACCAAGCAGCAAGTCAGTATATGGATTACATCTTTGCGATGACTTATGACTTCTTTGGTGGTTGGAATAATGTAACAGGTCATCAAACAGGTATTTACTGTGGTGAGCACATCAGTGCTGGCGAATGTAATGGCACAGGTGTTGATGAAAATGGTGAACCACGTAAAGGCCCTGCTTATACAATTGATAACGCAGTGCAGCTATTACTTGCGCAAAATGTACCATCTAAGAAAATCGTTGTAGGTACTGCAATGTATGGCCGTGGTTGGGAAGGTGTAACACCGGGTAACGCTACAATTGCAAATAACCCAATGACAGCGCCAGGTAATGGCAAGCTTACCGGCACTAAAGCGCAAGGTGTGTGGGAAGCAGGCGTTATTGATTATAAAGGCATTCAAGCATATATGGTTGGCGCATCAGGTAATGGTGTAAATGGCTTTGAAGTTGGTTATGACGAACAAGCTGAGGCGGCATATGTATGGAACCGCTCAACGGGTAAACTAATCACTTATGATAGCCCTCGTTCAGTGATTGCTAAAGGTCAATATGTAAACCAATATAACCTAGGTGGCCTATTTGCATGGGAAATTGATGCAGATAACGGCGATATTCTTAATGCAATGCATGATGGCTTAGGTGGTGTTGTTGCACCAATTAATAAAAAACCTGTGCTATCTGTAACAAACGCTGTAACAGTCAATGCGGGTGAGTCAGTATCTGTTAGCGCAACAGCAACCGATGCAGATAACGATACACTTACATACTCTTGGGTTGCTTCTGCTGAACTTACTGTAACAGGTACTTCAACAAGCACACTTGCAATCACTGCACCAAACGTAACGCAAGATAGCCAGTTTACTGCAACTGTAAGCGTATCAGATGGTAAAGCTACAGTAAGTAAAGATGTAGTTGTTAACGTTATTGCACCAGTAACGGGTGGCGACAACACCGCTCCTGTTGTAGATGCAATTGCCAACATTACAGTTGAAGAAGGTGCTTCTGCAGCAGTAGCTGTTGTAGCAACGGATGCACAAAATGATGCACTTACTTATGACTGGAATGTACCTGCTGGTTTAACACTTGTAGGTAATGGCGCAAATGTAAGCCTTACAGCTGGTGCAGTTGACGCCGACACAAACTTAACTGTTTCAGTTTCAGTAAGTGATGGCCAAGTTGCAACAACACGCAGCTTTACCGTAACAGTGGCTAACAAAGACACCACAACTCCTCCAGGTGACACGTGGGATGCGAGTAAAGTATACACAGGTGGTGATACTGTTGTATTTAACGGCGTAACATACAAAGCTAAATGGTGGACTCAAGGTAACCGTCCTGATTTAGGTGGCGTTTGGGAAGCAACTACAAAACCAGTTGATGGTGGCGGTAATGTAATTTGGCAATCATCAGCTGTTTATAACAGTGGTGACCAAGTTTCTCACAATGGTGGTAAATACCAAGCTAAGTGGTGGACTCAAGGACAAGAGCCAGGCAAAGCAAACGTATGGAAATCACTTTAATTAATACTTCACCCAAGCCTACTCTTGGGTGATTAATTAATGTGAAAAATACCTTTTAAAGCAGCTTCTGAGCTGCTTTTTTTTGTGTTTTCATTCTAATACTCCATACTAATAGTTAAAGAGTTTTAAAATGAGTATGCCACCTATCAAATATATTTTTATTCTGTTCGCTTTGATTGCGCAAGTCAGTATTGCATGTGAAAGAACTATGAAAATAGGGTTAGGGCAACCTTGGCCGCCATTTTACTTTGAAGGAGAGCAAACGTTATCAGGAATAGATATTGAAGTAACTCGTCTTATATTAAATAAAGCGGGGTTTTGCAGTGAATTCGTAGTTCTACCCTCTTCAATTCGAGGGTTGGTAGAATTGAAAAAAGGGCATGTCGATTTAGTACCTGCAGCAAGCTTTAGTCATCAAAGGGCACAATATAGTTATTTTTCTATTCCTTATAGGCGTGAAAGGATGCGTCTTTTTTGGTATGAAGACGCTAAGTTATTTAATCACAACCTACAGAGCTTAATGAGTTTACGACAAACCTTCGTGGTAAACAACGGAGGGTATTACGGGAAAGAGTTTGAATCACTCAGCAGTCAGGAGCAGTTTAAAGAGTTGATAGTGCGCGTGCCAATGATTAAACAACGCCTTTATATGCTCAAAGCAAAAAGAGTTGATTTTATGATTGATGATGAGACCTCTGGTCTGTATTTAATTAAACAAGAGAAAATAGCGGGTGTGACACTTCACCCTCACGTTGTGCATGATAATCCCATACATTTTATGTTAAGTCGTAAAAGCCTGTCTCATCTTGAGCTAAAAAAAATAAATATTGCTATCAGCAATAACCAAGCAGCAATAAAGCAAATTATCGAGAGTTATACCCAATCAAGACCATTTTTGGGTAACTCAACCTAAGCGCGTCACATTAAGCCTAATATGCCCCGCATTAGCACCATAAAAGCGCATTAAATCATTTGCAAATGGCGTGAACTCGCCTGATTTAGTCATTTTAAATTCGCCGCCTGCGGATATTTCAAACACATCATCATCTGTATAATTAATCGCGCCAATTAATGCAAACCATTGTGCACTCGCTAAGCGACGAAATGGTTCTAATATCGCCATCGATATTTCTTTTACACCTAATCTAACACCATCTCGATGCCAGCCTTGGGGGCCACACTTAATGCCGTCGTCATACCATTGTTGCTCAGGGTAGGCTTGAAAACGATAAGTTGCACCTTGTTCGAGCATTAGCCCTGTGGCGTTATATTGCTCTGCGGCATAAATCATCACATCAAGGTGTTGACCTATTTGTAGTACCGTCATATTTTGATTAACCAGTGCAATATGATCCCTGAAACCAATAAAGTTAAGTGTGCGTTGATCTGCATATAGCAATTGATACGGTAAGCTTTTGAGTGACTCAGGGCGATAGCTAGTTAAATGATGAATACGTTTAGCAACACTATGATGAACATGAGGTAATAATTCACTTTTTTCATCGTTTACCAGCACTATGCATTCACGATCAACTAATTTAAAGAAGGGGTTAAACCAAAAGTAATTTTGCTGGTGGCTTAATGCAAAAGGGTCTGGGGTAACAGTCATGTCATCTTGAGCAATTAAGGCATGTTGACCTTGGGCAAATAATGATTGGTAGTCAATAGCTTGGCTGGTTAAAAAATGCAATGAAAGGGGTTGTTCTAAGAGCCACTCTATCGCAAAGCGCAAACAAATATCAGCCAATCCATCACGATAATAGCCGCCGCCAATATCAGAATGCGCACCTGCAAACCACACTTCTTGTACGTTTTGCTGATGATTGATTAAAGTGGGCTCAAAAGCACGACGTTTCTCGTCCAGCGCAACACAATGCAGTGCTTGCGTAATATTATTTGCTAAGGTGTGGTTTTCAAAAATAACGTGTTCAGCACCTCGTGTTGCTTTGGTGACTTTAGATAACCCAATGGAAGCAACAGTATCAAATACACATAAATAAACATGATGTGTGATCAAAGCTTCTAAGCATTTAGCAAAGCGCCGAGCTAAGGCGGCGCCACGACTAAAACCAGTTAATAAAACGGTGTCACCGCCAACATAATATTTTTTAAAATCGCTTATCGCATGATTTAAAATACTGGCTACATCGTCATCTCGCGGGGCAAATGTTTGGTTTAGAACGCGCTTTAGCCTGCTGCCTTTAGTGCCAATGCCTTGATAATAAAAACTATGTTGTGATTCGAATTTCACCGCTTTTTCAGTGTTTAGCGTACCGCCTAACAATAAATGCAGTTTGAGGATATTAGAAATGCTGGCATCTTCTTTAAAGTGATCAGAGCTAAATTGCTCTGCATCACGAGGCTCACTTCCCGTGCCATCAAAATTGAAAATCAGCGTTTTGGGCGCCATAGCATCATTCCTTTATGTGGTTTATCTTACTTTACACAGCAAATATTAAAAATTGAAGACAGTTATTGCTAAATTATTTTGTCTAACAACTTTAGCTAAAGACACCGCTTGTAATAACAAGGCGCTTTCGCAGATATGCAAAATAAAAAATCACGATCGAAAGTATACAGTGATACCAATCCGCGTAGATATGGGGTCAATTTAATTCGTTAAATTGTTCAAATATTTATGCAGATTAGTATGATAACCCGGTGAACATTAAAGTTCACCGGGTTAACTTTAGTGCAACTTCATTTTTGGACGAACAACTCTCAGCACTTTTTCGCTTATCCACAGTGCAAATGTTTTCGCGCTGCCATGAATCGCGCGTTGGTGCATTCGGTACAGTGAAATATACATAAAACGGGCTATTTTACCTTCGATAAAAAAGCTGTTACTGGTGAGATTACCCATTAAACTGCCTACTGTGCTGTAGCGAGATAGGTTAACCAACGAGCCATGATCGCTGTATTTAAAACTATTTAATGGCTGCTGGCGCAAAGTTGCAATAAGGTTTTTTTCAATACATTGCGCCATTTGATGAGCAGATTGCGCACGTGGTGGGACTAAGCTCCCATCAGGTTGTGTAAATGCACAACAGTCACCTAACACATAGATAAATTCATCATTGTTACTTTGTAGATAATCGTTCACTTTAATTTGATTATTGCGGGTTAGCTCAAAAATGTCGATCTCTTTAACAAAGTCAGGTGCTTTTACACCTGCGGCCCAGAGCATGATATCAGCATTAATCTGTTCATCATCTTGGGTAATAAAACCATGCTCAATTGCTTGCTTAACTTGCGTATTTTCGCGCACCGTTACACCGAGCTTTAATAGCTCTCGCTTAGCTGCGCTGGCAATACGCTCGGATAATGCGGGCAGAATACGTGGTCCCGCTTCAATTAAATGAATATGCAAACGTTTAGCCGACATATTCGTCAAGCCATAGATTTTTAATAAATCAGAGACATGGTAAAGCTCAGCACTTAACTCAACCCCCGTAGCACCACCACCAACAATGGCAATATTTAAAGCATGTTGTGGGTCGTCGTCTTGGTGTAAGCGAGTAAAGTTATCCAGTAATGCATGTTGAAAGCGTTCAGCTTGTTGGTTTGAATCAAGATAAAAGCAGTGCTCTTTAATACCTGGCGTGTTGAAGTTGTTACTTACGCTGCCAATGGCGATCACTAGGTAGTCATAATGCACTATGCGCTGGGGAAGTATTTGATGACCAAGCTCATCATTTAATGGGCTCAGAGTAATAGTTTTTTGCGTATTATCGAGGTTGCAAAAGGTGCCAAGTTGAAAATTGTAGTGGTGTTTAGCTGCATGCGCTGAGTAAACAACGCCGTCTAAATCGGCATCAATAGAGCCTGTTGCTACTTCGTGAAGTAACGGCTTCCAAATATGAGTGCGGTTTTTATCAATGAGTAAAATATCTGCGTGTTTTCTCTTTCCTAATTTATGCCCTAATTGTGTTGCCAGTTCTAAGCCACCTGCGCCGCCACCGATGATCACTATTTTAGGATGTGTGGTTATCATTACGTTGCCCTCAAAAGAATTATACTTAAATAGTCTGGGTAAACTACTTAGGTATGGCTATACCTTGGCAACAGGCTAATTGTGCGCCTTTTAAATATATTTGTCAGTAAAAAAGGCAAAGAAATCAAGCCACAAAAAAGGTAACATGGCAGTTTGTTAAATTTACGGCTATTATTTCCTTTATTAGGGAATTTACTACAAAGGAATAACATGACGGCTTCGCTAATTACTTCGCTTGAGCAACACTTTGGTTTTAATCAGTTTCGCTCAGGACAGCAGCAAACGATTGAGCAACTCCTCAATCAGCAATCTTCACTGGCTATTTTTCCAACAGGTTCTGGTAAGTCGTTGTGCTATCAATTAACCGCATTACATTTACCCAATCTCACTTTGGTTGTGTCGCCATTATTGGCCTTGATGAAAGATCAAATTAGTTTTTTAAACAGTAAAGGTATTTATGCAGCAAGCTTAGATTCCAGCCAAACCAGTGAGCAAAGCCACACCGTGATGAGTGATGTACGCGCGGGAAAAGTTAAAATACTGATGGTGTCTGTAGAGCGTTTTAAGAATGAGCGTTTTAGGGAATTTATTAATCAAGTTGCTATTTCAATGTTGGTTGTTGATGAGGCTCACTGCATCTCTGAATGGGGCCATAACTTCAGGCCTGATTATTTAAAACTACCACGTTACCGTGAAGAGCTGAATATTCCTTTAGTGCTATTGTTAACAGCAACGGCCACTAAAAAAGTAAAACGCGATATGAGCGAACGTTTTGCAATAGCCCCAGAATGTATTGTGCAAACGGGGTTTTATCGCGCTAATTTAGATTTATCGGTACTGAGTGTTAAAACGGCTGATAAAGCCAGTACACTTGCTAATATTGTCCGCGATCAACAAGGCCCAGGTATTGTTTATGTGACGCTACAACACAGCGCTGAGCAAGTTGCTGCAGAGCTTAGCCGCCAAGGCTTACACGCTGTCGCTTATCATGCAGGGCTTGAAGATACGCTACGTTATGGTATTCAAGATGATTTTATGGCCGGTAAAATCAATGTCGTTGTTGCCACTATTGCTTTTGGTATGGGCATTGATAAATCAGACATTCGTTTTGTTATTCACTATGATTTACCAAAGTCGATAGAAAACTACAGCCAAGAAATAGGCCGGGCAGGGCGTGATGGACAACCATCGCAGTGCTTTACGCTGGCTAATTTAGATGGTTTAAACACGGTTGAAAACTTTGTTTATGGCGATACGCCAGAGCTTAGTGGTATAGAGCATGTTATTAATGATATTCGCCAACATTTAGATCAGCAACAGCGTTGGGAAATGCAAGAATATAGCCTATCTAGCGACAGTAATATTCGTCAACTTGCACTTAAAACACTGCTCGTTCAACTTGAAATGCAAGGTGCTATTACGCCACTTTACGCATATTACGCCGATTTTAAATATAAATTTTTGGTTGATAAAGCGCAGCTACTTGGTCACTTTGATGCGACACGACAAGCATTTTTAAACTTAATATTCAGCCACACCCAGTTTAAGAAAGTCTGGGGCGCACTTAATTTTGATACGCTCACTCAAGCCGCTCAAGTTGATAGAAAACGGGTGGTTGCGGCGCTTGATTATTTAGCAGAGAAAAACTTAATCGCGCTTGAAACCAAACGCATTACTCAGGTGTATCAAGTGCATACAGAGGTAATTAATAATCCTGAGCTTGCTCAGCAATTGCATAATTACTTTGTTGATAAGGAGCAAGCAGAGATCAAGCGTATAGCGGCACTTATTCGCTTTTTTGAGCTAAAAAGCTGCTTAAGTTATAACTTGGCTCGCTATTTTGATGACAACAAAGCGCCCGAGCAATGCGGGCATTGCTCGGTGTGTCGTGGGCAAGCAGTCACGCTTGAATACTCTATTACACCTACCAATGTTGCAGATGATGTGATTTATCAAAGAACGGATGAATTATTGAGCCACTTGGCCGCAAAAGGTTTTAACAATATCGGTATAGAAACCCAATGTCGTTTTTTAGCGGGTATGAGCGTGCCATTATTTGCCCGTAATAAAGTACGGCAACTGAGTGGTTTTGGATTGTGCGAGCAGCAACGCTACAGTGAAATAAAAGCGAAACTACTGGCACGTTAGTTTTGCTCGTGTATCCTAAGCGGCTAACGTTATTTTAGTAAGCCGCTATGCCTCAAACCGTCATCCCTATTACCCCAATCGAAACAGTTACTAACACACCAGAGCCTGTTACATGCGCTAATTGCCAAGCATGTTGTTGTCAGTTAGAGGTACGTATAGTGACCGACACCGGTGTGCCATTTCATTATATTGAATATGATAAATGGGGCAGCGAAGTGATGAAACGCGCCGATGATGGCTGGTGCCAAGCTCTCGATCGCAACACCTTAATGTGCTCAATCTATGAAAACCGACCACTGGTGTGTCGTGAGTTTGAAATGGCCTCTGGCGAATGTATTACCGAACGCGAGTTAGCGGGTATATAATAAGCTAACGTGTTAATAAAAATAGTCACTCGATTTAGGCTAGGTTATTGAATTTAAAATGTTACTCCGTTATTGTTTGTTGAACGATAACGATATATTAAAAACGATTTATGCATAAGTTAATCTCTAGTTTGTCAGTTGCCTTTCTCGGGTTTATTGCGTGGGTAATATATTTAGCCAACACAGGACAAAATAGCATTTTTTTTGAACTTGTCAGAAGCATTCCCTACGGCGATAAAGTCGGACATTTTTGTCTATTTGGTCTGCTCACCTTAGGCATTAACTTTGTCTTTAAACTAAAGTCATATTCACTCATTTCATGCAATATATATGTTGGCTCTACGGTGGTATTTTTACTTGCTCTTGTGGAGGAGTTAAGTCAGTACTACATACCTAATAGAACATTAGATGCGTTTGATTTACTTGCGGATATTTTAGGTATTATAACTTTTAGTTTGCTCACCAAGCTTATAAGTATACCCAAACCACCTCAAGATGCGAATTCTGCATCTTGAGGTGGCTTGGGTATAAAAGCTCACATAACGTTAATGACTAAATAAAACGTAAAGGGGCTTTACACCCCTTTACTGGCAAATAATTAGCTATTACGCTTTAATCGTATTTAGCTTCGAGTTCTTGTGATGTGTGCCATTTTTCATGGCTTTGTAGTTGCTCATCATAACGTACAAGATTTTGGAAATGTGCTAATTGACCTGTATTTTTAACAATCTCGACAATAAACGACATCATAATATCTGCACCGGTGAGAGTGTCGCCTACTAAGTAGCGTTTACCTTCAAGGCGGTCGTTAAAGTAGCTGATCACTTTTGCTGATTCAGCGTCTGCGTAGCCTTCTAAAAATTGCGTTTTAGCGCCATCTTTTAGTACAAACATTTTTAAGAGCAGCGGTAAGATTGCAGAGCTTTCTGCAAAATGCAGCCACTGTTGGTAATCTACATATTCATTTGTGCCCGCTTTTGGTGCTAATGCACCGTTACCGTATTTTGTGATCAAGTAATCGGTTATTGCACCTGACTCAGTAACAATTAAACCCTCGTCTTCGATTACAGGTGATTTACCAAGTTGATGAATGTTTTTAAGCTCATCAGGGGCTAAAAAAGTGTCACTGTTACGTTGATATGCAACAATCTCGTAATCCAGATTTAGCTCTTCTAGTAACCAAATAATACGTTTTGAACGTGATTTATTTAAGTGATGTAATTTAATCATGTGTGTCCTTAAGCATGCAGCAATTAATTGCTGCGCAAATAATATTAAAGCGGTTGATTTACTTGAACTACAGTTTTACCAAAGTTCTTACCTGAGATCATATCGTTAAATGCATTGAGGGTATTTTCAAACCCATCAACGAGGTGCTCGCGATAGTGAATTTTTCCTTCACTGAGCCACGTTTGCATATCAGCTGCAAACTCATCATAACGGTGGCCATAATCATCAAAAATAATAAAGCCCTGCATTTTTATACGTTTAGTGAGTAATTGCCCCATCAACATGCCTAAGCGATCGGGGCCTTGTGGTAGCTCGGTGGCGTTATATTGTGAAACTAGTCCGCATAAAGGAATGCGGGCCGCGGTATTAAGTAAATGTAGTACGGCGTCAAATACTTTTCCGCCCACATTTTCATAATAAACATCAATACCTTTGTCGCACGCCTTGTTTAACTGCTCTGCAAAATCATCAGCTCGGTGGTCTATGCAGGTATCAAAGCCAAGTTTATCAACAGCGTATTGGCACTTATCACTGCCACCTGCTACACCGACTACTTTACAGCCTTTAAGTTTCGCTATTTGGCCTACCGTTGCGCCAACGGGTCCTGTTGCAGCAGCAACAACAACGGTTTCACCTTCTTGAGGGGCACCTATATCCAATAATCCCATGTAAGCTGTAAAGCCTGGCATACCCATAATACCTAACGCATAAGATGGTTTGCTAGGGGCATGGCCCAACGACATTAAACCGTCACCTTTTACTATCGCGTATTCTTGCCAGCCGGTGTAGGCCAATACCCATTCGCCTTGCGTAAATTGATCATTTTTTGATTGTTCAACTTGGCAGACAGTCGCACCGACCATTACTTCACCAATCGCAACAGGCTCAGCATATGATTTAGCATCACTCATACGGCCGCGCATGTAAGGGTCTAGCGATAAATAAATAGTGCGTAGCAACACGTCACCTTGTTCAAGTGCAGGTAATTGTACTGTTTTTAACGTGAAATTTTCATCGGTAGGCGCGCCGTGTGGGCGAGATGCGAGTGTGAATTGTCTATTTTCAATTGATTGCATAAAAAGGCTCCATGTTCTATAAAGAAATGCTATTCGTAAAAACTGTAAATCTAAATGCTCAGTCATTCACGTTGTTAGCAGTAAATCAGCAGGTTTAGATATGAAGTTAGGGCGCGGTGTACAAATTCAATGGTATGTTTATCTCTGTACAGGTAATGATTTTTGCATATCTGCAATAGTGGGCTTTACTACAGATTTAGCTCGAAAAAAGGGACTAGGTATGTTAAAAACGGTGGTTAAAGAATAAACGTAAAGAACAAAGGATTGAAATGAAAAACATGCATTTATTGTTTTTATGTAGTCTATTACTACCTATCTCTGCGGCGGCGAACGATGTTTTATCTGTCGATCAAGTTGGGCTACAAGGAATGCAGTTTGCCTTTGAGAACGATGCTCGCATTAAGCCAAAAAATAGTGACTTTAGTGTAGTTAACTCTGTTTTTATGAGTAGCGAAGCGGGGAAACGCTTGGCTGTTATTACTGTGCGCAATGATGCGTCGGGTTCGCGTATTCTAGAAGGATCGCACTTAATGGCATTATTTGCTGATGGCTCACGTAAAGGACCCTCGTCGTTAACTGACGGGATTAAACTCGATGATGGCGAACTACGCTCTGTGACAGTCTCATTCGGTGAAGCCGACTATCCAATTTTAGCCATTTACACTAGCAAAAATTTTAATTAGGAAAGACATGAAATATAGTTTCCCTGTACTTTTATGTGCATTAAGTTGTACTTACGTTTTGGCTGAGCAAAGCACCGATCTTGTGACCGACAACACCTTCACTCAAGGTGTTGAAGGACCAGCCTTTTATAAAAACCATTTATACGCTGTAAATTTTGCGCAGCAAGGGACTATAGGCAAAGTAGATAACGCAGGCAACACACAGTTATTTGTTAAGCTACCTAATGACAGCGTTGGTAATGGTTTACAATTTGATGCACAAGGTAATTTATATGTTGCTGATTACGTAAATCATAATGTGCTAAAAGTAGCTGCAGACACGAAACAAATTAGTGTATTTGCGCACAACAGCGCTATGAACCAGCCTAATGATATAGCCATAACAAAACGCGGTGCACTGTTTGCCAGCGACCCTAATTGGGCAAATAGTTCAGGGCAATTATGGCGAATAAATGCCGACGGCCAAACAGTATTGCTTGAAAATAAAATGGGCACTACCAACGGCGTAGCGGTCAATAACGACAATACTAAACTTTATGTGAACGAAAGCGTACAGCGCAATATTTGGCAATATGACCTTGATAGTGATTTAAATATCAGCAATAAACAGTTACTGATCAGTTTTGACGAGCATGGTATGGATGGTATGCGGGTTGATAATCAAGGGAATATATTTGTAGCACGTTATGGTGCAGGAGTTATATTAAAAATAAGCCCAGCTGGCAAGGTGCTCCACACATACACATTAAAAGGCCAGCACCCAACGAACGTTGCGTTTAATGAAGAGCAAACAAAGCTTTATGTAACAATGCAAAAACGCGGCGCGATAGAAGTGCTAGCTTTATAGCAAAGCTGGGTGACATTTATTGATCTTAGCTGCGATTACTATTTTCTCAGTCAGCTCTGTGGTGAGGTATTTTGGGCTGAACCCAAACTATAAAACCTATTTGCACAAAGAGAAGTGAATGAGAGTAAATGAGAAACCAAAAATGCTGCGTGTTTCGCGCGACGTACTGCGGAACAATTCTAGAACCTAGCGTATTTACCTCTTCAGCGCAGCGTTTCATAACCTCTTTGTGAATAATTCACTTAAAACCCACTTTACTATGAGTAGCTTAATAGAAATAAAAGCGCACCGGGCAGGGTGCGCTTTTAGAGTTTAATCCTGTGTTGCTGTCGCAATTTTGGATTAACTAAAAATGTGGTGAGTAACGAACTGCAATACCCACTGTACGGCCAATTACACTGTAATCGCTGACAGTATTAAAATGGTTTGCGCCCACCTCCGGTGTTGGTGGTGCTTTGTCAAACAAGTTATCTATACCAAAGTTAACGGCAATATCGTCAGTTGCTTGCCACGACGCAGCAAAATCCATGTAATTTTGTGCTGAAATTGTTTCTGATCTATCTACAGCGTAGTCTACTTCTCCAATTCTGCGCCAGCCTAACTGAAAATTCATAGTATCAAGTTGCCAGTCAAATGTTGCTCTGTGCTTATAGTCAGCTTGTAAAATACTGGCAAAGTCGCCTGAGCAGGCACTCCCATACGTACCTTTACAGTCAACTTCAGCTACTGTGCTGTTATTTTGGCGAGTCTGCTCGGTAATAAAATTACCTTGATAAGAAAATCGAAAACGCCCACCTAAGTCCATCGGTGCATCAAACACGTAGTTAGCCGCAAGATCAAAGCCCGTTTGTTCAATAGCGGCAAGGTTAAAGTCATTCACGATCGCAGTGCTAATAAACCCGGTATTAGGGTCGCGAAGCACGGCATTACACAGTGGGTTATTTGGGTTTGGATTATCAATATAGCAGCTTTGTAGCGCAGCACCTGGCTGAATTTGGCTTACTGCATCGGTTACTCTTATGCTGTAATAATCTAATGACAGATCAAAGCCCTCAATATAACTCGGGGTGAATACAACGCCTAAGGTATCTGATTCGGCTTGTTCAGGTTTTATATCAGGGTTACCACCGTAAGTATAAGCGGCTTGGCTGGTATCAAACACAGAGCCTGCTGCTGGCGCGCCAAAAGCGGCGCATTGCGTAGCGTCACCGGTGCCTAGTAAGCAAGGATCGCCATCGTAGCGGCCAGCCAAACGCGGAACAAATTGATCACTATTTTGATCAAATAAGGCCAGTGAAAGCGCAGTGATTGGGCTGGCAAACTCACCTAAATTTGGTGCCCTAAAGGCTGTGAGTTTGTTTGCTCTAATACGAATATCGTCGTTGATTGCCCAATTAATACCGAGTTTGTAGGTGTCTTCTGCTTCGGTATTTGAGTAATCAGAAATACGATAAGCACCTTCAAAACTTAATTCTTTTACAAAGGGCATATCAGCTAAAATAGGCACTAAAATTTCAGCATAAAATTCTTCACTGCTAAAACTGGCATCCATATCGAAGGCGCTTACAGCGGCAAAGCTAGTACGGTTTCTAAACGCATCCCCTGGGGTTTGTTTACCGGTTTCTTTACGGTATTCGTAGCCAATTGCAAAATCAACATAGCCTGCTGGTAGTTCAAATAAAGGGCTTGAATCCCCTGATAGTGTTGCAGAAAATACACTTTGTGTGCGCTCACGAGTAGTGTATATAAGTGGGTCGCTAAAACTGCTCAAATCAAGGTTAGGATCAAAAATGTCCTTAGTATTAGCAAGACTGGCAAAGCGACTATTGCCGTTACTATCCGTTTTATAGCCATTATTATAAAGCGTAGCTACTTCATCAGTTTGACCATACTGGCCGTAAATGTCGTAACGTAAATAATCAGTAATATCGCCTTTTAAGCCTAATTGAAATTGTAAAGAGTCGCGTACGGCTTTAGTGTGCTGTACACCGAGCCCTAAGTTTCGCTCTACATTGACGAGTGCATTACCTTCGGTATCAAATGTTAATTGTTGGCGTAATGCTGCAGGAATATATTGATTATCTTGGCTGAGCGTAACCTGTTCATTAACAAATATAGGCGTCTGGCCGCTGGCACCAGCCCCATTCACTGTGACTTTAGAATACATCGCACGGCCATAAGCAATGGCGCTATCAGCAACATCTACATCGAATAGCAACCCAGCTGAAAGTCTTTCCATTGGTTGGGTTAAGTAACGTTGACGGGTGAAATCACTGGTTTGACGTTCAGCGACTGTTTGCCCTGCATCATTAATAGCGATACTATTTCCTGAGGCTACATCGGTATAAAAACCACCACTATTGATCATCGTTGCGCTATTTTTTAGTGCGAAATCGCGCTCACCGGCAAGTAACTCTTTACGTTCTGAATAGCCTAAGTAACCAGTAACGTGACCGTTGCCATCCGCGATATCACCACCAAAAATGGCTTCAAAATTGAGTTTTTCATTCCCCCCATCCGCCGTTTCATAACTGCTTGAAAACTCAGCGCCATTAAAGTCATCATTAAGTACAAAGTTAACTACGCCAGCAACTGCATCGGCGCCATATACAGCCGCGGCACCACCGGTTAGTACATCAACACGTTTGATAAGCCCAGCAGGAATAATATTTACATCAACCGAATTACGAAAACTAAAAGGAACTGCACGGGTACCATCAATTAACACTAATGTTCGGTTTTGCCCAAGGCCACGAAGATCGATTGTTGATGAACCAAATGAATCACCGACTGTTGCCCCAGTGCTATTTGCACCCGCTGCGGCTTGCGGAAGTTTTGCAGTTATATCTTCAACATTAACAGCGCGGTCGAGTTGAATTTGTACTTCGTCAACACTCATAACAGGGCTACTTGATACCAGCTCTGTGCGCTGAATACGCGAACCAGTAACAGTAATAACCTCAGGCTGCTTTTTTGCAGTGGTTTGTTCTGCAGCGAATAATGCTGGGCTAGTGGTTGTGACTATAGCAAGCGCAATAGGTGAAAGTAACATGAGAGGGCGCATTGAGCGGTTATTGCAGTGTTTCATTGTCGTTCCCGTTATTATGTAATGTTGTTACCATGGGTTGTTGTCAGTACATGCATTGGCTAAGCATGTAAAATATCTTTGCATTAAAATACGATTCAATGTTGCACGCTGTTAATTCGCAGCTCTCACTGGTTACTTATTTAATACAATTGATAGAATGCCTAGTTTTAAAGCATTTCATAGTTGTTTGCAATAATTATTCTTTCATTCTTAACTTGTAAGGTATAAAGTATTCCTTGGGTTGGTTTGTATTTATTCTAATTTATATATTGATATTCAAGGGCATATAAAATGCATCAGCACATATTAGCGCTTTATAACAGCGCAAAAAAACAACAAAAACTAATAATAGGTTTGATGAGCGGAACATCATTAGATGGGCTTGATGTCGCATTATGTAAAATGTCAGGCAATGGAATGAATACTCAGATTGAGTTGCTTGCTTTTGAAACAGTTGATTATGATGATGATTACAAACAAAAAATAAAAACCGTATTCGCAAAGCGCGACTGCGACCTTGAACTCGTTACTTTATTAAATCCGTGGATTGGCGTTTTACATGGAAAAATAGTTAACCAATGCCTAGCTAAGTGGCAGCTAGGCGCAAAGGATATAGACGTTATAGCAAGTCATGGGCAAACAATATACCACTGCCCTAAAAGTCAGCATCAACATGCTGATTTTAAGCATGGTACTTTGCAAATTGGAGATAGCGACCATCTAGCAGTCACAACAGGCATCACTACAATCGGTGATTTTCGCCAAAAGCATATTGCAGCAGGAGGCGAAGGCGCACCACTGGCGGTATATGGTGATTATTTGTTTTTTACTAGCCCCGCAGAAAATCGCATTTTACTTAATATGGGAGGAATTGCGAACTTAACATACTTGCCTAAAAGTGCAGATCCAGAGGCGGTTTTTAGTTCAGATATCGGTCCAGGTAATACCATCATGGATGCGTATATTCAGCGTTTCTTTGCACCACTGCATTACGACCGTGATTCGTTAGTCGCAAATCAAGGCTCAATTAATCAACGATTACTTGATGCATTATGTGAAAACACATTTTTTGCATTGGGTTTTCCCAAAACTACCGGGCCCGAAGTCTTTAATTTACAGTATTTAGCGACAGCACAGGCAGCAAGTGAGACAACGCATTTAAGCCATTTTGATGTGATGGCAACTTTAAATCGTTTTTCAGCGCAGGTTATCGCTAATGCCATTAATCAATGTAGCGTTAACCTAATTAATGTCCAGGTATACGCAAGTGGCGGTGGAATTCATAACCCATTACTCATGAAACATATTTTGGCATTATGCCCACAACTTGACGAGATCAAGAATACTCAGGCACTAGGTATTAACCCTGATGCAAAAGAAGCGGTATTATTTGCGATTTTAGCGAACGAGTGTCTTGCGGGGGAAAAACAGCGTTTTGGCAATCAAACACAAGGGATCCCCAATATTACAATGGGTAAAATTAGTTTTGCAGATTAAAAAAAAGATAAAAATGAGCTACTAAAGCTGCTTAGATACTGGCGAAACGAAAGGCTTTTAGTGAGTGCCAGTGGTGTAGGATCGTCAGATACGTAACCACACTTAAAAGCATTCACTGAGACGTCAAATTGAGCGCTGTCTTTGAGCGTTGCATGTAAGCCATGTAACATCATTTGTAATACGTAATCATCGCTACAGGTTACTTTATCAAACGCTAAAATGATTGTGCCTTGTTCTAAATCAGCTTGTTTTAACGTATACGTCACAAAATAGCGTGCATTTCTAGCCGCTAAATGTGTTGCACTTAACGAAATTATGTCACCTTCATGGGCATCATCAGGTAATACACATAAAAAACTAATTTTATGATCTGAATTTGCATGCAATATTAACGGATCATACTCAGTGGTATGTGCCATAGCTGCTGATAATGGATCTTCATAAGATTGCAGTGCAAATGCAAGTTGCACCATGGGAGCTGTCATTTATGTGTGTCGTCTGTACGTGATTAATTATATCGGATAGAAAGTATCCACTATTTAAATTACAGAATTATGACTATTGATTAAAACAGTATTATTTAAACGTACATTTATGAAAATTAGTTACTTCTCGCTTCAAATAGGGATAGTTACTGTCACTATAAGCTCAGATCTTCAAAATCTTACCTTTCTTAATCAGGGTATATGAGAATAGGCTCCTATCTATCGTCCAGTTGTTTGGTTTAAAAGTGACGCTCCATTTTGAGGTTGCTTGAGTGCTTAACTTAAAAGCTATAGTGACTTATTGTAGGCCCTGCGAAACTCAGCTAGTGGACTAATGCGAACCCATCTGAATAAATACATGATAATTATTTTAGTTATACCGCTCACTAAAGCAAGTACAATTAAAGGCCAACCTTGACTGATGCCCATTGATATCGCGAATGCTATAGTGGAAACGTCCATCATTAAAATAAATTGACTCATTCGGATATCGATTGCGCCAGTGTTTCCTGTATTCATAATTAACTTTATTTGGTGGATATAGCCTTGGGCTAATAAAAAGGTTATTACCAAAATCAAGATTGTAGACAAATTTTCACTTTGACCAGAAAAATTGTCTTTGAAAATAAACCCTGTAATGCCAAAGATAAAACTACATCCGATGAATAAAATGCAAAAATATGAAGTTTTTGATTTTCGGTCGAGCCACATTTCAAATAATATTAAAGTAACCAATATTGAAGCAATAAGCCTTGGCCACACGATGTAATGATTTAATGGCTCTATGCTGTATCCGTATATAAAAAAAGAAAAATATGCTAGAAAGCTCATTGTGAACTGGTTTTGAGATAAAACATTAGTCGCACTAGGTTCTCCATCTTTTTTTCTTGCCCAAATTTTATTTAACTGCAAAAAAACGCCATATAGACTAACAAAAATAAAGAGTGTGTTGATTGTTCCAAATAAGTTATACCACATATTATCTCCCTGAAGTTATTGTCGACAATGTATTATTTTAATTTGTTCATTTCAAGTTAAATATTTTATTTTAGCTTTTATTGTCGACATTGCTGTGATTTACCCGCGGTTATGGATGGCATGAAGGGTTAATTGATATTGAAGGTTTTGATTATAAATGATGCCTATCTATTTTAGACACTCGCATTATTTTACTGTTTGGGTATAGTCACCGCATTAACTCATAAAAGAATTTAATTATGCTTAAAAATTTACTCATGTTATGTACTTTGGTGTGTTTGTCTTGGAGCGCCAGCGCCAGTGATGAAGCGCCATTTAGTGGTGATATTTCAGCGTCTACTTTATTGGCAGATTACAATAAGTTTAGCCAAGAGTATGAGCGCTTTACAGCAACGTCAGATGAACTCGAATTAATCCAAAAATTAGCAGGAAAAGACATTTTGGTGCTATTTGGTACTTGGTGTCATGATAGCCAGCGTGAAGTGCCTCGTTTACTCAAATTATTAGAAAAATCAAAAGTGGCCGTGAATAGTTTGCAGCTAATTGCAGTGGGGTATAACAAGAAAGACCCTGCAGGTGTTGCATCGGCACATGAACTAAAATACACGGCAACAATGATCGTCATGCAAGAAGGTAAAGAGCTAAGCCGTGTTGTTGAAAAACCTAAAAGCTCCCTTGTTATCGATTTAACAAATTTTGATGAAGAGTAACTGACTTAATGAGTGATAAAATTATTGCAGCGATAACGGTCTTCGCGGTTTTTTTATTTGTGAGTTTGATAATTCACTTTGCATTAAAAAAAATTGAACGCCGTTTTGATGGTAATACAGCGGAATCCTTCAGGTTGATTTCAAATTCACAAAAAGCGATTCTGATTTTTATTGGTACAGTTCTGGCTTTATCAAAACTCGACTTTGATGTGACGGGTTTAGTAGCAGGATTAGGATTAACGGGGTTTGCACTGGGATTTGCGCTTAAAGATGCAATATCTAACTTAGTCGCAGGTATTATGATTGTGCTTTATCGGCCTATTAAATTAGGTGATAGTATCGAAGTCGCTAGCTGCAAAGGCGTGGTTGTTGATTTAAACCTCAGATACATTACCTTAAAAACAGATGGTTGTCGTCACTTAGTACCCAACTCATTAATTCTTAGTAATAAAGTCACAATAAATAACCCGTAACAGTTTAATAATTTTTACACCGCATGGAAGATCTTCTGTTCTTTCAACTAGCTAATTACTAATGAGCTGATTAAAATAGTCTATAAATTTAACCGTAGTGACCACCCGAATGTTTGAACATGTGATAGCGTTAATTGATGAAGCGAATAGCGAAGATCCAAACTGTGAAGAGTTTGCAGGAAAAAACTGGCCTAAAGAGCGACTGTATTCAGAGCGTATGACGCAGATGTTGAACCGTTTTAACGTTGATGCTGATCCGTTAATGCATATTGCCGTTAGAGCTCAGCATATTAAACGTTGGTGTTCGCCGCGCAGTGATTTTCCTATGGATAAGCAGGGTTATCATCAGTGGCGCAGTGCATTGTATGTTTTTCATGCAAAAACAGTGGTTGAACTCATGCAACAAGTGGGGTGCTCTGAGGTTGATCAACAGCGCGTGTATGAAGCGGTGGCTAAAAAGCAAATCAAACGTAATCCTGATAGCCAATTAGTGGAAGATATTGCCAGTCTGGTGTTTATTGAGCACTACATGTGGGCATTTGCACAAACAAAGCCAGATTACGACGAGCAAAAATGGATAGGTATTTTGCAGCGTACGTGGCAAAAAATGTCTATAGAAGCACATGAATTTGTACTCGGGGGGCATGTGATTTTACCTCAACCTTTAGTGCCATTGATTGAAAAAGCATTGTCAGGAAAATAATATTCTTATGAGTGAAAAAGCAACTTAGTCTTCGCTAAGTTGCTTTTTTTCAGTATGTAGTTTGGCTACAGTTAGTTTATTAACAGCCAGCGGTAGGGTCAATTCCATATTTTCCAGTGTTTCTTTAATTTGATTTTTCAGTTCAATAGTTGTCTGTTTTTGTAGAGCGTTTAATACTTGCGTTGTTTGCAGGTTTACTTGTTCATTTAATTGAGCTTCATTTGGACTTAATAGCATTAGTGTAAGTAGTAGCGTATTCATTTTCATCTCCTTATTTAAATTACCGCTAAGATAAGGAAATTTGATGACAGCAGCGTGTGGCTTATATTGCTGCTTTGTTAAACTTTAATGGTGTTTTGATGAACGCCTTAAAGCTGCACTAAACAGATCAAAGTGCCTTCAGTTGCACGCACGTAAGCATAATGGAGAGATTCTTTTTGGCAGGGTGGACAAAGTGGTTCAGCCCCAGCTAATACTGCTTTATCATAGCTTTCACTTAAATTATTACATGTAAAACGCAGCTCAAACCCCAATGCGGGCTGCTTTGGGTGCGCGCGAATATAGCCTTGTTTAAAATGAGCTTGCGCATAGGGGTGATTAGCAAATGCTATTTTTACATTGCCGGTATCAAGTTCACCGTACTCAGCGTTATCACTTAATGAAAAAGTAATAAAACCAAACGCTTGATAATAAAAATCTAATGTTTCTTCCACGTTATCAACATAGATAACGTTAGTCATAAATTGCATATTATTCCTAAAATCACCTTCATCCATTAAACATAGCCTATTGACGCTATTTTAATAAATTATTTGAGCGCAAATAAAAAATTAGAATTAATACTCAAATTGCTATTGAAAATGATAATGAGTTGCATTAGGATCTGCGTCAAATTGACAGGGGATTGACATGAAATTAAAATTTTTATCTATAGCAATAAGCACAATACTTCTAAGTGGGTGTGGCGGCTCAGGTTCTGAGTCAAACTCCGTACCACAATTTTCTCAGGCGACGTATTCTTCATCATTAAATGAAGATTCAAACGTGACATTAACGGTAAATGGAACAGACGTAGACAATGATCAACTTAGTTACTCTTTAGCGAATGCTGCGAGTAATGGTAGCGTGAATGTTAATACCAGCACCGGCGAGGTGACGTATTTACCGGATAGCAACTTTAACGGCGCTGACTCGTTTCAAGTGATGGTGTCTGATGGCAAAGGCTCTGCAACAACAACAGTATCAATCGACGTGTTAGCAGTGAATGATACCCCTGTTATTAGTATAGATAAAGTTCAGGTTAGTGGCGGCGAGACAAAAGTTGGAACGGTAACCGCTACAGATATCGATGCAGATACACTTAAATATACAATTTCAAAACAAGCTGTTAATGGTGAGCTTACGCTTAATTCAGACACGGGTGAAATTACCTATACGCCGACTGCTTTGACCAATGCAGTTGATAACTTTGAACTAACTGTTGATGATGGAAACGGTGGTATTGTAAGTAAAACACTCGAAATATCGGCTAATTTATCGACTAATTCAGATCGTGCTTATTATTATTACGCGTCAGAACAATCACATTTAAAGCGCTCAGAGCAGCTTACTACTACGTTACAAAATGACATTAATATTGGTGAAGTAAACTCAGCTTTGGCAATAGGGTACGCAGAAGCTGGTTTAGAGAACGAGGCAGAGCGTTTAATTACACAAGACAGCATTATTCGTGATGAAATACGCGCTTTAGCACTTGTTAATGTTGCTAATCAATACACTTTATTAGGTAAACTTGAAAGAGCGAATGAGCTTAGATTAGAGGCAAGTAACTTATACTCTGCCTATATTGCGACCAAAGGCATTTCGGCATTTACAGCAGACGACCAAGACTTTTTCTACTCTTTAGCTAAGTCATACCTAAACGCGGGTGAGCCAACACTTGCACTACAAAGCTATAATATTCTAGATATTTTATTAAGCTCAGCCCTTGATGAAGAACAGACTACTCAAGCGCTGCGATTATTTTTTGGATTTAGAGATACGGTTGAAGATGTAATAAATATTTGGCTTGAAACCCGTACTGAGCAAGATTTTCAGTATGCTAAAAATATGGCGGATAGACTATATACATTTGCCAATAAAATAGGTTACAGCTATGTGTCGAACGACAGAAATGGCAATGAAGGGGAAAAATATTACAGTATACGCCTTGTAGCATTAACTAATGTTGTAGAAAACTACATAACATTAAATGAAATAAATGACGCAAAAAATGCAATAGCGGACGCATTAGCTTTAAATGGCGTTGTTAATTACGATAATACATACCCTCGAGAAGCAGATGAATATGCGCAAGTTACCCTTACCGAGTACCCTTTTGGATTAATAGACTACGCCAAGCATTTGGTGACACTTTATCCCGAAATAGATATTGAAACAGTACTATTAAGTAAGTTTGACAAAGATAGTTTTCACTATAATTGGGCTAAAGAAGATGCAGAGGAAGCACGTTTATTTGCATATGTGCGCAGCATTGAAGATGCAGATGAAAGTTTAGCGCTAATTCTTGCACAAAAAGATGAGAGTGATTTAAGAAATTTATTTACAACAATTACGTCTTTTAATAGTTCTAACCCTGGTGGTTCTGCAATTTTGATTGAGCAAGGGCGTTATGCAGATGCAGCAAAATACATCGCAGAGGGTTTAAGCGTTTTAAGTTCTGAAAAATATTTAGCGCAAAATATAGCAAAACAAGCATTTGTTACTGGTGTCACGGGGTGTCAGCTTATACTGAATCAGCTATCAACAATAATTAGCTTTACGGATGAGCAAAAGTACATCGATCAAGCCGTATCAACCTTAACGGTGTGCCGCGAAATTTCATTGCAAAAATATGGGCAAGTCAGTGGTACAGATGTAACCGCTAACCACATTGTTGATTCAAGTATTGATTTGATTAAATACCATTATTTATTAGGACAAGCTGAACTAGTAAGCCCACTAGTTGAAAAAGCACAAAGCTTTATTACAGCATACGATGACAGTCAAATTACGCAAAAATTAAGAGACACAGGTAAACTAGCTGCTGCTTTTGCCTACGGCGGTGACTTTGCTACAGCGCTGACTCATTACACTGAATATGTAGAACTAATTAAAGAAATAGAGTCGTTGGTAAGCAGTGAATATCAGTTTTCAGTGACACAAGACTATTTTGAAGCAACCACTACAAAAGATGATTACCGCTTTGAATCCTACTATAGGTTATTGCTTAGACAAGCTGGGAGAATTAATAATTATCAGCAGCTTCGTGAAGAGTCGGCAACTTTATGGGCAGATTTAGTGAAATGGAATACCACTCGTTTAGATGAAGCCTCACTACAAACGCAGTTACAATATTATCCACAGTTTGCTGAGCAATACTTGGCAATTGGGCAATTTGATAGTGCAATTGAGCTAAAAGACAAAGATTCACTTGGGGTGGTTGAGCACGACTCTATTTTGACTTCTGTGATTGAATCCCTAAGCCAGTTTGATGCGTTTACGGGGGATAACATTGCCACCGTAGATACAGATAACGATGGTAAAGCAAACTTCTTCTTACCGTATGCAAGTGAGCAAATGATTGAAGAGTCTACAATTGAACTTGATTTAGATAGCGATAACGATGGTGTTGATGATCTAACTGATGCTTACCCATTAGATAAGACACGTCAGTGATGAGTTTTATAAATTCTACTCTAGGCATCGTTAGCTTTGCGCTCACGATGCCTATTTATGCACAGCAAGCCGCAAGTGATGATAAAGAAATTACTGATAGTCGTTATGAAACGTGCGATGGTCAAGATTCTCATTGTGTTAAAAATATTGAGGTTATAGAGGTTAAGGGAGAAAAGTTAAACCCTATCTCTATGGGGGCTCAGGGTGTATATACGTTAGATCGTAAGTTAATTAAAGATTATCGTTTTGGTAATGGTAATTTAAATGATCTTTTAGGTGTTTTACCCGGCGTGCAATATGGAGAGTCTGCTTACACGGCTGAACAAGTAAGCAATATTAAACCCGCTGAAGTGTCTATTTCAGGCGCTAATGGTCGTGCTACTGCTTACCTCATTGATGGTGTTTCGAATAATTCAAACTTAAACAATGTAGCAGGGAACACCGATAGAAATTTACTCCAAGATGTTGCAGGTCATAGCCAAGAAGTGTTTTTGAACCTTGACCTAATTGAAAGTATAGAGGTTTACGATAGTAATATTCCTGCCAAATACGGCAATTTTAACGGTGGTTTAGTACAAGCACAAACTCGTAAAGCGCTTGATAAGTTATCGTTTGGGGTAAGCTATCGGCAAACGGCTGATGACTGGGTCGAGTATCATAATTATTACTCACCTGATTTTGATGGCTCAGACATCTTAGACAATGCGGTGTTTCAAAAACGCGATTTTAGTACTTATATTTCAGCACCAGTTACAGATAAGCTCGGTGTTGTGGCACAGTTTCAATACCTAGAATCGCAAGAAAGCTTAGAGCAATTAGGTGCGTTAAGCTTGCAAGAACAAATTAACCACAATGGTTTTATTAAATTTGATTATGCCTTAACTGCAAATGATGATATTTCACTGAGCTATTTATTCGCGCCTTATGAGGGAAATTACTTTGATGTTAATGCGCGTAATAGCGATTATACCATTGAAGGTGGGGGCACAAATGCGGCACTTACTTGGCAAGCAGATAGAAGCTGGGGCTATATTAACTCTCAATTAAGCTGGCGCAGCAGTGAAAACTCAAAAAATGCGAATTCAGCATGGTACACCTGGTTAAATACCGCAGGTAAAAGTTGGGGTGAATATGATGGGTCTATAAACAGTCTGGAAGGTGGCTTTGGCGATATCAAGAAAACTCAACAAACACTTAGCGCTAAACAGGATTTTGAAATCCCTTTAGCAAAAGTATTGGACGGTGATTATAGGCTTTCAATAGGTTATTCACTAGAGCAGCAAACATCTGTATTTGATCGTTTAGAAGATGCCATAGTGTATAACGGGTCAATTATTTCCCCGATGGTTGATTGTGCAGGGTATCAGCTTGATTGCGTAGAAACACAGCTTTACAGATCTATCGCTGATCTAGAAAAAGAGCTAGGACGTCCACTTGATCTGCAAAACAATGACGATTTTTTACTGTATCAAAGTAATATTCAACAAACAGGGCAATATTTTCAAAGTCGCCAAGTAACGCCAAAAGCTAAAGCAGAAGCGCAAGTAAACGTGTTTTCAGCCTATCTTGAGAATCAACTTGAGTGGCAAAACTACTCATTAACATTGGGCTTTAGGTACGATTACAATGACTTTTTTACTAATCATAATTTAGCACCTCGTTTACGCGGCACTGTTTCGCTGTTTGAAGGAGATGGAAAAATTGTACTTGGTGCAAATCGCTATTACGCAAGTGATGCAATTAATTATAAATTAAATGAAGCGATGCTCCCAACCCACAGTGAAGTGAGGGCTATTTATCAGCATCGGCCTCAGCAATGGCAAGCTTCACTTACGAACAGTGGTTATCGCTATGTTTATAATGATTTAGAAACCCCGTTTAGTGATGAACTCACAGCCGCTTATCGACATCAACTGTTCGGTGGAACGCTCGAGTTAAAGTGGCTGTATCGTGATCAACAAGACAGTATAAATCGCGTTAGAGGAACCAATGACCTAGGTGAGGCAATATTATATGGGGCTAACTCAGGCAGTAGCGAGTATCAACGTTATAGCCTTTCATGGATGGCAACATACGATAATCAACATATTGAATTTAATGTATCACATGCAAGTAATACCACAAGCGCTGATCAATTCGATGGCGAAACGCGCACTTATATTAACAGCAACGATTATTTCCTAAATTTTTCGTATGACGATAATGAACTGGTTTATTTAAGATCTGATAATTATGAATTGAGTAGTCGAAGTGTGAACGATACTTATCACTTAATTACTCGTCATGATATGGAGCTTGAAAAACAAGATTTTAACCGTCCAATAATCGCTAATTTAAGTTGGGGTGGCGATTTTGGTAATTGGCAGCTGTCTGTCTATGCGCGCTTTAATGGTGCGCAGGATGTGGTTTACGCAACAGGCACCACAAAATCAGTCAATGAAGCTACCTCTATCTGCGATGGCTGTGCACCAAACCGAAAAGAATACCCCGTGTATCGAATAGAAAAACGGCCAAGTTTTTGGTTACTCAGCGGTAGCGTTAAATACTCGTTAGTAGTAGCACGTGATTACACGATGACTTTAAGTTTTGAAGGTGAAAATATTTTAAACAAACGCACGCATCAAGTTAGCCCTTATACAACAGGTGTCGAACTTGGACGACGCTTTTGGTTAGGCATTAATTTAGATTATTAAGAGGAAACTATTATGACATCACTACTTGTATTAACCCTTACGGCTACGCAGCTGTGCTATAACGCAGACGCTGACACGCACGCGATTAAAATCGAGCGGTTTATTTCTGAACCTGCAGCGCTACTGTCGGCAAGAAAAAAACGCGAAGATATGTGTATTGATATAAATGAATTACACATTGATGAAGTAAAAAAGCTTGTTGCAGCTGATGGTAAAACCTTCTCATTAGAAAAAAATAAGTAATGTGTAAACCCGCTTATTTATTTTTAGTTGTGTTAATAAGCGGGGCATTTAATTTAAGTGCTCAGCCTATTAACTTTGAATCTCTACGTGAGCAATACCTTCAACCTAGCGATAAGTGGCCAAAGCCTTTTTTAGACCCTGGTATTGCGCATCATGAGATTGGTTTATTACCAGCGATCACATTTCCTGAATCAAACCCTTTTTCAGTGGCTAAAATGCGACTAGGGGAAGCGCTATTTCACGATCCTATTTTATCTTCATCTAAGCATATAGCCTGTGCGAGTTGTCACGATAGAGATTTAGGTTGGGCAGATGGTCGTGAAGTGTCGTTTGGCCATAACCGTCGTTTTGGTAAACGTAATGCGCCCAGTATTGAAAATGCAGCGCTTTGGGAAACCTTATTTTGGGATGGCAGAGCAAGCTCATTAGAGCAACAAGCGTTAATGCCAATACAAGATAGCAACGAAATGAACTTTCGGCTGTTTGAGTTAGGGCTAAGGTTAAATATTAACGCGTACTATAAAAGTAAGTTCAATGAGGTGTTTGGCAAAAATATAATTGAAGTGAGTGATGTCGCAAAAGCGTTGGCGACTTTTCAACGGACTATTCGTTCACGTAATGCAGACTTTGATTATTTTATGCATGCAATTACGCAAGAGGACCCCAAAAAGAAGGACTTTTACGCTAAAAAATTAAGCGATCAAGCGTTGTGGGGGATGCACTTATTTAGAACCAAAGCGCGATGTATGAACTGTCATTCTGGCGCACTTTTTTCAGATAACAAATTTCACAATATCGGTCTTACTTACTATAAAAGGGAGTACGAAGACCTTGGATTATTTAACATCACCGGTATGCCTGATGATGTAGGTAAATTTAAAACGCCTAGTCTTCGTGGGGTGATGAACACTAAACCTTGGATGCACAATGGTTTATTTGCAAGCATGGAAGGTATTATCAATATTTATAATGCAGGAGGCGTACGGATCCCTAAGGACAAAAATGATGTGTTTTTCCCTGAAACATCACCCATTTTGCAGCCTTTATTACTGACCACAGAAGAAATGAAAGCGCTAGAGGCGTTTTTAAATGCCATTACAGCTCACCCAGCAAGAGGCCCGCATTTTTCATTCTTATCGCGATCAAAATGAAATGGTAAGTAAACATTATAGTGAGCCATAAAAAAACCTTGTAGAGACGCACTCTACAAGGTTTAATTTTACAGCTTACAGCTTACAGCTTACAGCTTACAGCTTACAGCTTACAGCTTACAGCTTACAGCTTACAGCTTACAGCTTACAGCTTACAGCTTACAGCTTACAGCTTACAGCTTACAGCTTACAGCTTACAGCTTACAGCTTACAGCTTACTATTTATTGCTTACAGCTTACAGCTTACAGCTTACAGCTTACTATTTATTGCGGTTTTCTTTACTAAACGCGCGGATCTTACGTTTTTGCGAAAGCGTTACTTTATTAGTACGTCCTGCAAATGGATTTTCGCCTTCTCTAAATTCAATTTTGATTGGCGTGCCCATAATTTTTAGTGCTTTACGGTAGTAGTTCATCAGGTAGCGTTTATAGCTATCAGGTAAATCATGTACTTGGTTACCGTGGATCACAATACGTGGCGGATTATAACCACCTGCATGGGCATATTTAAGCTTCACACGACGACCACGAACAAGCGGTGGCTGGTGATCGGCTTGTGCCATATCCATGATACGACGTAGCATAGCGGTGCTGATACGTTTAGTTGCTGAGGCATAAGCTTCGTCAATTGACTCAAATAAATGGCCAACCCCCGTACCATGCAAAGCAGAGATAAAGTGTAAGCGTGCGAAGTCAATAAAGCCTAAACGACGATCAAGCTCAGATTTGATACGGTCTTTGACGTAGTCATCCAGACCATCCCATTTATTCACGGCAATAACCAGTGAACGACCAGAGTTTAAAGCAAAGCCAAGTAAGCTTAAATCTTGATCAGAAATACCGTCACGCGCATCAACAACCAATAACACGACGTTACAATCTTCGATTGCTTGTAGTGTTTTGATCACTGAGAACTTTTCAACGACATCACTTACTTTTTTACGTTTACGAACACCAGCGGTATCGATTAATACGTACTCTTTTTCATTACGCGTCATTGGAATGTAAATAGAGTCGCGTGTTGTGCCTGGCATATCATAAACAATAACCCGCTCTTCACCCAATATACGGTTAGTTAGCGTTGACTTACCAACATTAGGGCGACCAATGATAGCCAATTTCACTGGCTTATCAGCAAACGCTTCTTGCTCAATCTCTTCGCCATCTTCAGCGTATAAATCTACAAGTTCTTCGTCATCACCAGTGCCATCATCATTTAATGCTGATAACTCAGCGATCACGGGCTGCAAAGTTTGCTCAAGTAACAAAGTGATACCGCGGCCATGTGCTGCAGCAATATGGTGTACTTCGCCTAACGATAATTGATAAAACTCAGCGCAGTTTGAATCGGCATCAATACCATCGGTTTTGTTGGCAACAACAAAGCTTTTCTTCTCTTGTTTGCGTAAATGGTTTGCAATGGCTTGATCAGCCACCGTCATACCTACGCGCGCATCAACTAAGAATAATACGATGTCAGCTTCTTCAATCGCGAGTAGCGATTGATCAGCCATCTCGATTTCAATGCCTTTTTCTGAGCCATCGATACCACCCGTGTCTACCACGATAAATTCATAGCCATCGTAATTAGCTTGGCCATATTTTCTATCTCGTGTAAGGCCCGGGAAATCGGCAACGAGTGCGTCACGAGTACGTGTTAAACGGTTAAATAATGTGGATTTGCCCACATTGGGTCGCCCAACTAGAGCGATCACGGGAAGCATAAACTACCTCTTAAAAAAACAACAAAGGCTTCGCAGTGCGAAGCCTTAAAAAAATACATTTAGTATTAGTAAGTTAGTTCGGAATTTTTACCGCACTTACTTCACCATCTCGGGTGTATAAAATCAGTTTGTCGTCCGCAACAACTGGCTCAACAAAGAAACCTGAACTGTCGAAGTCTTCACGCGATACAAGCTCGCCTGACTCTTTATTTAGCCAATGTAAGTAACCTTCTTGGTCGCCTAATGCTAAATAATTTCCTGCTACCGCAGGCCCTGTTAAATACCAACCACGAAGGGCCGGTTGACTCCAGCGTTCAATGCCAGAGCTTTTATCAAGTGCATATACAACGCCGTCACTATCTACTACATAGATAGTTTGTCCATCCATAGACATCTCACGGTAACTGCTGTACTCGCGTTTCCATACAACGTTACCTGAGCGAATATCAACAGCGGCTAAATTACCATTATAGGCAATAGCATACGCGTAAGGTCCGCTGATCAGTGGTTGTGTGTCAACATCAACTAGGCGTTCAAACTCTGATGAGCCTTTTGCTGTTGCTATTTCAGAACTCCATGCTGAGTAACCGCTTTCAGAAATAAATACACTTAGTTTGCCTGTTTCAAGGCCAACTAATACACCACCGTTAGCAACGGTTGGTGAGCTTTGCCCACGTAATGTTAGTGCTGGTACTTCTTGCTCATGACTCCAGCGCTCTTCGCCAGTATCAGGGTGTAGGGCAAGTAATTTACCAGAACCTAAATTAACAAAAATAAGGCCATCGCCTGCCGCTGGTTTAGATAATACTTCACCAGGGACTGTTTTACGCCAAACAATTTCACCTGTTTCACGGTCAAGCGCTGTTAAATAGCCGTGCTCAGAGCCGATAAATATTTTGCCATAAGCTTGTAAAATACCACCAGAGAGTTTTGCACTGACGTCACTTTCCCATGGCCAAAATGTTGTATTTTCACGTACGTCAGTTTGCCAAATAGTATCACCATTAACCAGTGATAGAGCTTCGACTTCACCTTCACGGTTTGCTACAAAAACACGATCATTGTAAATGGCTGGCGTAAGACGAGAAAAATAATGTTCTACACCATCGCCAATACTTTCTTGCCACACTACGTCGGTTTCAAATTGATTAACGATTTCAGGTAATACGAGTTCTTCTTCGTCATCGCTAGATGAGCAACCCATTAGGGTAGCCATACATAAAGCGATACTTGCTGCTGTTAATTTTTTCATGGTAACCCCTTATGCCGCTGGGCTAGTTACTGCCAAGTCATCAAGTTTGATTTGCAATAATGGGTTATTCTCAAGGCCACCTGCATCTGCGGCACTTTGATACGCCGTACGAGCTTGCTCTTGTTTACCTTGAGCTGTGTAAACATCACCTTGTAACTCAGCCACTGCAGCTGCAAATGCAGGCGATAGCGTGGTATTTAATGTTGTTAATGCTTGGTCATATTGCTGTTGTGCAATTTGAACTCGTGCTAAACGTGTCGTCGCAGTTGCTTTTAAGTCGCTATTAGCAACGTTGCTGATAATCCAGTTTAATTTTTCGCTGGCAACATCTAATTTATCTTGTTCAACGGCTTCTTTTGCAGCAACAAAAGCGGCAAGTACGCTGTAGTTAGTATCTTTATTATCAGCGATAAACTGATCAGCAGCACCAAGAACTTCGCCACCTTCAACTAGTTGAGTGTAGGCATCTGATGCGGATTCAGCCGTGGTTAGTTGATTCTGGTTATAGGCTTTCCAGCCATACAAACCACCTAAACCAACAATTACGCCAAGCGCAAGTGATAGGCCATTTTCACGGAAAAAGCGCTTAATTGCTTCAGCTTGTTGTTCTTCTGTTGAATAAATATCCATTCTTACCTCTTATACTATTTAGCTTTGCACAAGCTCAGCTAACAGCGTTTTAATTTGTTCTAATTCTAATGTGACTTGCTCTTTACGTTCTCGTAAATATTTAACAGTCACAACGCCTTGTTCTAATTCGTCATCGCCAATGATCAGTGCAACCAATGCATCACTTTTATCGGCACGTTTTAATTGCTTTTTAAAGTTACCACCACCTGCGTGAACCATAACTCGCAGGCCAGGTACTTCAGCACGTAATTTAGCCGCAATAAGTGGCGCTTGAATACTTGCTTTATCGCCCATTGCCGCCAAATATACATCAGCATTACGGCGAATGTCACCAACACATTCTAAAGCTTGTAACAATAGTACTAAACGCTCAAGTCCCATAGCAAAGCCCACAGCAGGAGTGGCTTTACCGCCAAGCTGTTCAACTAAACCATCGTAACGCCCACCGGCACATACAGTACCTTGTGCACCTAGGCTGTCTGTTACCCACTCAAAAACAGTGCGGTTATAGTAATCAAGGCCGCGTACGAGCTTTTCATTAACCGTGTATATGACGCCAGCTGCGTCTAAACGTTCACATAAATTTTCAAAATGTGCTTTTGATTCAGCATCTAAGTGCTCAGACAGTTTAGGCGCATCAGTTAAGATGGCTTGTACGTCTGGGTTTTTACTATCAAGTACACGCAAAGGGTTTGAATGCATACGACGTTTTGAGTCTTCATCGAGTACATCAATATGTTGCTCTAAATAAGCAACTAATGCATCACGGTAATCAGCGCGCGCTTCATTCGAACCTAAAGAATTAAGCTCTAAACGAACGTGTTCATTAATACCAAATGCTTGCCATAATTGTGCAGTTAGTAATATCACTTCTGCATCAATATCAGCACTGGCAATACCAAACGTTTCTAAACCAAACTGATGAAATTGACGATAACGGCCTTTTTGCGGACGCTCATGACGAAACATTGGGCCCATATACCAAAGGCGTTGCTCTTGGTTATACAGTAAACCGTTTTGGTTACCTGCACGAACACACACTGCAGTACCTTCAGGGCGCAAGGTTAGTAAGTCGCCATTACGATCTGCAAAGGTATACATTTCTTTTTCTACAATATCGGTTACTTCACCAATAGAGCGCTTAAAAAGATCGGTTGATTCTACAATTGGAAAACGAATTTCTTGATAACCGAACGATGCTACCGTCTCGCGTAAAATGTTTTCTACTTTCTGCCAAACTTGTGTATCGCCTGGCAGACAATCGTTCATACCGCGAACTGCCTGAATTTGTTTTGCCACTGATAAATCCTAAAAACTGTTTTTGTGTAATAAATAAAAGACTACACAACAAGAATGCTAAAAATTGACCCGCCATTATAGCTGGCATGCGTGCGGCAAACCACCCAGTTTGCCGACTATATTGACTTTATTCGACGATTTTTATGTCAATAGGGGTCTGTTTTTCTTTTTCGGCGATAAAGTCACGTACATAACCTTCGAGCTGATCAACAATATTGTTGTTATCAATGCGGGCTTTTTGGCGCTCACCATTGATATAAAGGCCTGAACGGCGGTTTGCACCGGCTAAACCAATGTCACTGACAAGTGCTTCACCTGGGCCATTTACTACGCAACCAATGACCGACACCGACACCGGCTCGATGATATCTTCCAAGCGTTCTTCAAGTGCATTCATGGTGCTAACCACATCAAACTCTTGGCGAGAACAGCTTGGGCACGCAATAAAATTAATCCCACGAGAACGAATTCGTAATGATTTTAGAATATCAAAACCGACTTTGATTTCTTGCACAGGATCAGCCGCCAAGGAGACACGTAAAGTATCGCCAATGCCCTCGGCAAGTAACATACCTAAGCCAACTGCAGACTTAACTGAGCCAGAACGCATGCCGCCAGCTTCTGTAATGCCAAGATGTAAAGGTTGGTCAATTTCTTTCGCGAGCAGGCGGTATGCGCCAACCGCTAAAAATACGTCAGAGGCCTTTACTGATATTTTAAATTGGTCGAAATCGAGGCGGCGCAAAATATTCACATGGCGCATGGCTGATTCAAGCAAAGCCTCTGGTGTAGGCTCGCCATATTTTTCTTGCAAATCGCGCTCTAACGAGCCGCCATTAACACCAATACGAATGGGAATATTGTGCTCACGAGCAGAGTCAACGACCGCACGAATACGTTCTTCGCTGCCGATATTGCCCGGATTAATACGCAGGCAATCTACACCATATTTCGCTACTTTGAGCGCAATACGGTAGTCAAAATGAATGTCTGCGACAAGCGGGATAGTTACTTGCTCTTTTATACTTCTAAATGCGTCGGCCGCATCCATGGTTGGCACAGATACGCGCACAATATCTGCGCCTGCATCTTGAATTGCCTGAATTTGTGCAACGGTTGCATCAACATCCATAGTATCGGTGTTGGTCATTGACTGCACGGCAATCGGGGCACCATCACCTATAGGTACATTACCTACATTTATACGCGTTGACTTTCTGCGTTTGATTGGAGATTCTGAAAACATAGCGACTACTCTGCTAGTGGTAAATTAAATTTGGCTAAACGGTTTTGTGGAAAATGTGATATATCAATAGCATCACCGTCTAATGTGATATCAATAACTTGGTGTTTGCCCAAGACGACAGAAAAAGGTGGTTTTCCTGATACCGTCATCACATAACCTGCTTTTTTCACACCAAAGGCGACTTTATCGCCTTCACCGTCGTGTATTTCTACCCAACTCTCTTGATTAAAGCGCATAACAATTGTGCTTAAAGCATTTTCTTTATCAGCTGTCGCTGTTTGCGTCGCTTTGCTACTTGGAAACGATACTTGTGATGCCGAAAGCCTCATTTGTTCTATTTTAGTGCGTTTTTCGTCATTTGGTAAAACGCTGTCATCATTAGCGTCATCGGCTGTAAAATCAGCATTGGTAATATCACGTTCTTTAAGTTCAGTTGTGTTTTTTGGTACTTGGTTTTCTTCATCACTACCGAGTGTATTATTTAATAATGGTGTAACCACTGACTCTTTGATGGGAGTGGCATTTTGCCACCACCAAAGTGCAGAAGAACCAATAACAATGGCTAAAATTGCATAGCTAACCAGCATTAGACGGCTATCGTTTGCTTCTTTTTCTGTGCGTTTTGAAAAACTTTGCATATTGCTTTTTTTAAGCACTTCGGGTTGTTCAGGAAACAAATTCATCACTGCTGTTTTATCTAAATTAAATTCACGGCAGTAGCTTTTTGCATACCCTTTAGTAAAGGTTGCAGGGCCAAGAAGAAGATGGTCGTCGTTTTCCAAGTGCTGCAATTGCAATACGGATAATTTTAATTTATTTGCTAGCTCTTCACGGCTAACATTGGCCTGCTCTCGGGCATTTTTTAAAGTCTGACCAAGAGTGATCGGCGTTGATTCAGTATTTTCATCATTCATAAAGCGTATGATTCAGGATCCACTAGTAACAGTCTATGCCCAGGTTTAAGTGCAACATCCGGGCTTAATTTATTCCATCGCATTAACTGATCAATTAATAAACGACGCTCAGTGGCAATACTGTATAAGGTATCACCAGTGTTAATTTTGTAATAAATATTGGGGTCATTGAGGTAAATATTAGTCCCATTGGCCACCCGATCAGATTCTCTTAGACCATTCCATTGGAGTAACTTTTGTAGTTTAACATTGTATCGTACAGAAATGCTAAATAGGTTTTCACCATCTTGTAGAACATGGTAAGGAGTTGTTAGTTGAGGGACGCGAGAGTTGAGCATAGGTGCTTGATTGTATTGCTCAGTGCCAGAGAAGCGTACTTCAGGTTGATTGCTATAACGTTCATTTTGCCCTGCAAATACAGCTTCATTACGCTGCGGTTGATAAAATACCACCTTTTCATCTTCACTCAATTCACTTGAAAACTGAACTTGGTTGGTTGGTGCAGCTTGGCTTGAGTTGTTGTTATTGGTACTGGGTGCGCCAAAAGAAACAATTTTAATGCCATCTTGAGGGGGCGTTTCTTTTTTTGTAACAGGCTTGGTATCGACACTTACAACAGTAGGGACATTTTTATTTACTACTGGCTGTGTTATTTGTTGATTAGCGGCTAAATGCACCGTTGGCACCGCTAATGTTGGCTCAGGTGCTTTCTCAACAATCACGTCTGGTATTATTACAGAACTAGCTGTGTGTTCTATTGGCGTATCAGGTGTCTCATTTTTGTCTGGTGTTAAGGCTAATGCAGACATGACAGCAGCGGCATCATTATTTTTTTGTACTTGTTTAACAACCTGCGTTGGTGGCGTCACTATTGCAAGCTGCTCTTCGGTTACATTGGTTTCTATAATCGCCAATGCTGCTAGTACAGCACCAGTATCAACTGGAGGGCTGCTAATATTAACCGGTTGCTTGGTAATTGTTTCAGTAGACTTCAGCTCAACTTCCGTAACAGGCTCGGCCTTTGTGGGCTCTGCAGGCACAGTTAATAAAGCAGAATTTAAGTCATTAGAACTTGCTCGTACAACGTCATTTTTTTGCGTTGTTACAGAGTCAATACTTGTTGGCTTATTGATTGCCTGCGCCGCTGTGGTTTTTGGCGGCGCTTTTTTCTTTTTTACAATGCGCATTTTTGGCGCTGAGTTAAAAGTGCCACTTGGGCTATTTTCTTTTAACTCGTCTAATTTTGCTTGCCGATATTGTAAGCGCAATATTTCAAATTCACTGCGTTTGATTCGTTGTTCACGAATAAGCACCGCTTCATTTGTTGTAGGGTAGGTTTGCAGTATCGTTGCGGCAGTGGTTTCAGCTTTTTCGATATGCCCCATACGTTGTTCTATCAAATAACTTAAAAACAACGATCGAGACGATATTTGCCCTGAATTTTCATAACGTTCAAGGAGTGCTTGTGCTTTATGTAAGTCACTTTTGGCATAATATAAAGCAGCTAAACTAATGAGTGACGATGCACGCATTGAACTATGTTTTATCGCTGATATGAAATACTTCTCGGCATTATCAAAATCGTCAAATTCTATTGCACATAATGCTAAGTTTTCATAACTTTCAGCAACCCGAATATAGCTCGGGATCGAAATTGCTTTAAGTAATTGCTCTGTGGCGCGGTCATATTCATCAATGCCACACAAAAATACACCATAGTTATTACGTGTATTTGGATCATCAGGGTTTATTTCAAGTGCTTTTTGGTAGGATTTATCAGCAAGTATATTCTCACCGACTTGCTGGTAGTAATAAGCAAATGAATAGTGTACTTCGGGTAAGTTTGGCGCGAAAGATGCGGCTCGCTCGAGGTTATACTTTGCTTGTGAATTATTACCAGTATTTAAATATTGAAGAGCAAGAGCGATACGCGTGCGTGCTGCACCGACATTGTTGATTTTATTTTCGACAACGGGTTTGTCATTGCCATCATAACTATTCTCAGTCACACAGCCTGTTAGAGCAAGTACGCTGACAGTTAAAGCAAGTAAGGATCGCATTTCCTAATCTCTTTATTATTATCCATATATTGTGCCTATCTTACCTAAAAGCACTCGTGTTGCATCAATTATTTACTCAACACAGGTGCTTTTGGTTTTTTAGATAAGTTAAGCTTGGTGAATATTCACCGAAATAGCATTATCGTCACGCATTTTCTTTTTCGCTAAACGTTTAGTACGGTCAACAACATCACCCACTAATTGGCCGCAGGCTGCATCAATGTCGTCACCACGAGTACGACGAACAATACAGGTAATACCCGCTGCTTGTAACACTTTTGAAAAGCGATCAATACGGCTATTACTTGAGCGTGTATATTCGTTACCCGGGAATGGGTTAAACGGAATAAGGTTCACTTTAGACGGGGTGCCTTTTAGCGTTTTAACTAACTCATGAGCCTGATCTGTGCTGTCATTAATACCGTTTAGCATTACATACTCAATGGTTACGTCTTTATTAGCTTTAGACCCATCAATGTAACGACGACATGCAGCTAAAAACTCTTCAATCGGGTATTTTTTATTGATTGGCACTAAAATATCACGCAACGCGTTATCAGGCGCATGCAGAGAAATTGCCAATGCAACGTCGATTTTTTCTTTTAATAAATCAAGTGCAGGTACAACACCAGACGTACTTAACGTAACGCGGCGCTTAGATAAACCAAAGCCCCAATCGTCCATCATTAATTCCATTGCAGGCACAACGTTTTTAAGATTAAGTAATGGCTCACCCATACCCATCATTACGACGTTAGTGACAGGGCGTTTTTCACTATGACCATCAAGGCCAATATCTTTAGCAACGCGCCAAACTTGGCCAATGATCTCAGATACTTTTAAGTTACGGTTAAAGCCTTGTTGTGCAGTAGAGCAGAATGTACATTCAAGCGCACAACCTACCTGTGAAGATACACATAAAGTTGCGCGTTCTTTTTCAGGGATCCAAACAGCTTCAACTTCTTGGCCGCCTTCAAGTATAAGCGCATACTTAATCGTGCCGTCACTGGCTTGCTGGCGTACAGTGATCTCAGGTGCAACAATTTCGCATTCAGCTTTAAGTTTTTCTTTTAGCTTTTTGTTTACGTTGCTCATGTCGTCAAAGTTATCAACGCCAAAATGATAAATCCATTTCATCACCTGGTCACTACGAAACGGTTTTTCACCGAACGATGCAAATAGTTCGCGCATTGCTTCTCGGTTTAAATCTAATAAATTAATCTTTTTTTGCTCGGTGGTCATGAAACAACCTTAATCAGTGACGGTGGTGATAAAAATTTACAAGGGCGAATTGTACACAATTCACACACTTTAATCATTAAGTAAAACATCATAAATAGAGTGTTTAATACTTTACATAATGACTAAAAAAGGGCTCGAAAGCCCTTTTCATACTTTGCATCACAGGGTTAGCTGTGAAACTCGAATTAACGAGTACGTGGGCAAAGCTCTTCGTCAGCGAAGAAATACGCGATTTCGCGAGCAGCAGATTCAACAGCATCAGAACCGTGAACAGCATTTTCGTCGATGCTATCAGCGTAGTCTGCACGTAAAGTGCCAGCTAGTGCTTCAGCAGGGTTAGTAGCACCCATGATTTCGCGATTTTTAAGAACAGCGTTTTCGCCTTCAAGAACTGTAACCATTACTGGACCAGATGTCATGAAAGATACTAAAGCACCAAAGAAAGGACGCTCGCTGTGCTCTGCGTAGAAACCTTCAGCTTTCTCTTGTGAAAGGTGAACCATTTTAGCTGCAACGATTTTAAGGCCAGCAGATTCGAAACGGTTGTAGATAGCGCCAATGTGGTTTTTTGCAACTGCATCAGGTTTTACGATTGAGAAAGTACGCTCTAAAGCCATCTTTATGCTCCAATAATTTTAAGTAAAAGTGTGAATATTAACGGGCGCGAATTATACGCGCTTTAGCAGGTAATGCCTAGTATTATTAAAAACGAGCAAAATGACAATTAGACCGTTTCAGAGAATAGGAGGAAAATGATTTTAGTTTTCTAGGTTGATTTTGATGACGTTTTGTTAATTATTGTTACCTTTTGTGTTGCTTTGTTAATTTTAAGGTGAGTTGTTGCTGGGGGTGAAAATGTACTGTAAGTTTAGCCGCTCTATAGGATTTTTTTCTTACACAAAGGAGATAATAAAAATGAAAAAGTTATTAGTGATTGCGCTGTTAGCCAGCTTTATTACAGCGTGTGGTTCAGACAACGAGGCTGCATTAGAATGCCCGCCTACAGCGATTGCAATTGATATAAATGACATTGAATTAGCGGTTAATAATGGCCAGTACCAAGCGAATACTTTAATTTCCTACGACAAAATCAACGTATCATTTGAAGCCTCAGGCACCAATGTTTACAGTGCCGGTAACGAATTCGATGAAAACAAAACGTATGCTGAAAATTGCGTAACCTTGCCTGTTGTTATCCCGGCTAATAATAAATTAACCAAGCTTAATGTTTATTCGTCCGCTGACTTTAGTGCTGACTTAACAGCTGGCAGCAGTTTAAACGATGTGTTTAGTGTCATTGAATTTAATATTGAGAATAGTCAAGAAGCGGTTACAGTTACAAAAGTGCAAGAGTTACTGCCCGTTATGATGCAAAGGTACTTTAATTTTACACTAAATACAGCGCCTGAATTTGAAAGCAGCCATGTGTTTTATATCGAAATTAGCTTAGACAACGGTAAGCAGTTTTTACTAGAGACCCCTGAGGTTTTACTTTCTAACTAACTGGCACACCTCACTGTATGGTTAACATCTCAGCTGTAAAGGCTCACTTGCTATTGCAGCTGAGATAATTTAAAAAAGAATAAGACGGGTTTGATTGATTCTGATCAACATAAAGCTACCTTAAACGCCATACACTCTCGCGCTTCATTTAATCTCAATTTTCATGCAACTGATTTGCACTCAGTTCGATGTATGGAGCGCGCATGCCGTCAGCTATTTCTACCCCTAATTCATCTACCCCAGATCTTTTTGTGCCTGAGTTGCTATCGCCAGCAGGCAGTTTAAAAAATATGCGTTACGCATTCGCCTACGGTGCAGATGCCGTGTATGCGGGGCAGCCTCGTTACAGTTTACGGGTGCGAAATAATGAATTTGATCTCGATACCCTTAAAATAGGCATTAACGAAGCTCACGCACAAGGTAAAAAGTTTTATGTGGTATCAAACATCGCGCCGCACAACGCTAAAGTTAACTCTTACCTGCGTGATATTGAACCTGTGATAGCTATGAAACCGGATGCGTTGATCATGTCAGATCCTGGTTTAATCATGCTAGTTCGTGACAAGTGGCCCGATATGCCCATTCATCTATCGGTACAAGCGAATGCGGTAAACTTCGCAAGCGTTAAGTTTTGGGCAAAGCAGGGCATAGAACGCGTTATTTTATCGCGCGAATTATCACTTGAAGAAATCAGCGAAATTCGCACACTGTGCCCAGAAACAGAGCTCGAAGTATTTGTACATGGCGCACTATGTATGGCGTATTCAGGGCGTTGCTTGCTCTCTGGTTACATAAACAAGCGCGATCCTAACCAAGGCACATGCACTAATGCATGTCGTTGGGAGTACGACGTAAAGCCCGGCACTGAGAACGAAACCGGCGAAATGGTACATAAAATTGATCCGAAAGATGTGATCCCGACACTTGGCGAAGGCGCACCGAGCGACGATATTGTGATGCTTGAAGAGCAAGGCCGCCCCGGAGAGTACATGCCCGCGTTTGAAGACGAGCACGGCACTTACATCATGAATTCAAAAGATTTACGCGCCGTACAATACGTAGATCAGTTAACAAAAATGGGCGTGCACAGCTTAAAAATAGAAGGGCGTACTAAATCATTTTATTATGTAGCGCGTACCGCACAGGTTTATCGCAAAGCCATTGATGATGCCGTGGCAGGTAAACCCTTTGATGCCAACCTATTTAAAACACTTGAGAGTCTAGCACATCGAGGGTATACCGAAGGCTTTTTAAAACGCCACGCTCACCAAGACTACCAAAACTACGAATACGGCCATTCAGTGTCAGACAAACAACAGTTTGTTGGCGAAGTGCTTGGTCGAGATGAGCACGGGTTAGTGCAGATTGATGTGAAGAATAAGTTTTGCGTGGGCCACTCACTGGAGCTAATGACCCCGCTGGGTAACTTTAACTTTACACTGCAAGCGATGCAGAACAAAAAAGGTGAGAATATTACTGACGCCAAAGGCTCTGGCCACATCGTTAGTATCCTATTACCTGAAAGCATAAACTTAGAACATGCTATTTTGATGCGTAACTTGGATGAAAACCAAGATACCCGTAATCCGTTTAAAAAAGCCGTGGTTTAACCACGGCAATACGATTTAACTCTTTGTATTAATTCACCTCTTTCTGTAAAAAAATGTATCAATCTATTAAAGCTAATCCCTACTTTTACGATCCCTTATTTCTCGGTTAACAATTTACCTTTAAGCTCATACATGATTCTTTTGTTGATCTGAACGTATTTGGTAAGTTCAAACACAATCGAGATTTAAGAACTTACCACCTTACCACTTTTTAATTTTGTTATTACCAATTCTTTGGTTTTTTCTCCTATCTATTGAATCTGGTTTTGCTTGCTACTTTTGTTTATATTTATCAGTACTTTATTGGTTTTTGTTCTCCGCTTTTTTTACTTGTAGCTTTTTTAATTATGAAAACACTATAGTTTTATTATTACCCATTTAAATTATTGATATACAAATTGGTTGACAATATGCTTACTGGGTAATACTGTTTTCATACGTTGATTGGTAAGTTTTTACGAGTGATGTATTTTACCTCTCAGCAAATTTTCAGAGTTTTACTACTATTAGGGAAACTCCAGAGGTTCAATAAAGCGAAGCTGTGTCACTGATACTTAGCTGATAAATAGCGTTGAAATAAACGCTCAATAATTTAGGAGTTATTCATGTCTAAACCAACAATTGGTTTCATTGGGCTAGGCCTTATGGGCGGCAATATGGTCGAGAACTTACAAAATAAAGGCTACGAGCTGGTTGTAATGGACCTTAATAAAGAGTCTGTTGCTAAATGTGTTGAGCGTGGCGCGAAAACGGTGGCCACAGCAAAAGAGCTTGCAGCCGCAGCTGACATTGTCATGCTGTGTTTAACAACATCAACAATTGTTGAAAAAGTCGTATACGCAGAAGATGGTTTGCTTGCCGGTTTTAAAGCCGGCTCAGTCCTTATTGATTTTGGTACATCAATTCCATCATCAACAAAGAAAATTGGTGCAGATCTCGCTGAAAAAGGCGTTGGTATGATTGATGCGCCATTGGGCCGTACGCCAGCACACGCTAAAGACGGGTTGTTGAATATTATGGCCGCAGGTGATTTAGAAACATTCAATAAAGTGAAGCCTGTGTTAGCAGAGCAAGGCGAGAACGTGTTTCATTTAGGTGAACTTGGTGCTGGTCACACAACAAAATTAATTAATAATTTTATGGGGATGACAACAGTGTGTGCAATGTCGCAAGCATTTGCAGTGGCGGATCGTGCAGGTGTTGATCGTCAACAATTGTTTGACATTATGTCAACGGGCCCTTCTAACTCGCCGTTTATGCAATTTTGCAAAAATTACGCTGTAGATAATGTAAGTGATTTGGGTTTTTCAATCGCAAATGCTAATAAAGACTTGGGTTACTTCCTGCAAATGGTGTCTGACCTTGGTACTGAATCGAAAATTGCAGAAGGTTCATCAGCTAATTTACAAGCAGCGTTTGATGCAGGCATGGGGCAAGGCAACGTACCTGAAATTTTTGATTACTTTAAAACACTAGATAAATAATTCTGGTTAATTTTAGGTGCTAGGCAAGATGTTTAGCACCTTTACACACACATATAAACACTGGGAAAGCGAGTTATCTTAATCGGGTAACAGTATAATCCAGTCAAACGAGTTAACTATGCGATTGATCAATCTAACTATAATAAAATTTAGCCTAGTTATCCTTGGTTGTATTTCAACAGCAGCAACAGCCAAAGACTACTTTGTTGATAATAAGCAAGCTTACACTGATATTGCCCAAGATTTAAAAGCGGGCGATACAGTTATTTTAAAAAATGGTACGTGGACAGATTTTGAGATTTTGTTTCAAGGTCAAGGCACAGAAACATCCCCTATTCAGTTGACTGCACAAACCAAAGGTAAGGTTTTTTTAACTGGTCAGTCTAACCTTCGCCTTGCTGGGGAATACCTTCATGCCAGCGGTTTGGTATTTAAAAATGGCTTCACCCCCACTTCTGCAGTTATTGAGTTTCGCCGCAATAAAAATGAGCTAGCTCGTCATTCACGAGTTTCAGAAGTTGTAATCGATAACTATAACAATCCCGATAAGCGAGAATCAGATTATTGGGTTGCGTTGTATGGCCAACATAATCGCTTTGATCATAACCATTTAGTGGGTAAACGCAATAAAGGCGTAACGGTTGCTGTACGTTTGAATAATAAACAAAGCCAAGAAAACTACCATCAGATAGACCATAACTACTTTGGTTATCGCCCGACGTTTGGTTCAAACGGAGGGGAAACGTTGCGCATTGGTACAAGCCATTACTCTTTGACGGACTCATTCACGCTTGTTGAGAAGAACTATTTTGAGCAAACGAATGGTGAAGTAGAAATTATTTCGATTAAATCAGGTAAAAACATTGTCCGTAACAATGTGTTTTTTGAAGCCCGGGGTACATTGACCATGCGCCATGGTAATGGGAACTTAATTGAAGAAAATATCTTTTTTGGTAATGGTGTAGATCATACCGGTGGGATTCGGGTTATCAATAAAGATCAAATAATCCGTAATAATTACCTTGAAGGATTAACTGGCTTTCGTTTTGGCAGTGGCTTTACTGTGATGAACGGCGTGCCTAATTCATCGATTAATCGATATCACCAAGTAGAAAACGCACAAATAGAAAATAATACGTTTGTTAACGTGCGGCATATTCAGCTAGCGGCAGGCAGTGATGCTGAGCGCAGTGCAGTGCCAATTAATAGTGTAATGAAAAACAACCTCATTATTAATGAAAATAACCAGCAACCTTTTACCGCGTTTGACGACGTAAGTGGCATTAAATTTACTGGTAATCTTGCCAATACTGAGGTGCTTAGTGATGTAGCGTACGGTGTAAAGCGACAAGCCATATCACTTAAGCGAAATAAAGCTGGGTTACTTCTGCCAAACACAAATAAGTTTAACGCAGGTGCAAAAGCTAATTTAACTGTATTGGCTAAAGACCAAACGGGTGTTACTTGGTATGAAAAAGTGCCCGCTATTATCGCTTTTGACTCAGGTAAAACACGTAGAGTTAAAGGCTCTGCAAACGCATTACTGAACGCGATTGAAGCGGCTGAGTCTGGCGATGTGTTAGAACTGACTGGCGGGCAATACGATGTATCTAAGCTTGTTGCGATTGATAAAGTACTCACTATTAAAGCACACAAAAAAGGCAAGACAACACTGACATTTGAGCGCTCAACATTATTTGAAATTCATGATGGTGGCAGCTTAAAGCTTGATGGATTAATTATTTCAGGCAAAAGCAGCCCAGACTCCGCTGGCAACAGTGTAGTGAGGACGAAAAAGTGGGGCATGGTTAATAATTATCGCTTAATGATGATGAATAGCCAGATAACAGACCTTGATATAAACCATACTTTTGACTTTTTTAAAACCGGTAAAGGTGCGCTTGCTGATGAAATAACATTCACGAATAACACATTTAATAAAGTGTCTGGCGATATCCTACGCTTAGACAGTGAAATTGAAGATTTAGGTATCTATAACGCGGATTATGTAACGCTTGTTGATAATCGCTTTAGCAATATCAATGGCAGTTTAATTAAGCTTTATCGTGGTGGCACTGATGAAAGCACGTTTGGTCCCCACTTGAGCATGACAGGTAACACCTTAACAAATGTAGGCCTTGGCAAACGCAATAAAAGCAATGCGAGTGTTTACCTCCATGGTGTGCAAGTTACGAATATAGATAACAATACCTTTGTTAAATCAGCACCTATTATTATTGAGCATACAGTGGGTGAGCCAAACACGATGATCATTAACAATACCTTCGATAGTACTGAACAGCCAAGTGTTACTGAGCTTAGAGTTGCAGGGCCGCACACGGCCACATTAATAAACAATAAAGTAATTAAGAATTAGTGGGGTGTTGTTGATGTCATTATCGAGCTTACAAACAAAATTAAAAGCGGGTGCTATGTCAGTTGTGCTTGCTGTCGCTTCATTTAGTTCTTTGGCTGCGCATCCTAATTTAGTGATCACGCAAAGCGATGTTGTCAAAATGCGTGGCGCACTTGATAGTCAAGGCTACTTTAGTGAACGCTATCACAGTTTAAAGGCGCAGGTTGATAAAGAAATTGCATTTCCAATTGTGGTGCCCGTGCCTAAAGATGGTGGCGGTGGTTACACTCATGAGCGCCATAAAAAGAATTATCAATTAATGTATCGTGCTGGGATTATTTATCAGCTTAGCCAACAACAAAAATACGCAAATTATGTTCGCGATATGTTACTTGAGTACGCAACACTTTATCCTAGCTTAGATGTACACCCGAAACGTAAAGTGAAATCACAAAACCCAGGGAAATTGTTTTGGCAAAGCCTAAATGAGGCAATGTGGTTAGTTTATACTATCCAAGCATACGATTTGGTTCATGATGCGCTGACAGATCAGCAAACTAATATCATTGAGCAACAGTTACTTCGTCCTGTTGCCTTATTCTTATCGCAAGGGCAACCAACAACATTCAATAAAGTGCACAACCATGGTACGTGGGCAACTGCTGGCGTAGGCATGGCGGGTTACGTTATGAACGAACCCGAATGGGTTGAAAAAGCGTTATATGACCTAGATAAGTCAGGTAAAGGAGGGTTTTTAAAGCAGCTAGATATGCTGTTCTCTCCACAAGGTTACTATAACGAAGGGCCTTATTACCAACGTTTTGCCTTATTACCCTTTGTTACTTTTGCACAAGCGATTGCACACAATGAGCCACAACGAAAAATTGCTGAGCACCGTGATGGCGTGTTGTTAAAAGCAATAGATACCACCATTCAATTGAGCTACAACGGCTTATTTTTTCCTATTAATGATGCTATTAAAAGTAAAGGTATTGATACCATTGAGCTTGTACATGGTGTTACGGTTGCCTACAGCCTAACTAATGATACTGGCTACTTAGATATTGCAAAGCAGCAAGGGCAAATCATTCTATCAGGTGATGGCCTAAAAGTAGCACAGGCGCTTGATAAAGGTTTAGCAACACCTTACACGTTTAAATCAGTGGCATTTGGTGACGGCAGTGATGGTAAAGAAGGCGCATTAGTTATTATGCGTAGCCAACTTGATGGCGACCAAGCACTGTTATTTAAGCCTGCAGCACAAGGTTTAGGGCATGGCCATTTCGATAAATTAACATGGCAGTTTTATGATAAAGGCGAAGAGATTGTCTCTGACTACGGTGCCGCGCGGTTTTTAAATGTGGAAGCTAAGTTTGGTGGCCGGTACCTGCCAGAGAATAATAGTTACGCTAAACAAACGGTTGCTCACAATACCGTGGTGGTTGATGAAACGAGCCACTTCAATGGTGACGTAGAAGTAGGCAATAAAAATGCGCCAACACTTAACTTTTTTGAAACGTCAAAATACGGCACAGTATCAAGTGGTGAAATTAGCACCGCTTATAAAGGTGTTGAGCTTGAACGCACATTAGCCCTAGTGAATCTAAAAGAGTTGAACAGTACAGTCGCTCTAGATTTATTTAGTGTAGTGGCAGATAAAGCGCATCAACTTGATTTACCGCTTCATTATAAAGGACAGCTTATTGATACCAACTTTAAGCTCAAAGCCAATACTAAACAGTTATCGGCGCTGGGTGACAAAAATGGTTATCAGCATCTTTGGTTAAAAGCAGGATCAACACCAAAGCAAGGATTAGCAAAGGTATCTTGGCTGAACGACAATGGCCGCTTTTACACATCAACATCACTTGTTAATGGTGATGAATCCTTCTTATTCACTCAGATTGGTGCGACTGATCCTAACTTCAACTTACGCAATGAGCACGGTTTTATCCGCCGCGTATCAGGTACTAAGCAACATCAGTTTATTTCAGTACTTGAACCGCATGGTGAATATAACCCCAGTAAAGAATATACCTTAATGGCCCAAAGCAGAGTGACAAACTTAAAGCACTCACAGCAGGGTGAGATGGTACTTGTTGAGTTAGAAATAGCTAAAAAGCACTATTTGATCGCGATTAATAATGCGACGCTTGCGAGTAAAAAATCATTTAAATATCAACATCAATCATATTCATTAAACGGCCGTTTAGGCGTTTATTTAATGAACAACATTTAGGAGTATTTGCTATGAGTAAGCAAAGCAATCACTTTACATTTGCTAACGAAGCAGAAATTGAAGACTTAGGTAATGGCTTAAAGCGCCAAATGTTGGGTTATAACGAAGAGCTGATGGCGGTCAAGATTTGGTTTGCAGAGGGGGCAATTGGTTATAACCATGCACACCGTCATTCTCAAGTGACTTATGTTGTAGAAGGGGAGTTTCACTTTAATATTGACGGTGTAACTAAAATTTTAAAAACGGGCGATAGCTGTTTCATTCCTCCGTATGCTGATCACGGCGCAACGTGCCCGACGGGGGGAATTTTAATTGATACATTCAGCCCTGCGCGCGAAGATTTTTTAGAGGATAAATAACATGAAACTTCAAGGTTTGCGCTGGTGGGTCATTGCATTAATTGCGTTGGCAACCATTATAAACTACATCGACCGTCAAGCCTTAAGTGTGCTGTGGCCTGATATAGTAGAAGAATTATTCCCCAACGAATCTGCACTTGAGCGTAAGCAAATTTATGCCAACATTTCTATCGTGTTTGTATTTGCTTATGCGTTTGGCCAAGCTATTTTTGGTAAAATATTTGATTGGGTTGGTACGCGTTTTGGCTTTGTTCTGTCGATAGGTGTGTGGTCACTTGCCACCATTGCACATGCATTTGCACAGGGCGTTCTTAGCTTGAGTGTTTTTCGCGCCATTTTAGGTGTAGCAGAAGCGGGCAACTGGCCGGGCGCCGCAAAAGGGAATGCAGAATGGTTTCCAACCAAAGAACGGGCATTAGCACAAGGTATATTTAATTCAGGTGCAGCGATTGGCGGTATTATAGCGATCCCCCTTATTGCCTATCTAACGGTGTATTTTAGCTGGCAAATGGTGTTTGTCGCTGTGGGTATTATGGGCTTTTTGTGGTTAGTGCCTTGGTTAGTGTTAGTTAAAGCACCACCTGGATCACACCCGTGGCTTAGTGAAGAAGAAAAGCACTACATTTTATCTGGCCAGCGTCGTGAAGTGAATGAAGAAGGACAAGAAGAGGAAGAATATAACCCTTCGACTAAAGAGCTGTTAAGCAGAAAGGAAAGTTGGGGTGTGATCATCGCATCAGCGGCAATTGACCCTATTTGGTGGTTATTTGTGTTCTGGATCCCAATCTATTTAAACGAAGTGTATGGCATGGATGTTAAATCTATTGGTATTTACGGTTGGGTGCCTTATGTGGGAGCCATGTTTGGCGCGTGGTTTGGCGGTTTGTTAGCGCAAAATCGTTTAAAAGCTGGTTGGAGTACAGATAAAACTCGTAAGCTAACGATCACCTTAGGCTGTTTGATCATGTTGCCTGCATTGCTTGCAATGGCGAACCCTGGCGAGCCTGTTGTCGCTGTTCTAATCATGGCCGTTATTCTATTCGGTTTTCAAACAGCGATAGGTAATGTACAGACTCTACCAAGTGATCTACTTGGCAAAAAAGCCGTCGGATCCTTGTCTGGTTTTTCAGGCATGGCGGCAAAACTCGGCGCTGTTGGCCTCACCTCTTTAGTTCCTTATTTAACCGCTGGCGGAAATTATACGCCTGCGTTTGTTATTGGTGCCTCTTTGGCTATTACTGCAATGTTGGCCGTCTGGATTTTGATTCCAAAAATTGAGCCTTTAAAAGCACCCAAGTAACAGCGTGTTTAGCGGCAGAGCAACCAAAATCCTGCCGCTTACTTACAACAAGGGTAAGTTAATTAATGAAAAAAATATTCTTTTTAGGCGAGTGTATGCTCGAGCTTAGAGCGATTGATGAGAGTACGCTCAACCAATCATTCGCAGGTGATGTATATAATTCTGCCGTGTACCTTAAGCGCTGCTTTAACAGTATTAACTCGGCAATTGTGACCGCATTGGGCACCGATGCAATCAGTCAAAAAATGCGCCACTGCTTTGTGCAAGAACAACTAGGTACACAATTAGTGTTTGCTCATTCAGATAAAGTGCCCGGTGTGTATTACATCGAAACAGATGATCAAGGAGAACGCAGCTTTACTTATTGGCGTAATGATTCAGCGGCAAGAAAGGTGATCGATTTTTATAATCCCACAGTTATTGATGAGCTTGCGTCAGGCGACATGCTTTTTTTCTCAGGAATATCGCTTGCTGTTATAGAGCCCGATACTCGCGCTATTTTTTGGCAATCCATTCATACTTTAAAAGCTGCCGGTGTGAAGGTTGTTTTTGATCCTAATTATAGAGCGAGATTATGGCAGTCTGTTGAAGAAACTAAGCAGCAGTATGCGCTTGCTTTTCAGTGTGCAGATATCACGCTACCGGGCGTAGAAGATTTACACGCTTTGTATGGGGTGGATTCGGTTGAAGATGTCCTTGCGCACCTTAGTGATTATGACATCAACGAAGTGGTTATAAAAAATGGCCCCGAATCAGTATTAACCATGGTTGATGGCCAATTACAACGCCACACAATTACACCGGTAGATAATGTTGTTGATACAACGTCAGCAGGCGATGCGTTTAATGGTGTTTACCTAGGAGCTCGGTTATCTGGGCTGCCAGTGTGTGAAGCGGTTAGTAAAGCCGCAAAAGCTGCTGCGGTCGTAATCCAACAGCCGGGCGCAATTACCGCAAAAGCGGTTTTCAATCAGGCTATGGCTGATTCGTAATATGTAACTTAAACAAAAAGGCCCCAATGTAATGCCTGAGTCTTTTTGTCTCAACACATAATAACTATTAAGAGAGATACAACTATGACTCGTTTTACTGAACTCATGTCAGGACAAACACTGCTACCTTTAATTCAAGCCGACAGTGTTGATCAAGGGGTGAATATAGCCAAAGCAATGGCGGCGGCAGGACTAGGTTTAGTGGAAGTCGTGTTACGCACGGATGCATCGTTAGCGACAATAAGGGCTATCAAGGAAGCCGTACCTTCATTAAAAGTGGGCGCAGGTACAGTCATCAATGCTGAAATTTTACAGCAGGCACTTGATGCGGGTGTTGATTTTATTGTTACTCCGGCGGTTTCACCTTTACTACTTGAATCATTAAAACAATGCTCAGTGCCCGTCGTGCCTGGTGTGTCTAACACCGCTGATATTTTACTTGCATTAGAAGCAGGTTTTACTGAGCAAAAGTTATTTCCTGCTTCATTATCAGGGGGCGCACCATTTTTGAAAGCAGTGTCAACCGTATTTCAAAGCGTTACATTTTGCCCAACAGGTGGGGTCAATGCGCAAAATAAACATGAGTACCTTGCTTTAGACAATGTAATTGCCGTCGGAGGTACTTGGGTTGCGCCTAAAGAGTGGGTTGAACAAGAAAACTGGCAGGCGATTACCGATGCCTGTGTTGAGGCAAACAAAGTATAAGGGATAGATAATGGGATCTTTATTAGCCAAAGTTAACCCCGGCGTAATTGTTGGAAATAATGTTACACAAGTATATGGGCATGCCAGAGAGCACCAATATGCGTTACCTGCGGTTAATGTTATTGGTACATCATCGATTAATGCAACCTTGAATGCAGCAAAAAAAGCGCAGTCGCCTGTTATTATTCAACTGTCGAACGGTGGCGCGCAATTTTTTTGTGGCAAAGGTCTTGCCTTACCTGAGCAACAAAGTGCAGTGCTTGGTGCTGTAAGTGCGGCTAAGTATGTTCATAGTGTCGCTGAGCATTATGGCGTGCCGGTTATGTTGCATACGGATCATGCTGCGAAAAAGTTACTGCCGTGGATTGATGGCTTATTAGATGAAGGCGAACGTTATTTTCAGCAAACAGGGCAGCCTCTTTTTAGCTCACATATGATCGATCTTTCTGAAGAGCCATTAGAAGAAAATATAGCAATTTGTGAGCGTTATTTAGCGCGTATGGCAAAAATGGGCATGACCTTGGAAATTGAACTAGGGTGTACTGGGGGCGAAGAAGATGGCGTGGATAATAGCCACCTTGATAGCGCATCCCTTTATACGCAACCTAAAGAAGTAGCATACGCCTATGAAAGGTTAAGTAAAGTCAGTGCTAACTTCATTATTGCAGCCTCGTTTGGCAACGTTCACGGCGTTTATAAACCGGGCAACGTTGTTTTAACCCCCCGTATTTTAAAAGACTCACAAGCCTATGTTTCGCAAAAGTTTAACCTGCCCCACAATAGCTTAAATTTTGTATTTCATGGTGGTAGTGGTTCAGAGCAAGAAAAAATAACAGAGTCATTAACGTATGGCGTTGTAAAAATGAACATTGACACCGATACGCAATGGGCGTGTTGGGACGGCGTACTTAATTATTATCAAAACAATAAAAATTACTTACATAGTCAAATAGGTAACCCAGATGGCAACGATAAGCCGAATAAAAAATACTATGATCCGCGAGTGTGGTTAAGCCATTCAGAGCAAAACATGACGATGAGATTATTACAGTGTTTTACCGACCTTAATTGCGTTAATAGGTACTCATAATGAAACGACTAATCCCAGTTTTAAAAAATGATGGTGTGGAAACAGATTTAATTATGTTGATCCGCACTATTTTAGCGACCAGTAAAGAGATTGCATTTCGTGTAGGCCAAGGAGAACTTGCAGGGGTGTTAGGCTCTACGCTAGATGAAAATATCCAAGGTGAAGTACAAAAAAAGCTCGATGTGATTGCCAATCAGTTACTCAAAGATATGTTACTTGAGGAAGATTCGGTTGCTGCTATTGCCTCCGAAGAAGAAGATCATGCTGTGCCAGGTAATCCCGATGGTCGCTATATTGTTGCTTTTGACCCGCTCGATGGTTCTTCAAATATTGATGTAAATGGTCAAATCGGCACTATTTTTACCATTTATGCGAAGCGTGATGATGTGCCCCATGACAGTGATGAACAGTTTGTTCAAGCTGGTATAAAACAGCTGTGCGCAGGCTATGTGCTTTATGGCCCTTCCACTTTGTTAGTGATGAGCACAGGTGGCCCAACACGCTGTTATACGCTGGATTTAACTCATGGCGGCTTTTTGCTAACAACCCCTGAAATGACCGTTGCGCACGAAAGTAAAGAGTTTGCTGTGAATATGGCTAACTACCGCTATTGGCATGAAACTATTCAGACTTATTTCGATAACGTACTGTATGCGAGCCAAGCGTTTGAAAAAAGCTCAATGCGCTGGAGTGCAGCTATGGTAGGGGATATTCACCGTATTTTATCAAGAGGCGGCACATTTCTGTATCCAGAGGACAAACGTGCGGGTAATGACAATGGCAAAATAAGGTTACTTTATGAAGCCAATCCGCTGTCGATGTTGATTGAAAACGCAGGAGGACAAGCCAGCGCTCGTGGTCAGCGAATTTTAACCATAGAGCCACACAGTCTTCACCAGCGAGTAGCGGTTGTCATGGGGTCATCTTCTGCTGTGGCATTTTTTAATCGGACTGTTTATGAGTCATAACAAAACAGTGGTGTATTTTGAGGCGATGCGTTATGACAGGTGTTAATCAGATACAGCAAACCCCAGTGTAAGTTTAACGAGATCTTCTTTACTGGCATGAATACGACCAATGATAAACGGGTGTCAGTTTTGGTGCGCAACTCGGTGCTCATATTTGGCAAGCTGCCCGTTATGAATTGATTATTTGGTTAACCAATTTGTTTTTTTTGAATTTTACTACTGCTACATTAGTCTTAAAGGTAAATTAATTCAGCAATAGAATTAATCCTGTAATTATTTAAATTGCTATTTATCAATGCCTTACTTTTATATCTGCACGGTGACTTATTGGTAATGTAAATTGGTCGACTTTTTTATTAAATGTTATTACCAAAAGGGTTGATCTTTTTTTGTTCAAGTGTAATTATTTGGTTAACCTTTTGTGAAAGCGAACGGCCAATGACAACAAATATAAACCAAAGCATTCGAACACACAGGAAACACTATGAAGCATAAATTATCTAGCGTTACATTAGCGATACTTTCAGCTACAGCATTGAATGTTGCATCAGCGCAAGAAGCAAAGCAGCAATCTGTGGATGAACTTGAAGTAATTGAAGTGTCAGGTATCAGGCAGTCGCTTACTAATGCATTAGCACAAAAACGTTCAGCCGCAAGCCTTGTAGAAGTGATAGAAGCCGTAGATATTGGTAAGTTACCGGATCAAAATTTAGCTGAAGTATTAGAAAATGTAACCGGTGTACAGATCACGCGTCAAGCAGGTGTCGGTACGGGGGTACAAATTCGTGGTACGAATGCGAATCGTACAGAAATTAATGGTGTTTCTACAGTGGGTTCCGGCTCTGGTAGAACAGGTATCAGTTTTGAAGATGTGTCGGCATCGATGATCTCTGGTGTTGAAGTGATTAAATCACCAGAAGCTAAAACAATAGAAGGATCTGTAGGAGGCACGATTAACCTTCGTACAATCCGCCCATTGCAACTTAATGATACGTTAGCAGCTTTTCGCGTACAAGCTGAAGACAGCAGCCTCTCCACTGATAGCATTAAACCAAGAATATCGGGTTCTTGGGGTGACAATTGGCAACTAGATTCTGGTGGCGAATTTGGCGCTGTATTTAGCGCAAGTTATGCAGAGCAAGACGTAACAGCATTTCGTCCTCGAGCTGATCGCGATAACTCCGTCGCAGCGGGGAGTGATGCAGCAAGTGCCCAGTCTTTTGACTTTTTACCTATTCAATTCTTGATTCAGGATTATGATAATTACGAGTCAGAAACGGTTAACTTTGCTGGTACGCTAGAATGGGCACCTAATGAGAACACCAAGTTCTTTTTTGATGCCGTGATGAACGACCAAGACAGACGTCAAGAAAGCTCACGGGTTCAAGCCTCTGGCGTGAGTGACCTTCGTAATGTTGCAGCTCCTAACGAATTTGAAACGGTTGATTTTGGCGTATTAGACGGCCAAGATTTAGGAAGTATTCAAGCGGCGTTAAAAGGTGTTATCCCTGTTGAAGACGGGGGAGCAGATCCTAATTTACGCTTTTCAAGTGATACAAATGCACGTCAAACTGATAGCCAAATATTTCGATTGGGTGGGCAATGGCAGGGTGATAAGTTATTTGTGAGTATGGAAGCGTCATCGTCACGCTCTGATTCAAATACACCAAGCTTCAATACAACATTGAACTTCATTAACCCTAATGTAGCAACCAATGACTCGAACGAAAATGGCACCCCTTTTGAATATGACTTGAGCGGGGGAGCGCTTGCATTTGGTATTGCCCAAGGTGAAGCAAATGCGCCAACCAGTGCACAGTTACTAGACCCTGCAAATGTTGTATTACGCGATGTAAACCAAGGGCGTGATACGACAGAAAATAAAGAAGATGCGATCAGAGCTGATTTTAATTATTACTTAGACAGCATGATCACGTCGGTCGATTTTGGGTACCGTTATAACAGATCAAGCAGCACCTCAGATCAAGTACGTAATAATGTGGGCTTGCGTAAAATGGCAGATAGCCCATCAGGTGATTTATTTGCAGAGCTGCTGGTGGCCGGGCCTGATAATTTTAACAAAGCAGACGGGCGAACACTCTTTATAAAAGACTTTTTATTAGTTAACCCTGAGCTTGCCGGCTCAAACCCAGACTATGTACTTGAAGTATTAAATGATGCGATTACAGCAAATAATGCGCTTACAGGTTCTGATCGTGCGCCAATCAGTTCGCCTACATCTCAGGTGAGTGCATTTTTTGACATTGAAGAAACAACGCATGCATTGTACGCACAAGCAAATTTCGAATATGAAATGTTTCGAGGTAATGTTGGCGTACGATATTTACAAACGGACATTACGTCAACAGGTAACTCAGTAACAACCGACGATGATGGGAATCAAGTCGTTTCACAAGTCGTGTCTGAAGCGGATTATAATTTTGTATTACCACGTATAAACATCAGCGCAGACGTGTCTGAAGATGTGTTAGTTCGTTTGGGTTGGTCTAAAGATATTCGTCGCCCTGATTATGACGACTTATCTACGTCCGTGTCATACAGCACAAGTCCTAATTCAGCGGTTGCCATTGGTAACCCAGGCTTAGGGCCAGAAGAGGTAACATCGTTTGATATTTCAACCGAGTGGTACTTCGCTCCTTCAGCGTTAGTAAGCGTGGGCTATTTTCATAAAAAGCGCAAAGACCTGCATGTCACAAAGCAAGTTGACCCCTATGAAGACCCAACCACGGGATTTCGTGATGTTGTAGGACCAACCTGTGAAGCCGGTGGCACATTTAACCCCATTGCCGATATTAATGTCTTTGGGCCAGAGCCCGGAGTTGGTTTGTGTGTGCCTACTCAAACGACAGTTAATGATGCTGATACACGCACCCAACAAGGTATTGAGTTGGCATTTCAATATGACTTATCTGAATTCGAAAGCGACTTAGGCTGGGCATCAGGCTTTGGCGTGATGGCTAATTATACGTATCAAAAATCATCAGGAGGTGAAGCAATTGATAATGCAACGAGCCGTGCAAACGCCGTATTTGCATTAACAACGGGCATTGAGAACATTGATGTCTCTGCCAAACAGCCGCTTTTAGATCTTTCTGAAAACGCATATAACTTTACCTTGTACTATGAAAAATATGGTTTTTCAGCGCGTGCAAGATACACGTGGCGAGAAGGTTACCGCTCAGAAGACTTTGGCAGTACATCTAGTTACCCATGGGGCTTCCCAGTTGTTCAAGAGGACCGTGGTCAGTTAAACGCAAGTGTTAATTATGATGTAACCGAGCAATTTAGTGTTGGTATAGAAGCCGTGAACTTAACGAAGTCAGATGTGAGTCAGTCTTGTGTTAACGAAGGATCATTACTGTGTTATCAAGGCTTAACAGATCGTCGTATTACTTTTGGTGCAAGTTACCGTTTTTAATAAGTTAATTGTGTGAGTACCAATTGGTAATTGGTATAAAAGCAAGCCACTAGGCTTGCTTTTTTTTTGCATTATTTTTAGGTGTACCCAACGCTTAAAACATTTGTGTGCGTACATTTAATAAAATGTATATTGGCTGTTTAGCCTATTTGAAAGCCGTTTTATTAAATAATCATAGCAGAAGGCGGGGTCGTTAAAAAATAAGACAACACACATAGCAAAGGCACAGTTATGTGCCTTTTAGGGAATAGAAAAGTAAGATTTATTGAGTTAAATGAGAGATAGAATACAAGCCACGCGTTTCACTTGTTTTACGTTTTATTTCTTCAAGGGCCTTTTTCTCGCTTGCGGCAAAGAGTGAATTAATTAAACGGTTAAAGTGGTTGTGCATGGCTTTACGGGCTGCCGATGAGTCATGGCTGGCGATAGCATCATAAATACATGTGTGCTCTTGTAAACGCTGCTCGTCGCTTTGTGAACACACATCGTCATAGGCCGCGATGATTTGTGGCTCGCTGCGTCTTAACTTCCATAAGTTTTGAATTGACATGAAAATTGCGTTGTTACGGGTCGACTTAGCAATGATCTCATGAAAGCGTTGATCAGCTTCAATCGCCATTTCTGGCACTTGCATATCATCTAAACTTTGCTTTAAATCGGCCAGTTCGTGATCTTGAATTGTTGCCGCTGCTAAGGCCGCAGCTTCAGCTTCAATGAGTGCTCTGGCCTGTGTTAGTTCAAATGCACTAATGGGCTTATCGCTAGCCTCTACTTTATTAGTGTCTGTAACAAATACACCCGAGCCGGTCTTAACTTCAACACGGCCTCTGACTTCAAGCGCAATAATAGCCTCTCGAATTGTAGGCCTACTTACTTGATGAGTTTCTGCTAATTCACGTTCTGCAGGTAAACGGCTTCCAACATGATAGACACCTTGATCTATTGCGGCTTCTAACTTATCAACAACGTTCCAAAAACGTCTACGCCTTTTCATTTTATATTCCCCAAGTTTAGTAAACGGTAGATGCACAGCTTTGATGTGGATAATAATTAAGCCGAACCGAGTAGGCTAAATCACTCCACAAATTGGTAAAAAAGTTGGTAAAAAAATTAATCTAATTGGTAAATTACATTTCTTAGTTTAGCTTGTCAATTTGCTTTTGTTTTAAATTTAGCTGCAAACAGACGATTGAAACTGCTTTATTTAAATTATTCAGCGCTGAAGAGGAGATGTTGTCATCCGAGAATATTTTTTCATCAATATAATTAGTGGGTTAAATGTATTTATGAACGTTTTCTGTTGGCATGGTATTGCTAGTCGTTAAATCAGTGATGGAAAAATAAACAGCCAAAAATGCGAGGGCTAACTTTATATAACTCGGAATAAATAAAGGGCTCCCAGTGTATTCGTTGAGTAAAATTAAAAGAACAAGTATGCATTCTATAGGGTTGGGATTTGCGCTAGAAAATATGATATTTCCTTATGAGCGCTATTGAGTATCATTTATTATTAATTTAATCGCTCAATACAATTAACCTAAGGCAATTAACTACCCGTTAAATGCTTATTCATGGCGTACGTATTATCAAGCTGTTGCTCTATAAAGCAATAGCTGCCTGAATGAAATAAGCCCTGTAACCTCAAACTTTTTTATTGTAGATGCAGGTACTGTGCTTTTTTTAGCTAACGCCTCGCGTGACATCTTTGCTTTTTTGCGGCGCTCTTTTAAATGCTCAGCAAAAGCCAGCTGCACATCACTTTCGCTTAATAATTAATGATAGAACCTCGCGAACTTGATTGGACATTACTGTGTCCATTTTTGGGTTGTAAAGTTAATGGTTGAATGCGAATTAACTAATATGATTTCTATTGATTGAGATCAACAAGGAAACCCAGCATAAAATGCATAATTTGCGACTGCAAATTTATGCTAGAAGTACTAGCTTTAATAAATGAGGTTAGAGAGTGGCTTTACTAATAAATAGTAAGTGCATTAACTGCGACATGTGCGATCCAGAGTGCCCAAATGAAGCGATTTATATGGGCGCTAAAATTTACCAAATCGACCCTGCAAAATGCACCGAATGCGTAGGCCACTACGACAAACCTACGTGCGTGAGTGTATGCCCAATTGACTGCATAAAGCCCGATCCTAATCACCGTGAAAGTATAGATGAGCTGGCAGAGAAATATGTGAGGTTAACGGGGTAGTTTGTCGGTTGGTTTTTATGCTTAATGGGTTACTACGAAGCGAAAGTGGCGATACTGTCGCAGCAATCAAACTGCTCGCATATTGCGTATTGTGATCGATAAATATCCCTTCATATATTTTTAATTAAGTCTCAATAATTCGCGCTCTTTACGGTATGATAACTCAATAATTTGTATTGATATTCTGGTCTGAGATAGCTATGGAAACCGCACCTAAAAAAACCGCCACAAAGCCCGCTACTAAAAAAGTTGCTAAAAAAACCACAAAACAAGCACAAGTCGGGTTTGAAGAATCGCTTTGGGATGCCGCCAATAAACTACGTGGCAGTGTTGAATCAGCCGAATATAAACACATTGTTTTAAGCTTAATCTTTCTTAAATTTATTAGTGATAAGTTTGAAGTACGTCAAAAAGCCATTATTGCCGAGTATGGTGATGAATACATTGATATGGTTGACTTTTATGCGATGGATAACGTGTTTTACCTACCAGAAGACGCTCGCTGGTCATACATTCAAGCCAACGCCAAGCAAGGCGATATCGCTGTAAAAATAGATACCGCCCTGCACGGCGTTGAAAAAAACAATAAATCACTCGCGGGCGCATTGCCCGATAACTACTTTTCACGCTTAGGGCTTGATGCCAGTAAGCTCTCTGCGTTAATCGATACCATTAATAATATCGACACCATTGCCAACCAAAACGAAAAAACAGAAGAAGACTTAGTTGGCCGTGTGTACGAATACTTTTTAGGTAAATTTGCCGCCTCTGAAGGTAAAGGTGGAGGCGAGTTCTATACGCCTAAGTCAATCGTTACACTCATTGCTGATATGATTGAACCATTCGAAGGTAAAATTTACGACCCCTGTTGTGGCTCGGGCGGTATGTTTGTGCAGTCGCTTAAATTTATAAATAGCCATAACGGTAATCAAAAAAATGTGTCTATTTATGGGCAGGAGTACACTAACACCACTTATAAACTGGCAAAAATGAACCTCGCCGTGCGCGGTATTTCGGGCAATTTAGGCGATATAGCGGGCGATACCTTTTTTAAAGATCAGCACCCCGACCTAAAAGCCGATTACATTATGGCAAACCCACCGTTTAACCAAAAACAGTGGCGCGCCGATAACGAACTAGTCGACGATGCCCGCTGGGCAGGCTACCCAACACCGCCTACCGGTAATGCCAACTATGCGTGGATCATGCACATGATCTCAAAACTCAGCGAACATGGCACCGCTGGCTTTGTACTGGCTAATGGCTCAATGAGCTCTAACACCAGTGGCGAGGGCGATATTCGCCAAAAAATAATCGAAAACGATTTAGTCGATTGCATGATAGCCCTACCAGGGCAGCTGTTTTACACCACACAAATTCCGGTGTGTTTATGGTTTATCAGTAAAGACAAACGCGGTAATAACGAAAAAGGCCTACTAAAGCGCCGCGATCGCCAAGGCGAAACGCTATTTATAGACGCCCGCGAAATGGGCACTATGGTTAACCGCACCTTAAAAGAACTCACCAACGACGACATAGCTAAAATTACCCAAACCTACCATATTTGGCGCGGCGAAGAGCTAACCACTGAAACTGCGAAGCCAGAAAGCGCAGATAAAGAGCAAAGCGCACAAAAAGAGCAAAGCGAAAATAAAGAGCAAGAGTACAAAGATGTCGCCGGTTACTGTAAATCAGCCACCCTTGCCGATATAAAAGCGAACGACTATGTACTTACTCCAGGGCGCTATGTAGGCGCGGCCGATATTATCGACGACGGTATCCCGTTCGAAACTAAAATGAGCGAACTTAGCCAAACCCTTTATAGCCAAATGAATCAAGCCGATGAACTTGATAACGCCATTCGTAAAAACTTGCAGGCCTTAGGCTATGGTGAAGAGCGTGATGGAGCAAAACGTAATGACTCATAGTGAAGAACAGCCATCGACTCAAAACGAGCTCTTATTAGTTGATATTCGCCGCATTGTTGAGCAAGCCCGTGGGCAAGTTAAACAAACTGTTAATACCGCCATGCTACAAGCGTATTGGCAAATAGGGCGCTTAATTGTAGAGGATGAGCAAGGCGGTGAAACACGCGCAGCCTACGGCAAAGCAACATTAAAACGTTTATCGCAGCAACTCAGCACAGACTATGGCAGAGGATTTGACATAACCAACCTGCGTAATATGCGCCGCTTTTATCTCGCCTTTGAAAAACGAGACGCAGTGCGTCTCGAATTAAGCTGGACGCATTATCGTGTACTATTACGGGTTGATAGTTCAACTGCGCGCAACTGGTATCGAGATGAAGCCATTTTACAAAATTGGTCGGCGCGCGCGTTAGAACGTCAAATTGGTACGCTTTACTACGAGCGTTTGCTCTCAAGTAAAAACAAACAACCCGTAGAGCAAGGTATTATAAATAACCTACAACCGTTCTTATTAGGGCTTGGTAAAGCGATCCTTAAAATCGTGGAAACGCAGAATTATGGAGAGCGATGCAATGGAAAATAAACATCCTTTATTGCATGAAATAGAAAAAGGTGAAAGCAAAAGTTTAGAATTTAAAGTGCAATTACCAACCAGTAAAGAGTGGGTTAAAAGCATTATCTCGTTTGCCAACTCTGCGGGTGGAAAGTTGGTTATAGGCGTTTCTGATAATAGAACGCTTATAGGTTTGCAACATTTTGACCTATTTGAATTAATGGATAAAATTAGTTCAACAATGCATGAGCTGGTTGCGCCTACGCTATTACCTAATATATATATAGAGAATATTAACGGGGTTGAGTTATTAGTAATAGAAGTGCAGCGCGGAGCATTACTCCCTTATTATTTAAAGAGTAAAGGCAAAGAGCTGGGTTGTTATCAACGTATTGGTGCCACTAATCGCCTAGTCAGTCAGGCGCAAGTGATAGAGCTTGAACGCCAGCGTAACCATATTAGCTTTGACTCACTTATTAATTACGAAGTGGATTTATCAACCCTTGATTTAACGCCACTTCAACAGCGTTTTGCAGCGCATGGTAAACCATTAACGCCAGAAAAGTTATTAAGTTTAAAGCTGGTCAAAAACGATAATAATACGCTTTACCCCACACATGGCTTGTTAATCTTATTAGGCTTTTATGAGCATGTAGAAATAAAATGTAGCCGATTTAAAGGCACCACTATGTCTATCTTTTTAGATAAAAAAGAGTACACGGGTGATCTTTTTCAGCAAATAGAAAACGCAGAATTATTTATAAAAAACCATCTTCATTTACGCGCAGAGGTACTGGGGCTGCAACGCACCGATACCTTTGAAATCCCATTTCCAGCAATTCGAGAAGCATTACTCAATGCGGTAATGCATCGAGATTACAGCAATTTTGGACGAGATATAAAAATAGGTATTTACGATGATATTGTAAATATTGTATCGCCAGGCGGTTTACCAAATGGATTAACTATGCTTGATGCGTTAAAAGGTCGCTCTGAAATTCGCAATACGGTAATTGCAAGAGTATTTAAGGAGCTGGACTTAGTTGAGCAGTGGGGCAGCGGTATACAAAGAATAAAAGAGTATTGCACCAAGGCGAACATCGGTTTACCAGTGTTTTCTGAGTCAGGTGATTTTACCGATTGGGAGTTTCCAAGAAAAATACAAAGTAGTAATGAAGTATCAGTAGCGAGTGATGGAATAAATGATGGAATAAATGATGGAATAAATGATGGAATAAATGATGGAATAAATCATAGTTCGGTTGTTCCTAAAAATATTCAGCCATTGTTAACGTGTATTAAGCACTCGCCTTCATTGTCTACAAAAGTATTCGCTAAACAGCTTAATGTGGGCACGGCAACGGTTGAGCGTCATATTAAATGGTTAAAAGACCACAAGGTAATAAAACGGATTGGTTCAAACAAAGACGGATATTGGCAGGTGTTAAACAATGAAAAATAATAAATATAAACAACTCGCATTTAGCCAAACGTTTTATTACCAAATGAACCAAGCGACTGAGTTAGGTAAAGCGATCCGAAAAAATGTGGAGGCGATGGGTTATGGGCTTTGAGCAAACTACATTTGGCGAATATGCCAAAGTACAAGGTGGAAACGCATATAAAAGTAAGGATTTTATTGAAAAAAGTTCAAATAAAGTTCTTAAAATTAAAAATGTGCGTTTTGGTACAGTTAACTATGCTGATAGCGGATATATATCGGATGAATTAGCTCAAGCAACAAAAGCTTGGCAAGCTAAAGAAGGTGATATATTAATTTCAATGACAGGCTCTGGACCAAATGCACCGCAATCGTTAGTTGGCCGTGTTGCTAGAGTTTGGAAGAATGAACCAGCCGCATGGATAAATCAGCGTGTAGGTAGAATACAATTAAAGAATAAGGGTAGAATTCATCCCGATTTTTTATTCTATTTATTATCGTTACCACAAAGCCAAGAGTTTTTAGTTTCTAATTCATCTGGAAGTGCGAACCAAGCGAATATAAGTGGAAAGATTATTGAATTGCTACCTTGTCCTAAGGTTAGTTTTAATCAAAGTAAATATATCGCTGATATTGCTCGCTCTTTGGATGAGAAAATCATACTCAATAATCAAACAAACCAAACCCTTGAGCAGATGGCGCAGACCTTGTTCAAAAGCTGGTTTGTCGACTTTGATCCTGTGTTCGACAACCTACTTGCGAGCGTTGATTTTAACTTAGAAAACCTTGAAACTAGTCTGCCTGACGAGTTAATACAAAAAGCACAGCGCCGCTTAGTGGCACTGAACAGTTTAAAAAATGCGACAGAATGCAAAGCCTCACTCATTGCGCTCGCTCACGAGTTACAAGCACAGTTACCAACAAAAGAAGCAACACAAGCAGCAGTGCAAATATTAGGTAAAACCGCTGAAACACCCGTTAAAGCAAACTTTAACGCCAACCCTAACATATTGGCCCAACACGCCAACACCCACGCCCACTTCACCAATGAGTTCGAGCACAGCGAACAACTAGGCTGGATACCAAAAGGCTGGAAGCAAAAATATCTAAGTGATTTACTTGAAGTTAAATATGGTAAAGATCACAAAAAATTAGATGATGGAAAGTATCCTGTTTACGGCTCGGGCGGACTTATGCGTTATGCCGAAAGTTTTTTGTATGATGGGGAGTCTGTACTTATCCCTAGGAAAGGCACTTTGAGTAATATTATGCATATAAATGGCTCATTTTGGACTGTTGATACTATGTTTTACACGATCCCTAAAGTACCAAAGGTTGCAAAGTTTATGTTTTACCACTTGAAAGCTTTAGACTTTGCAGCAATGAATGTAGGGTCAGCTGTACCAAGCATGACAACTAAAGTACTTAATAGCTTAGAGCTACTTTTTCCTTCAGTAGAAGTTCTTTATAAGTTTGACAGAGTAATCGAGGATTATTTTAACAAGATAGATTTCAACAAATTAAATATCAACCAGCTTGAAAGTTTACGAAATACTTTGCTACCCAAACTCATCTCTGGCGAATTACAAATACCCGATGTAGCCACTGATGAAGAAATAGTAGATTAACCTTAGCTAAGCGTTTAAAGGCCATAAAAACAACAATAAGGATGTTTGATGAAATTTACTGAAGCCAAATTAGAACAAGCGGTGGTTGAGCTATTAGGCGAGCAAGGCTACCCGCATTTACTCGGTGGTGAGCTAAGCCGCAATAATAGTGAGGTATTAATTAAAGACGACCTTCGTGCTTTTTTAACCAAGCGTTACGCTAAAAATAATATTACCACCGGTGAAGTAGACTCAATTATTGCAAAGCTTGAAAAGCTGCCAGCCAGTGATTTATATGAGAGTAATAAAACCTTTTGTAAGTGGCTCAGTGATGGCTTTTTACTTAAACGGGAAGTACTTAAACGAGAAGTACTGAGTCGCGAGCGTGGCATGGTGGCAGGTAGTGCGGCGCAAAAGGATTTGTATATTCAGCTGCTTGACTACGACAACGTTGAGCAAGGTATTAAAAGCAGCCTAATAGCAGGCAGTGCTATGGCTGCTTTGGATAATATGGCTCTCGATAATGTAAGTGAAGCCAGCGTTACTTACCTGCAAGACGACAACATTTACCGCTTTGTTACCCAGTTAGAAATAGAAAGCCCCACAAGCTACGACAATATTGAACTGCGTATTCCCGATGGCATTTTATATGTGAATGGTTTACCACTAGTTGTGTTTGAATTTAAAAGCGCGATACGCGAGCAAGCCCCTATTTTTGAAGCGTATGAGCAGTTAACGGTGCGCTACAGACGCGCTATTCCGCAGTTGTTTGTGTTTAATACCTTGTGCGTTATAAGCGATGGCGTAAACAACAAAATGGGTAACTTATTTGCGCCGTATCAGTTTTTTTACTCGTGGGGTAAGGTAACGGGGCAAGAGCTAACCGCGCAAGAGGGCATAAACTCGTTACATACCTTATTGCAGGGCTTGTTTGATAAAGCGCGCTTGCGCGATGTAATGCGCAACTTTGTGTTTTTCCCTGATTCTGATAATAAAAGCGCTGGCAAAAAAGAGATAAAAATTGTGCCGCGTTATCCGCAATATTATGCGGCTAATAAATTGTTCGAAAATATAAAACGGCATTTAAAGCCACAAGGTGATGGTAAAGGTGGTACGTACTTTGGCGCAACGGGTTGCGGTAAAAGTTACACCATGCAATTTTTAACACGCTTGTTGATGAAAAGCGTTGAACTTAAAAGCCCCACCATTATTTTAATTACCGACCGCACCGATTTAGACGATCAACTCTCCCTGCAGTTTGGTAATGCTAAAACCTACATTGGCGACGACACAGTTAAAACAGTCACCAGCCGTACTCACTTACGCGAGTTACTTAAAGGGCGTAATAGTGGCGGTGTATTTTTAACGACCATTCATAAGTTTACCGAAGACACTCAGTTATTAACCGAGCGCACTAACGTTATTTGTATTTCTGATGAGGCGCATCGTAGCCAAGTTAATCTTGATCAAAAAATTACTATTACCGACAAAGGCCCTAATGCCGGAGTGAGAAAAACCTTTGGTTTTGCTAAATACCTGCACGACTCACTGCCCAATGCCACCTATGTTGGTTTTACTGGCACGCCAGTCGACGCGACTTTAGATGTATTTGGTGAAGTGGTTGACTCGTACACCATGACCGAATCGGTCAAAGATGAAATAACCGTGCGCATAGTTTACGAAGGCCGCGCGGCCAAAGTGTGTTTAAACAACAGTAAGCTGGCCGAAATTGAAGCCTATTACAAAGAATGCGCCGATGCTGGCAGTAACGAGCTGCAAATAGAAGACAGTAAAAAAGCCACCGCCAACATGAATAGCATTCTAGGTGACCCAGACCGTATTAAAGTGTTAGCAAAAGATTTTGTACAGCACTACGAAAAACGTGTTGAAGAATGCTCAACAGTTGCAGGTAAGGCAATGTTTGTGTGCAGCTCGCGTGGCATTGCTTATCAGTTGTATCAAGAATTAGAAGAATTACGCCCAGATTGGTTTGAGGTTGTCGACTCTTTAAACGAGCAGGACAACGCTCAAAATTTATCGGATACCGAGCGAAAGCGTGCTATTAGCGAAGGCCGTATTGCAGCCCCTTCTGAAAAAGTAAAAATGGTGATGACGCGTGGTAAAGACGACGTCTCACGCTTGTATAATTTACTTGGCAGTAAAGACGAGCGTAAAGAGCTTGATAAGCAATTTAAAAACAAACATTCAAACTTTAAAATAGCCATAGTGGTAGACATGTGGCTAACCGGTTTTGACGTGCCATTTTTAGACACCATGTACATTGATAAGCCACTGCAAAAGCACAGCTTAATACAAACTATTTCGCGGGTTAATCGCCAGTTTGAAGGCAAAGATAAAGGCTTGGTAGTCGACTACATCGGTATTAAATCTGAAATGAATAAAGCGTTAGCGCAGTATTCAAAAACAGACGAAACCAACTTTGAAGATATTACCGCGTCGGTTATTGAAGTAAAAAATCACTTAGCGCTACTTGCCCAGTTATTTCATAAATTTGACAGCAGCCCTTACTTTACAGGCGAAGCAGTTACGCAGCTAAATAACTTAAACCACGCCGCCGAGTTTGCGCTAATTACTGAAAAGCGCCAAAAGCGTTTTATGGATTTAGTTAAGCGTTTAAAAGCCGCTTACGATGTATGTTGTGGTAGTGAAAAAATTAACGAAAACGAGCGTAACCACATTCACTTTTACCTCGCTATTCGCTCTATTATTTACAAGCTAACCAAAGGCGAAGCGCCCGATACCGCGCAAATGAACGCCAAAGTACGTGAAATGATAGCCGAAGCCCTACAAAGCGACGGCGTAGAAGAAGTATTTAAACTCGGCAATGAAGACGGGGGCGAAATTGATATTTTTAATGACGACTACATCGCCAAAATAGAAAAAATAAAACTCCCCAATACCAAAATTAAAATACTGCAACAAATGCTAGCTAAAGCCATAGGCGAGCTTAAAAAAGTAAACCAAACCCAAGGCATCGACTTTACTAAACGCTTTGAATCGCTAGTACAGCGCTACAACGAGCGAAAAGAAGATGACGTACTGGTAAGCAGCGTACTAGATGACTTTTCAGAAAGCATGGTTGATATGATTTACAGCGTACGCGACGAAATGAAAGCCGGCGACGAGCTAGGAATCGATATTGAAGAAAAAGGCTTTTACGATGCATTAAAAGCACTTGCCGTTAAATACGACTTTGACTACCCCGAAGATAAGCTCATTGAGCTTGCCCAAGCGGTAAAAGTAATCGTAGACGACAAAGTTAAATTTGTAGATTGGAACCACCGCGAAGACATTAAATCATCCCTAAGAGTAGAGCTTATTTTAATACTGGCTAAATTTAAGTACCCACCAATCAGCCGCGATGAAGTATACAAAGAAATATTTGAACAAGCGCAGAGCGTGAAAGCGAATAAAGAGGGGTAAAACATCCGTTAACTCGTTTATTTTGCTGACTGAGTTTGCAAGATTTCGGTTGAGTGCTTTTTATTTACTTTAATAAAATAACGGCCTAAGAAGGTTTACATGACAATAATAAACTGGGGTCTACTTGGCCCTGATAAACTTGAATCTGAACGACGTACTCGCACCTTGGGTCTTGCAGTTGCTGTACGTGCATTTAATGACTTGGCAGTACCTAATTTAGGTGGGGTAAAATTTAGTAAAAATGTTTTTTTAGCCTGTTTGGGCATTCATGTGGCTGAAAAAGTAAGATTAGAAGGTAAGCAGGTAAGTAACATACAAGTTGCAAATGCAATTGAAGCGCTCGGCTGTATTTTGTCGTTTGAAAAAAATAATTGGCAGTCTGATGAAAGGTTAAGGGGAAACTCCAAGTTAGCAGGTGCAAAAGATTTATCATATAAAGTAGTTGGCGCTAACAATTATTATGTAACACAGCCTATGCGTATGGCTACTGTGCAATTATTACCAGGGCTTGGGTTAGTTGAATCACAAGGAGAGCGATTTAATAGCTATAGTTTGAACGACAATGGATTGAAGTTAGTTATTGCCGGCTGCGCTGATTTTAAATGTCATAACAGTAGTATTGTTAATTTTTTAGTTAAGTGGGTGCTAGGTAATCATAGAAGCCCTAGAGTAAGTGGTTTAATAAAGGCGCTAGCGCCTATTTATAGTTTAGCGGCAGACGCTAAAGCCATTTTAAAAGATCGTTTGGTTTCTGGTAATGATGAGTCTGCACTTCGAAGAAGAAATGCATTAACGTGGGTTAGTAATATAAATACAAACCCATGTATAAATTGGCGAAAACCATCAGAATTAACAGACTTACATTTTAAAGACATAAAAAGCGGAGCTTACTTTTTCATACTCAGAGATAGTGTGATGATGTTATTAGACGCTATTGAAACCGCAGTTGCTAATGAAAAGTCGGGGAGTTTAGATTTACGTAAAGGCACTCCTTTAGATTTGCAAAACGCATTAACCAGAGTGAAGTCGGCAGCAACTAGTTTTGTTAATTTAAGCCATGATCCTACGCCTGATAAATTAGCGCTGAGTTTTGCACGTGAATGCTTACAAAGTCAGGATGAATTAATTATTTTAAGTGTTGTTGAAAGAGATAATTTAGTACTTAAAGTAAGAGATAAAGCTGTTATTAAAGGATCTGCTTTTGGTGGCGAGCAGCAAGAAGCTAACGACGCTGGCGAAACAGAAAGCTTGTTTCCAAAAGGCGTTTCATTTCGTTTTTGGAACTTGTATTTACTGAATATTGACTTCGATGGGCAGCTTGATATGTGGCTAAATAAAAAGGAGAAAGCAGATGAGTAATCCATTACCACTTTCTTTATCGGCTTATTTTGTGCCACCGACAGATTGTATTGGTGAATTTGGCTTGTTGACTGGATATTCGGCAGATACTCACTTTTTTAATGATGCACTTGATAAGTTTACGCAAACAATTAAATCACAAAGAGCCTATGAAGGAAGTGGTTATTTAGCCATGATGTTAGACCCAAACCATCACCAGATATCTGCGGTTGACTGCCCTGGGTTGGTTCATTTAGCAGCTAAATCTAATACAGAAAAAAAGTTTAGATTGTTACATGCAAAAGTAGCGTTATTACTATTTAAAAATAAGCTAACAGAGCAAAAAATTATTAGGGTTATTGTGTCTACGGGGAATTGGACACGCCAAACAATAGAAGACAGTTTAGATATGGTTTGGTCGATTGATTATGAAGTAGCCTATAGTGATAATCATCAAGTGCAAACTGATATTGCCAAGGTGAATGATTTTATCAATCACACTTTAACTTTTTTTAATATCGATATATTAAATAGCGTAAGAATAGAAAATAAAGCAACAGCAACAGCAACAGCAATAGCAACAGCGACAGCGACAGCGTTAAGGTTTAAACACTATCAACATGTTTTAGGTGAAATTAAGCCAGTAAAAAATGTACAACCTCGCTTTTTTGATAATACAAAGCAAGCACTCATTACACAGTTACCACATTTAATAAAAACACATAGTAATAATACAAAGTGCAATTATTTAGCCCTTGGTTCTGGTTTTTATGAAGGTGGAGATAATAAGAGCAAAGTGCCAAAAGTGATTTCTGAGATTGAAAAAGTATTACAGCAGGCTGGTCTCTTAACTAAAACAGCTGAAAAAGATATTTATGTCAACCCTGATAATTGTCAACTAGTCGCTCAAACTTTAGATATATTAAATACAAATGATTGGTCAGTTAGGCCTGCTTACGATGCTGTTTATCAAAGTAAAAATTATCGAAGATCATTGCATGCAAAGTTTATATTTTCAGCCAAAAATGGAAGTGACGATATCTGCAAAAGATCATGGTTGTATTTAGGGTCAGGAAATTTAACAACGCCTGGCTTTTTAAGTAAAGCAAGTTTGCATGGCGGCAACCTAGAAGCGGGAGTTGTGTTTTCTCCAAAAGAATTGAGTTGGTATGGCGAAGATGACTCAGCTAATTGTATTAGTGATAAATTGCCTATTAATTGGGATGAAGAAACTATTATTACAGATGCTACGCAGTTGTGCTCAGGGAAAGGGATGCCAGAACTCGACGGTGAATTTGTAGCTGCACCGATAAGTTATTTTACTATTTGTAGCTTAACTAAGACAGGTTGCTTATTACGACCTAATACTGATGATACAAAAAGCTATCAAGTTTGGTACGCTGAAAATTACGCGTGTGAGTGTAAAGGTGAAAATATAATTTGGCCCGATAATACTCCGAGGCAAGTGAAAGTTACGTGGAATATCAAAGATGAGACGCACAGCATTTATATACCTGTATTCGATGAGTTTGGACGAATGGCAGCAACCGCTTTGCCTGAGTTAGAGATAGATGACGCATGGAACTTGCTAGGCGCATTCCCTACTTTGCCCGCAGAGGACGGTTTCGATGGCGAGGTGCTAGATGAAAGTCATTCAGTGGCATTAAATTGTCAGCAAGAGGCATCAGGTTCTAATTATTATATAAATAAAATGATGTTATTGATTGAACATGTAGCACAAAAACAAACAGAACTAGATCCATTCAACTGGGAACAGTGGTGTTATCGTTTAGAGCAAATATTTTGTCAAATGAGTAAGTCAGCAGCAATCTTTTACTTTAAAGAAATTAATATTAATCCATTGTCCCCTTTATGGGCAGCCCCTTTTAGACCTCTTTTTGCAGAAGACTCAAGTACTGAGCAAGGTCGTTTATATGAGTCATTATTAAGAAAAATTGAACATAGTTTGGAATTGAATCAGTTAATAACGCTTGGAGGCAAAGGTGAGTAATTTTTTAGGTTGGGAAAAGGTTGCTAAAATAATAAAAGATACTCTCGCATTCAATGAGCGTCTGAACTCAACCCAAAAAGAAAGTGTAAATGCGATATTAAATAGGATAGCTAACACAGGAGTAATTATTGCTGATGAAGTTGGCATGGGTAAAACACGAATAGCAGTTGAGCTTATCCATGCTGTTAAACAAGCAGGTGGTCGTACAGCCATTATTGTGCCCACAACATTAGGATTCCAATGGCAAAAAGAGCTTAATGATCGCGAAGCAGATTTAGCGCCACAGCACACAGTAAATAGTCTCTGGCGTTTTATGTCTGCTTGGGCTGATGGTGATAAGCAAGAGCATTGGGATAAACAGTCGGTTATTTTATTATCTCAAAATTTTGCGAATTGGCGCATTGGTGGTAATTCTCATTCAAGTCGTTGGGCACTGCTACCAGAAGTGTATGCACAGTGGCGAAAAGCTAAAAATAACAGGTTACCTAATGGTTACAATAGCCATGAAGACCTAAAATATATGGATGCTGAATATTGCGCACGTAGAATAGTTGAACAAACATATTACTTATCGAATAGTGATCCTAGAAAGAAAATTTTATATTGCATCATTGAAAACTTTGAATGGGGTGTAAATTCATTTGGCGGGGATAATTTTTCTGCTGGAAGTGAATACCGAAATTTGTTGGAAAAAACGGTAGGTTTAGGACTCGGTTCATTTGACTTAGTTGTTATAGATGAAGCACATAAAAGTCGAGGTGAAAGCAGTAGCTTAAGCCGAATTTTGAATGAAATTATTATTCAAAATGATAATGGTCGCCGGTTAGCTATGACGGCTACACCTGTTGAGTTAAATGTTGAGCAATGGCAACAAATGCTCAATAGAATAGAGTTATCCGAATCTGATCAGCAGCCTATTTTAAAGAGTGTTGATAACTATGCTAAAGCTGTCGCTAAACTCAAGTTATATTGGAAGGTTGATGAGCAATCTCGGTTGAGTTTTCAGCGGGCCGCTAGAGCGTTTGAGAATTCGTTGAAACCTTATTTATTAAGAAGAGATAAGCGACAAGACCCAACAATTCAACAATTTCACTCTGTTTCAAATTTACCAATTAATGCATATAGGAAGCATACCCAGGTAGAAATTAAAGTAGAAGAACTATCAGAGCAGTGGAAGCAAATAGTGTGCTCTGTTGAAGGGCTATCTGCTGCTTCAATTATGCAAGATGCGACTTCAAAAAGAGCACGACTTACACTAGCTAATGGTCACGGGATTGCTGCAATTATAGATAACTCAGCTTATTCATCTCATGAAGATGACGAGCTAGAAAATGATTTGAACAATGATGATAGTAAAAAGCTTCAACGGGCTCACTGGTGGAAAAAACAGATTACTGAGGTATATGCAAGTGGAGATGAATCGTTATATCAACATCCTGCATTATTAAAAGTTATTTCAGAAATTGAAAATAATTTAATGTTGGGTCAAAAAGCATTAGTGTTTGGTAAGTTGACCAAGCCTATGAGGATATTAGTTAATTTATTAAATGCAAGAGAAATGCTACGCAGGCTAGATAAAAAAGAGTTTTGGCCTCAAACTAAAGTTCATATCAGTGATAAAGAAAATGATGACTCTGAAGTGCATGCGGCCAAATTTGCGTCAAAGCAACTTGGTTTAAATTGGAGTATTGATGAAATAAATGATCGTTTAAAACGTCAATATGAAAAGCATGCTAATCAAGTTGATCAAACTAAACAACACCTGATTGAAAATATTGAACACTCAATCTCTTTATTGGATACACGTTGTGAACAGCTCTTCAAAGCATTTAAAAAATCTGTTGAACAAGCCTGCTCAGAGGAACATGCTGTTCTTACCTTTATGACGCGTGCTATTTATGAGCTATCAGATTCAAGCGATTTTAATTTAACATCTGAAGAGGTTGCTCAGGGTTTTATTGATCTAATGGGTGCAGTCACAGCAGAGAATGAAGGTGATGCCGATGGTGATGGTCAATTAGATGAAAAAGAAGCAAGCAAGCTTTGGCCCTGTATAGAAGCAAGGGTAAAAGAAGAGTATGAACATGTTAGAGGTGGCATGGCGCGCTTAATGTATGGGAATACATCAGCGGCAAGTCGTCGCATGTTACAGCTGGGTTTTAATCGTAAGAACAGTTTTCCTTATGTGTTAGTTGCACAGTCAGTAGTTGGAAGAGAAGGGTTAAATTTACATCAAGCTTGTCGGTTCGTATATTTATTACACCCAGAGTGGAATCCTGGCGTTGTTGAGCAACAAATAGGTCGTGTTGATAGGCTCGGATCTCGTTGGGAGAAAGAGTTTTATGAGCAACAAGACCAAGGGGGAGAGCTTCCGTTTATTGAAATTAAGCAGGTTATATTTAAGGGAACTTATGACGAATATAATTGGCAGGTATTGCATGCACGCTGGGATCAACTTCGCTCACAATTACATGGAGTTGTCATCCCTATAAGTGAACGAGATGATGCGTTTTCACATTATTATGATGAATTATGCTCAGCTGCACCGGATTTTACTCCTTGATATAAAAGTTTATTAATGAATTCACATCGTCATTTATTTATTCTCGAGCTTGTGCCAATGGGGCCAAGCTCTATCTCGACACAACAATTACAACAGCAGTTAATTGAACGTGGCTTTGACCTTTCAACCCGCATGCTCCAACGTGACCTACAATCACTCTACGAGCAAGGTTGTTTTGGCCTTGAAAAAGACACGCGCAGTAAACCGTTTGGCTGGTCAATCAATGCGCAGTGGAGAGGTGGTAACTCAAGAGTAATGAGTACTGAAGTTGCAGAGCATTATTTGCTGCTAGAGCAGCTACTACCGCAATCTATACCGAGCGATGTGATACGCTCTGTGCATACTAAAGCAGAGCAGGCTCTTAAACGTTTTAATGGTCATGTGCCTGACTGGCTTGCAACCCTGCCTAAACCGTCGTTAAAAGTGAATGTTGATACTCAGTTAGTGACGCAAATTGAGCATGCGATTAAGCATAAGCGTGCGGTGAGCGCTGAGCTTTATAGGGTGCTTTATGATGAGGCACATTGGCTAAAATTTGCTGAATTGAGCTTTTATAACTTAGTCGAGCAAGGCGGCGTTTTAATGGCGCAGTTTATGGTGGGGTCGCTTCACGATAAATGTTACCAGATGCCGGTTTACCGCATTCGTAATGTACACATTTTGCAAAAAACACGACGTGAGCCAAACAATGAGCAGTTAAAGTCGCTGCGCAGTGCGATTAATAAAGGCATGAAGCAAGAAACGATCGAGTTAATTGTAAAAGTGCCTAACCACTCGGCAGTTAATCAAGGTTTTATTGAACTTGGTGAGCTGACTGACAAACAATATATTGACGATAAAAATGTATTACTCACCTATCAAACGATTGATACAGAACAACTCACCAATGAGCTATTTAAATGTGCTCATTGGCTTGAAGTTATAAAACCTGAGCAAATCAGGAAAAGAATCATCACAAAACTTAAAGCGGCTGCTAGTAACTATCAATAACTCTAATTAGTTGGATGCGTCAATTTTTGACGCACCGGTTTGTTATGCTCCTTTAAAAGTTAAGGAGTAGTTATGTTTCAATTAATTGAGCAGCAAGATGGTTTATCTATTGGTGTATTTGGCATTGGAGGTTGTGGCTGTAATACGTTAAATAGTATTTATGAGCAGCGCGAGAGTAAACAAGCAAAGTTATTTAGTGTTAATACCGATAAAGTAGTGCTCGAACATACCCAAAGTGATGATGCCGTGCTGATTGGCGCTGAACTGACACATGGTTATGGTGCTGGCGCCGATCCTGAGGTTGGTTTACAAGCGGCGCAAGAAAGCAAAGATCAACTGTTAACATTAATAAATAGCTGCGATATTTTATTGTGCGCAACAGGGCTAGGTGGTGGTACTGGTACCGGCGCCAGTCCTTATATCGCAGAGCTTGCTCGTGAACAAAATAAGCCTGTGATATTTGTTGCAACACTGCCTTTTAGCAGTGAAGGGCAGTTTAGATCACATGTTGCACAAACCGGGTTGAACGCCTTAAAAGAGCATGCAAATGCAGTGATCACTTTACCTAATGATCAGCTGATTCAGGTGTTAGGGGATGACGTTGATTTATTTGATGCATTTAAACACAGCAACCAAATATTACACTCACTTATCAAATCATTGATTGATATGCTGTGCTATCAAGGTTTGATTAACGTTGATTTAAATGACTTTGCGAAAATTATGGATTGCAAAGGTGATGCTGTTTTAGGTGTGGGTAAATGTGATCTTGAGGATGAATTCCCTAACGCACTTGATGACGCGCTCAATAATCCGTTAGTGAACCAAGTGGATATGTCATCCAGTTCGGGTGTTATTGTGCAAGTAAACTGTAAAGACGAGATCTCATTAGGAAGTTATAATCTCATTACCGACACGGTTCGCCAACAAGTAAGCCCTAATGCGCTAGTGATCTGTGGTGTATCTAAAATTGAGAGCTTAGCAACTAATTATGAGCTGTTGATCATCGCAACCGGTGCAAGCGCTAAGATGATTGTTGAACCTTTCAATAATGCGCCTAGTAGCGAAGTCGAACAGTCGCCAGCTGCAAGAGTTAAACCTCAAGCTTCTGATATTTTTGACATACCAGCGTTTATACGTAACCAAGCTCCAGCACCATCTGGAAAATAACTATTATTATATAGCTTAAAGTGTTGTTAGTTATTGCTTTCAGAGTCTGAAAACATTTCTCAGTGAGATACCTATGAACGTATATTTAGATGATGAAAGAGAAACACCAGCCGGTTGGTTACGAGCCTATTGGCCTGATGAAGTGATTGCATTTTTGAAGAGCGGAAAAGTAAAACAGCTCAGCCTTGATCATGATTTAGGTAATGATAACAAAGGCACTGGCTATGACGTTTTACTTTGGATTGAGCGGGCAGTGTTTATTGATGGCTTTGTACCACCAACAATAGCCGTTCATTCAGCCAATAGCTCAGCACGAATTAAAATGGAATGCGCAATTGCACAAATTAATTTACTGGCTAGGCATTAATACTGAATGAGACTAAAAATGAGTCACGTTCTAAAGTGATCGCCACTGAGCGAAAAGTATCGGATATTTTTGATACCCCTGCTTTTAGAAGAAATCAATCTGCACCACCTAGTAAAGCCCTTTATAGGTTTTGTAATCAAAGACAAAGTTGTATAGCAATATGTAAGCACTACTCTAATATTTGCACATAGGTTGGATCTTAAGAAACTTGAAGTTGAACTCTGTTAATGATCAAATAGTTACGCCAATAAAAAAATGACTAAAAACAGAGTTCACATGCAGATTAACCAAGTTTCAAATCAATTAAAAGCCCTCATCTCAGAAAAGCACCTAATCGCGCTTGCAAAAACCTCTGGGTTTCAAGTCCGCCATCGATGTTTGTCGATTGTTTCTTTACTCAAAGCCGTATTCAAAAGCTTATCTTGCTTGCAAGACGCTAACTTGTCAGATATCCATCAAAACCTTAAAACGCAGACTGATTGCACAATCAGTTATAAACCTTTTCATAACCAAATCCGAAAACCAGCCTTGACTGAATTACTCCGTGAACTCGTTATTCAAGCGATGTCTAAATTAACTCTAAACACGCTGGATAAAACCTTTTTTATCCAGCGTGGAATACAACGCGTGTTATTACAAGATGGCTCTTCATTTGCTCTACATGATGAATTAGCTCAGGTTTTTGCTGGTCGTTTTACTGCTATAAGTCCTGCCGCAATTGAGTTGCATGTTACTTATGACCTATTTAATGAACAACCCTGCGAAATAGATACCCGTCCTGATGTTGAAACTGAGCGAGCCTTTTTACCGGGTAGTCACACACTTGAAGATACGTTATTACTTGCGGATGCAGGGTATTTTGACTTAGATTACTTTGAGCAAGTATCCCAAGATGGCGGCTATTTTTTGGTCAGAGCAAATAAAAACATCAACCCAATCGTTACATCAGCTTATTGCGCGGGTATAGAACTCAAAGAGAAGAATATTAAACTCAAAACGTTACTCGATAAATTCGCAAGTCAACCACTTGAATTAACAGTACGTTGGAAGAAAAATGGACCCGAGTACAGACTTATCTATTTACCGGATGAAAAGCGCCCCGTTTTTCTTGTTACTAATTTAAAAGAAGTACAGTTTAACTTTGACGAGTTACTCGATATATACGCAACTCGTTGGCAAATTGAGCTACTTTTCAAAGAGCTAAAGTCATGGAACAACCTTAAGGGATTTATCACACGAGACCTACATATTGCCGAATCACTGGTTTGGTTGAGCATACTGCAAACACTGATCAAGCGTTTTATCTGCCATAGTGCAGCGACGATGTTTAAGTGTGCGATCTCGACATTTAGAGCGAGCAAGTGCAGTTATCTTTGGTTGGATGATATTCTAGGTTGCATGGAGCAAACACGGTGCAGCCACAAGATACACCGTGTACTAAAGCTACTAGCGGAAAATTGTAAGCGTCAATCCATTGAAAAAGAGAGTGACATTTGCCGTTTTAAAATAGGAAGTTACGCGATCAATGTTCCTTAAGAACTAAGCTATGAATCATCCCTAAGAGTAGAGCTTATTTTAATACTGGCTAAATTTAAGTACCCACCAATCAGCCGCGATGAAGTATACAAAGAAATATTTGAACAAGCGCAGAGCGTGAAAGCGAATAAAGAGGGGTAAACAGCTTATGGCTAGTATCGCAATTAGATTATGCTTTAGTAAGAATTGGAAAAAGATTAATGCATTTTAATTATGTGGATAAGGACTGATTACCATGTTTGATTTAAATGATATACAACAACGAGCGGCCAGCAAAACCTTCGATCTGGGTTGTGAGTTGTTTGCGTCAAACCATGTTAGCAAGTTGCTTATTATTGATAACCAGGCAATGGCAACCGTGGCGGGGCAGTTTAAATACAAAGTCACTTTAGAAAATAACGCGGCAGGGCAATTTTTGGCTAGCTGTACATGCCCTGCAGGCGATTATCAAGAGATATGCAAACATGGCGTTGCCGTGGCGCTCAAAGTAAATAGTTTATCCGCTGCTGAATTCGCTGATGCAAATGCTAATGATGAAACAGCGCAAGATAATGAGCGCAGTGAACTCATCGCGTGGTTTATGGATAAACCCACTACTGAACTGACCGATATAATCATGGCTTTTTTAGACGAGTCAGAGCATGAGTACGACAAATGGGTACTTATAATGGCAAACGATAAACAGGCAATGGGCGCAGGGGAGCTAAGTAAACTTATCACCAAGGCGTTGCCTAAAAAGCAAATATGGGGCTGGAGTGAAGTGCGAGGCTATTTTGCTGAGGCAGACTCATTGTTTGAAATGATATTCCCTGCAATAGAAAAACTGCCTGTTGATCAGCAATGGCAGCTGAATCTTAAAGCCTTGGTACGTTTAAATACAGTGCTTGAGGGGATAGATGACTCGGGCGGCTTTCGCTTTGAGATAGAGGGGAGTATTAACCAAAAATTGAGCGAACTTTTTAATCAACTATCTTGGCCTGATGAGCAAAAAGCGCAGTGGATTTTTGAACATTTTGAAGATTATAAATACGATGTATTCCCGAGTGTGCCGCATGACTTTGACATAACGCCAAGTGTAAATACCTTGTTTTTATCACAGTGTACAGCGGCAATAGAAAAACGACTGCAAGCAGGCGTTGATTTTGATGACTGGAGACAAAAAAACGCACTTACACGCCTTACCTCGGTATTGATAAAACAAGCGCAAGAACAGGATGATTGGCAAGAGCAACTGCATTTAATTAAACTAACAGCCCATGATTCAGATGATTATTTAAAAATAGCTGCACTTTGCAAAGCGCGTAATGACTTATTAGATGCCGAGTACTATTTAAAGCAAGCGTATCAACGGGCAAATAAGTCCCATGAAGTGTTGGCATGTAAACGTGATGAAATAGCACTTCGCCTTGAGTTATCAGAATTTAAGGCCGCATGGGCAATAGCGTGGCAGTTATTTGTTGATAGCCCGAGTTTTAATGGCTTTAAAAACTTACAAACGCTACAACTAAAAACCGGTATCATTGATGCAGAGTTTACGCAAAAGGTAGAGCAATTATTACTTTCTTTGTCAGATAAAGCGGCTAAATCAAACCAAGGTGCTTATCGCTTTACTAATTATCCGAGTGAGTTACTGGATTTTTATATTGATCAAAACGACATTGCAAAAGCACGTTCATTAGCTGCAAAACATGAGGTTAAGTCGAGCCAATTGATAACGTTGGCTGGTTTAATTATGGCGCAATACCCACAAGAGTCGATTGACTTGTATCACAAATCACTTGGCAACATAATTGGACAAACCAATAATGACGCTTACCGTGAAGCAACTAATTTATTAATTAAAATAGAAAAAAACTTAAAAGACACCAACGCTGACTGCACGCTATTGTATGACATGATTGGTACACTCGCTAAAAGCTTTAAACAAAAACGTAATATGATGAAGCTATTGCGAGAATACTTTCCTGAGTGTTTTTAATAATTAAATTTTGCAGACGGTGTCTGCAAAATTGAGTTGGTTTTTTTTATTGGGCTTGCAATGATTTAGCGTGGATTTAACGCGGACTTACACACGGTAAGCCCGCAGCTATACGCTACTCTGCGTAATCACGCTTTTTAGACATACCGCCGATGCCTGCATTTAAGGTATTGGTTGGGTCTAAGTGTCGGTAATTATCGGCCAAGGCAGGTTTGGCATGATAATGATGCCCTACGTTATGCTCTGCAGGATATTCGGCACCACGTTGCTCTAACAGTGCGAGTAAAGCCGCTTTTACGGCTTTGCAGTCTTCGCCTTTACGTACTAAATAGTCTTGATGAAATACGTGACACAAAAAATGGCCATAATAAAGTTTACTCACTAGTTTATCGGTAATGCTGGGTGGTAGCTTTTCAAACCATTCGTTGTCGTTACGCTTGAGTGCAATATCTAGCGCGAGAATATCTTCAACTTCGTTATGGTTTATTTTTGCATATTGTACTGCTGCGCCTGCGGCTGCAAAACGCAGCAAATACGCTGCTTTTACTTCTTGTTCGCTACACTGAAAAAAATCAAGTTGGTAGTCTTTTTTAACTTGCTCAAGCAGTGCTAGAGTTTGCTGGTGAGCATCCCCTTTGACAGTCAAAATTAATTGGTGTTGGTATTGCTTGTTCCATTGTTGGAGTTTCTTTGGCGTTTGGCTTGGGAACAGCTTAGCAAGGCGATAAACTAATTTATCAATGGTGTTTTTTGGTAAAAAAGGCAGTTTTTGGCATACAGCATCAAGTTGGCGCTTAATATTAAAAAACTTAGGTAGCCAGTTTGTGCCTAGGTTTTTTATGAGTAAAACCGTATCGCGGCCGTAGTTATCAGCAAGTTCAAAAATATCGCGGTGCAAATACTCAGCGTAAACAGGCAAGCTGGTGGCTTGCTCTAGCAATATTTTGCGGACAGCTTGTAATGCGGTCGATGAATTAGTACCAAGATAGAAAGTAAGTTCTTGTTCGTTTTTGGCAAAGGTGTCTACACGTACTGCAAAAACAGCGAGTTTGCCTGCGCAGCCGCTGGCTTGGTGCAAGCGCCGTGGGTCAGCATTAAAGCGTGCAGGGGTATCATCATCCGTTTTACGCACCCAGTTAGCGTATTCTCGATCAGAGGCTTTTTTTGCTGTTGTTTTTACATCGTGTTCGCTGTATTTCTTATTTTGTAAGTTAGTGAGTATTTGCTCTGGTGTGTCACCAAGGTCAATATCTAAATTATTAATTAAGCTTAGGCTGCCATCACTGTTTATTTGTGCATATAAGGCAAGCTCAGTATACGCTGGGCCACGTTCCACTAATGCGCCACCTGAGTTATTACATACGCCGCCAACAATCGATGCGCCAATGCACGAGGAGCCGATAACGGAGTGTGGCACTCGGCCATACGGGGCGAGGGCTTTTTCTAGTGAGAATAAGCTAGCCCCTGGAAATGCCACAATTTGTTGTTGCGCGGGCAGTACTTGAATATCGCTAATTCGTGTTGTGTTAATAATAACCGTATTACGGTCACACCCTTGAGTTGGGGTTGAGCCGCCCGTTAAGCCGGTATTGGCCGCTTGCATAATAACAATGACATTGGCGCTTACACAGGCTTGTAAAATATGCCATTGCTGTAATAGTGTGGCAGGTTTTACTACCGCAAGCGCGGGGCCATGGCCTTCTCTAAAGCCTGTACGATAAGGCGCGGTGGCGCGGTCGCTTGTTAATACATAACGAACGCCAACGATTTCTTTTAATGATGCGACTAACTGTGACTGTGACATAAGAGCTCTAATTTAGTGAAGGCTTTAATGATGTGTCATTAAATAGGTTTTTACGCACGCTGGTACGTAGTTTTTCTTGTTCTAACAAATGCGTTGCGTCTATATCATTTAAGGGTAATGCGTCTTCTCGGGTTAAATTGCCATCGGCAACCAACGATAAATAGCGCGAACAGCACACACGCAAAAATGACGTGAAGTTACCTATGTCGTGATCAGCATCAAGAGACTCAAGATACAACTTAGTGATCATTTGGTTTACGGTCATTTGATCACGAAATGCGACTTCTTCTAAAATATCCCAAAAAAACTCTTCTAAACGGATTGAGGTAACAACGCCATCAATACGCAAAGATTTGGTACGACAGGTCCATAAGCGGCTGTCGGCATTAATAAAAAGTTGGCACATAAAAATTAACCTCTCGATGCTGTATTAGCAGTGCTTATAACAATGCCACAAATTGCTTTAACATGGCAGGGTGTGCAGGCCATGCCGGGGCCGTTACTAATTTACCATCTGTGATTGCGCCGTCCATCGGTAAATCTACGTATTGTGCACCCGCCATTTTTATTTCTGGCTGGCAAGCTGGGTATGCTGATACTTTTTTACCTTCAAGCACTCCTGCAGCGGTGAGTAATTGTGGGCCGTGGCAAATAGAAGCAATGGGTTTATCTGCCGTTGCAAAGTGTTGAATAATTTCGATTACTTTAGGGTTTAAACGTAAATACTCAGGGGCACGGCCACCGGGTAAATAAAGCGCATCGTAGTCATTTACATTAAGCTCGGCAAATGTCGCGTTTAATGCAAAGTTATGGCCGCGTTTTTCTGTATAAGTTTGGTCGCCTTCAAAATCATGAATTGACGTTGCGATTGTATCGCCTGCTTTTTTATCAGGGCATACGGCATCAACATCGTGTCCCATTGCTAATAAAGCTTGAAAAGGCACCATGTTTTCATAGTCTTCGACAAAATCACCGGTGATCATTAGTACTCTAGCCATGCTGTGCTCCAAATTTAATAGGTATTTGCTCGCTGCTTTAAGTGCGTTCAAATACAAAAATATAAGAGAGTCTAGTAAAACATATGTGGATCCGGAGCGGGTAATATCCAAATACTACACAGAGCTATTTTGTCGGGTTTTTGCATATTATTAAACGTTGGCTAAATCACATTTAAAGTTTGTAATAGGTAATCTCTTAAAGGGTGTTTTAGTTCAAAAAGAAGAGATCACTGCGTCGATGGGCGCTTAATATTAAATCATGATGCTTTAAATGCCGCTAAAGCTTAAATTATGGTTATGTCCCTAAAATTCTTGGGTACTAAACTAAATGGAATAATATATATCGTTTTTAGTAGCATATTTATAATTTAAAGTTTATAAATGGCCATAACGTATTAGCAAATAAATCCCCCTGCACAGCATTAACGGCGGAGCTTTTAGGATTTAGGTACGTATTTGATTTAATTATATGGTGTAGATTTATCAGTGAGTAACTATTCAGATTTAGCGCAACGAAAGCTAATAATAAAATTATTTTCCGTAATTGGTTTTTTAACTACCAGTTTTATGTCTGTTATGGCATTTTGGGGCGGCTTAGGGGTACTAAGTTTAGTACTTGTTATAGCGTCCATCTGTTTTGTAATTTCATTTTTTGTTACTGCATTTTTACATAAGCGGTTATTACTTGCTTCGACCACTATTTTATACACCATTTATATTTTGATGTTCTACTTGGTTTTAACCGGAGGGAGTCACGGAACTGGGCCATTGTGGATTTATGTTGTTGCACCGATCACCTTTTTTATTCGTGGTTTTAAAAAAGGCATTGTTGATATTTTCTTTTTTGTATTAGTAATGTTGTATGCCTTTTATTTAGCGTCTACTTTTCAATTTACCGATTACGGTACTTTACATTTTCCTTCCCGTATTATTTTAACGTTTATTATAGTGGCTGCACTAAGTGGATTATATGAACACTTTAGGCAACACCACAGTGAAAAATTGACGCTTTTAGCGCAAAAAAATGAATTACTTGCCACTATAGACCCACTAACTAACCTACCCAATAGACGTAGTATGATGGCAAAGCTGGCGGAATTAAAAAGTAACGATATTAATCCTGTCTTTTCGATTATATTGCTTGATGTAGATGATTTTAAAAAAATAAACGATCAGTATGGTCATTTTGTAGGAGACCATGCATTAACCCACCTTGCTGGTATTTTTACGCAGCAGCTTACACATAACGACTTAGTGGCACGCTGGGGCGGCGAGGAGTTTTTATTTGTTTTACCAAATAAAGACAAAGCAAAAGCGTTACAATTAACAGATACGTTGCATGGCGCACTTAAATCACAGCCGCTGCATATTGACGGTTATACTATAAGCATCACCGTGAGTATGGGGATTGCTGAGATCACAGATTCATCTGCAATTGAGCGCGACATTCAACATGCCGACGCTTTACTCTATCAAGCAAAAAATAGTGGTAAAAACCGTACTTGTGCTTAATGAGGTTTAATGAGGTCTAATGAGTTTATTGTTGTCGATTGCGCTTAGCGCGCTTCCAGTATTACCCGAACCAGTTGCAAATAATGCAGTAGCAAAAGTAATTGTGAATGAGCAGCCCTATTTTTTAAGTTTTATGGGCATTGGCGCGAGTAAAGATCATACCAGTGTGCACAATAAAGTGTGGGCATTAAAACTAGGCGACGCTAAATGGCACGCTAAAGCACCCGTTCCCAGTAGCTTATCAATTAAAGGCCGTTTAGCCAGTACAGCCGTTGGTGTAGGTGAATATGCGTATGTATTTGGTGGTTATACGCTAAGCGCAGATCATAGCGAAATTTCCAGCCCTGATGTATACCGTTATGATTTAAAAAACGATAGCTACACTGAGCTTAGTACAATGCCGGTTCCAGTTGACGACAGCGTAGCACTCACTTATCAGCAGCGTTATATCTACTTAGTCAGCGGTTGGCATAACGATGGCAATGTAAATCTTGTGCAAGTGTACGATATAAAAACCGATACATGGCAACAGGCATCGCCATTTTTAGGTGAACCGGTATTTGGTCAAGCCGCTGCAATTAGTGGGAATACAATTGTGGTGTGTGATGGCGTAAAAACGCAGGCAAACGTTGATAAACGTCGATCATTTGCAAGCGTTGCTCAGTGTTTAAAAGGCACTATTGATGAGAATAACCCATTAAAAATTGATTGGCGCACGTTGCCACATCCAACGGGAACATCACATTATCGTATGGCGGCCACCCGCTTTAACGGTGCTATTTATATGCTTGCAGGATCGTCAAATCCCTATAATTACGATGGCATGGGGTACAACGGTAAACCAGCACCAGCGAGCAACCACGTGTGGCGTTTTGATATTGTAAGTAATCGCTGGAATGTGCTTACCCCGGCTGAATCCTCAAGCATGGATCACCGTGGTTTACTTGAACATAACGGTGTGTTGTACCGCATTGGCGGGATGGATAATCATCAGCAAGTGAGTAATAAAGTGCTTGGTTATAAAATACAAAACGCTGCAAAGTAGCAGCGTTTTGGTTATGATTTTTACTATATTAAAACTTAACGCTGTAGTTTAAGTTAAAGCTACGCCCGCGCGCTTTATGATCATAAAGTGCTTCTGGGCCATAGCCTGGGCTATAGAAGTAAATAGCTCTTTTGCCCCATTGTGTTGTGTATGTTTTATCTAGCAAATTAGTAACAGCAAAGTTTATAGTGCCTGTTGATAACGGGTAGTTAACTATTAAATCAAGCTCTGTGTAACCATCAATTTGGCGATCTGCTTTTTTAGCATTGAATTTACTGCCATCATCTTTTAAATCAAACATGGTTTTAGATTGTAAACGCACATTTAAAGTATCACCTTGCCACGCGACATAACTGGTGAATTTTGAGGAGCTGGCTTTAGTAACATCAATTTTTGCCCAGTCGCCTTGTGCAGTTTTACTCTGCCCACGTACAAAATGTGCATTAACGCCAAGTCGAAACGCGGTATTAATGTCGTAGTCAATTTGACCTTCAATACCTCGGGTGCGTAATGGGCTTTCTTTTACGTCGATTAGTAATGTTTTTCGGTTAGTAACAATACTTTGATCAGACTGACTTTGGTAAACAGATACTTGCGCGGTTAAATCTTCATTATTAAAACGCCAACCAAGCTCATAAGAATCAGTTTTAATGCCTTTTAAGCGTGAATTACCAATACTGACAGTTGAGCCTTCTTGCAATGCTAGATGACCATTTGCATCGGCGGGGAGGTATTTACCTTTACCGTAGTATTTGGCTACATTTGGGAGCTCGAATGCTTGTGCAAAGTTAGTCCATATTTGTTGATTATCAGTGATATCAAAAACAGCCCCTAAGTTAAATAGTGTCACATCATAATCGGTTGACCCACCGGAAATAGCATCGGCTGACTGGGCCGTGTTTTGGGCTATTTGAGTTGATGCACTACCTGCAACAAAATCGGACACTGTATTGTTCATACGTTGTTGTCGCATACCTGCGGAGAGCGATAGGCTATCAATTACTTGCCAGCTTAACTGTGCAAAAAATGCTTTACTGTCTACTTCAAAACCAGGGTAACGATCGACACTAAATAACGACTAAATAGTGAGGCCGCCACTGGCTTGTGCAATTGTTGGATCATAATAGGTTTGCAGTGCTTCAAACTCTTCGCTGTCGTAATCGAAACCATATGCGAGATCAACTGCTTGCCACTTTTTATTAAGTACAAATTTAAAGCCGTAAGCATCAGTACTTTGCTCTGAGCTGGAAAAGCTTGAAATAGCGTCTTGGGTTGAATTTAAACGAGGGCGGGGGTAAAAATCAAAATCTTCAGAGCGCATAAAGGCTTGAATATTTAAGTTGTGGCCAAAAAAATCAAGATGTTGGTAATCAACATTAAACAGGCTACGTTTGGTTTGTGGGACATGCTCAGATTCAAGCCCCGCGCGAATACCAACACCTGTCATATCACCAAATAAAGAACCTGAATTATCACCAAAATATAAACCGTGCTTGCCATCGCTTTCGTTATTGTAATATTGCCCTAACATCGAAATAGATTGCTGCTGATTAATTTTAAATGTTGTTGATGCCATTAAATCTAAAGATTGCGTATATTGCAGGCCAGATTGTGTGGTATCCATCATGATTGGATCGCCGTTGCCATCATGCATGGCATCTATTTGACTATAAGCCAGAGATACGCGTCCTTTCGAGCGTGCATTTTTCCAGCTGGTGGCTGCGGCTAAGTTTGTGCCTAAATCATCATGACCTGCAAAACCTGATTTGATACCGACATTAAATTCATGATTACCGTCACCTTCTTTGGTGATTATATTAATAACACCACCAATACTGCCTCCGCCGTAAACTGCGGTAGACCCAGAGATAACCTCAATACGTGCAACATTAAATGGGTCTATAGCATCTAAGTGACGGCTTACACCTCGTGAGGAGTTCAGTGATACGCCGTCAATCATGACCATCATTGGACGGCCACGCATATTCTGAGAATAATTTGCACGACTTTGGCTCCCTAAATCAAGGCTAGGAATTAACTGCGCTAACGCATTTTTAAAATCAACACCGGCATTAATTTGAGTTTCAATTTGCTCTAAATCAACCAACCAGACTGTACCTGCAATGTCGCTGATTGCAGTTTGTGTGCGGTTAGCTGTTACTACAACACGTTCAATATTTTTATCCGCGCTTTGATGGGCAATTGCAACTGAGCTGAATAAAAAAGGGGCAATGCTGCTAGTGATTGCAAGGGATAAAAGCGTTTTTTTCATGCTACTTCCTAGTAAGATTGGGGAATATATTATTTCGGGTACAATATTGCACGAATGGTAATGGTTTTTAATCTTATTATCAAATAAAGCTGATGAATTACTCAAAATTATTAATATCGATTCACCTTGTTGGTTTTTTACGATAGTTTATTGAGCAAGATTATGATTTTAATAAGAAGTAATAATGAATACTCTATACATCACTGGTGCGGGTGTCAGTGCCGCCAGTGGTATCCCGACTTTTCGGGGCGAAGACGGCTACTGGACTATCGGCAGTAAAAACTACACACCGATGGAAATGGCTACTCGGGCAATGTATCAAAACAACCCACGGCAGTTTTTAGCGTGGTATTACCATCGATTTGCCACTTATCGTAATCATGGACCTAATGAAGTACATCACTGGCTTAGCGATAAAAACTTAATCACTCAAAATATAGACGGACTCGATGGTAAAGCAGGTAATAAAAATTACATTGCTATTCATGGCAGACTTGATCAAATGACGGTGTTTCATCATCAGGGCGATGACGTAACACCGCACACTACGCCGTGGGATGATGTAGACGAAAGCTGTTTACACGACTCATTACTTGAGTTGTTTAAAATCGATAATCAACAGCCAGTATTGAACCAGTCTTTCAAACCTTTTGTGTTGTTATTTGACGAATACTACACCGAGCTTTACCGTATTAGTGAAGCGCAGCAACGTATGGCGGATGCTGACAAAATAGTCTTTATGGGCACTTCGTTTAGTGTAAACATTACTCAAATGGCACTTGAGGTCGCACGCAGTTATGCTATTCCTGTTGAGGTAGTCGACCCTGAGCCTGCACACATTATGCACCCTAATGTGAGCTATAAAAAAATGACGGCACTGGAATATATTCAACAGCAAGGGTAGGTTTGCGCTAAGGCGTGTTGACCTTTGTGGATTGAAATTTGTTCAATCTAGGGGCGATTTAATCGCGCGCGAGGCTTGTAACCTAGCGGGCTAAGTAAAAACCGAGCAACAAAGAGTCAATTGCCCCTAGGAAGTTATTAGTATCTAACAACATAATGGGAATGATGTGGCATTTATTTTTGAAACTCAAAGACTTAGTGTACGTGAAATCACGCCAAGTGATGCTGAGGATTTAGCATTTGTGCTTGCGGATCCGCTGGTAATGAAACACTCAACAGTGGGTGTGCATTCTGAACTGCAAATAAATGATTTTATAAAAAACTGCCAGCAGCTGTATAGAATAAACGGCTATGGTCATTGGATTATTTATAACAATTTCAATGAATTTGTTGGTGTGTGCGGGCTAAATAAGCATCAAGTAGGTGACAAAGAGCTTGTACACATTAATTATCGGCTGGCTACTTCGCAGCAAGGTAAAGGCTATGCAGTTGAGTCGACGCAAGGGGTACTCTCTTTTGCCAAGGATACACTTGCGCTAAGCGGTATACCCAAGCCACCTCAAGATGCAGAATTCAGCGTTTCACAGGGGCTTAATACCAAGGCGTTACTTTGCAACAATGGCAGCCCCTTTTAAGAAGTAACAACGGTGGGAGTAAGTTACTGTGAAACGCCCTGCGGGTTGGTTTTAAAGCGATTTATACTGCGTTATTAATTTTAACAATAGAACCACTATTACTTGCAATCAATGCCTTGTCTAAATCGCTTTAAATTCCAACTGAAACTCGCATCTTGAGGTGATTTGAGTATATGCACTGATTGAGCCTGACAACGTGAACTCGGTTAAAGTGGTTAATCGAACTGGGTTTTCGTTTATTGAGTCCTCTGTATTTCGAGGGTTTGATATAGATATATACCAGCATTCATTATAAGTTTGTGTAGGTGAGCTTTACGCCGCGCATGTGGCTTATTGAGGCATGTTGATGTCGTGATTAAAGCAAACAAAGCGTGCGAAGTTAGTGCGTTAAAGGAATGTTATTAAATTTTAAAAGGAGTTATATAACCAATGGCGTACTTTAAAACCCCTCAATTTTTGCATGAGGTATTTGGTGAAAAGCAATCGATGCTAGAGGTGAGTTGCACTGTATTATTTGCGCTGGTAGGAAGTTGGCTTGTTTATTTTGTTGCGGACATCAAGCTCGACAATTGGCAGGTAATCTTAGCGTTTATATTAATCGCTGATGTATTAGCGGGCTGTATTGCTAATTTTAGCCTTGGCACGAATGCGTTTTATGCAAAACGCCCGAAAAACCGACTTATCTTTATTGCCATTCATGTTCATATAGTAGCAATTGCATGGTTACTTTCGCAGCCAATGGATATTGCGCTGATTATTTGGACATATACGATAGTGACAGCATGTGTTGTAAATGCATTACACGGTAAATCGATACAGGGTTTTATTGCTGCAAACTTAATGTGCTACGGGATTTTTTTACTAATTTACTTATCTCTTCCTACGTGGTTTTTAATGGTTAGTGTATTTTTTATGATTAAAGTATTGTTTAGTTTTGCTGTTGATCATTATAGGCAATCAACTCAGTAAGCTTGTTAAAAAAACCAGTACAACTTTATAGGCTGTACTGGTTTGGTATTTGGCAAAAAGCTTATTTAAATAACTGTGCTAAGTCTTTCATCTCCTGGGCAGAAGTATACCAAATTTGGTGCTATCAAATTGACTTACAATTAAAAGCGAGTACGAATACCAAAGGTTATACGGCGCTCAAAGATATTTTGAGTGATCACATGATCTGACCACTGCGCATAAATATCTTCCTTCTCTTCAGTTAAGTTGCTCACCGACGTATAAATACTCATATCTTCGGCAAATTCATAGCCGGCATACATATCAAAGTACAAAGTGCTGTCGGTCCAAAATGGCATTACTCCCTCTCCCATCGGCGAGCTTAGGCTATCTAAACGGTCGCTACGGTAGTTAGCCGCGAGGCGTAGTTGTAATGGGCCTTTTTCGTACCAAAGTACCGCATTGGCTGATTTTTCTGAATTATCTTGAATCGGTAAGCTTTCGCCATAAACATCCACATTTGCACTGTCACTTGGCGCATAGGTAAAGTTAACTGACGTCCCTAAGCCATCAAATGGTGCAGGTAAAAAATCAAACGCTTGTTGGTAAACCACTTCAATGCCTTTGATATTTCCGCCTTTGCCGTTTATTTCTGTGCTTACGGGCACTTCTCGGCGCACCACGCCATCAATATCGGGCAGGCCTTGCATTACTATACCGCTTTGAATGAAGGATTCCATATCCATTAAAAAGGCTGAAATACTCAGTAAGCCGCTGTCGTTAAAATACCACTCGGCCGATAAGTTGTAGTTTGTTGCGCGCCACGGTTCTAAATCAGGGTTACCATTTTGACGACCCTGTACAGCCACTAATAAATCAGGGCTAACACCAAGCTCTGCGGCTAGTACATCGCCAGCACGGGTACGACCAACACTAATACCACCAGCAAGCTTACCAATATCTAAAGTGGTCATGGTTTTACCGTAACCGGCACGTAAAATAACCTCTTCGGTGAGGTTTAAGTTAAAGTTCATTGATGGTAAAAAGTCTGAGTAATCTCTGCTTAACCATTTTTCACCGATTTTTTCACTGGCGGTACATAATGAGCAAGGGCGTGCTGAGCCTAACTGGTTTTGCAGCATGTCGAGTTCGGTTTTAATGTATTGCGCGCCGATATTAGCGGTGTAACTTAAATCCCCTAATTCGCCGGCAAAGTTCGCTTTAAAGTAGGCGGTTTGGGTTTGCTCTTTTACTTGATAGGTACGTGAGGGATTAGCTAAACGTTTGTTACCCGGATAAATGGCATTTTGAAATGCCATTGGGTCGTCCATCACTTTTGGGTCGATTAAGTAAAAACTGTGCCCACTACCACCTGGGCCTAAACCATTTACTTGGTTTACCCAACCGGCAGGCATATCGCTAAAGAAGTTGGTTTTACCTATCGTTAAATCACCACCTGCTACGCTGTTTTCGCCATCACCGTTAGTATCACCCAAAGATGCGCCTGAATCCTTCCACATCACATCGGCAGTAATATCCCCAGTGGTAAATGGGGCAACTAAAATATAGGTTTCGCGCTCTACATCACGTTTTGATGCGCGCAGACCAAAATCAACCTTCTGTAGATGATCTGTCTCAAAGGCATAATGACCATCAATACGGGCAACATCAAGGGTCGCTTCTTCTTCAAAGTTATTCTCAGAGTAGGTTGAGACCAGATTATATTGGTTTATGTCGTTGCCAAACCCTTCGTCAAAGCCAAGTGTGAGGTACTCGCCACTGCGAGAAAAACTTACATCCACTTCATCAGGGCCGTAACCATTGGGGTTAACAGGCGTAATGCCATCACCGTGATTTTTCAATAAACCATGTTGTGCACCAGAGGTTAAAAAGCCATGGGCGACGTTTTCTGTATGGCTGCGCTCTGCTGAACCATGAATATACTTAAACTCGCCAGATAATGGGCCATCACCTTGGTATTCGAATAAAAAACTGGCGTTGGTTGATTCGCGATCGTTCGTTAAACTTTCAGAGTAGGCACTAACACGGCGTACTTTTAAGTTTGTATCGTTAACAGTGTATATTTGCCCACCTTTACCATTATCTAGACGTGGGATGAAATTATCTGAGTAAGCCCAGATATCTCCTCGCGCGCTATCAACCATCACCCCTTGTTTGCGATCGGCATCATCCATTTTTGTATAAAACAAATCACCGGTGAATGTCAGTGAATCAGCTATTTGATATTGAATGGTAGTGTTTAAGCCAAGGCGATCACGCTCGGTTTCACGGTCCATTACGCCATAAAATCGCTGGCTGTAAAAACTGTCATTAAAATCACCATCACCGTTAAAGTCTCTGTCAGTTGTAAGGTCAATGCGCGTTTCACCTCGCACTTCTGATGAGTTTAAAATAGTGCCGTTGCGATAGTTTGCTAAGGTGCTTTCGTCGTAAGCGGCAGTGACAATAATGCCAAAGATATCGTTGTTGTAACCAGCAAAGGCGACGAATTTAGGATCTGTTTGCTTCGATAAGCTCCCACGTGTCGCTTCCCCAGTCAATGACAATGTACTGCCTTGATCAAGATCGAATGGGCGACGAGTTTTTAAATCTAAAGTACCAGAAATACCACCAGCTAAAGTGTCTGCTTGTGGCGATTTAAGCACATCTATACCGGATAAGAGTGCGGCTGGAATATCAGTAAAATCAGGTTGTAGCTGTGTGATAGAGCCAGCACTTAAAAATTGTTCGCCATTGAGCAATGAGGTAACTTGGGGCATACCACGTACGTTAATGGTTGAACCTTCACCTGCTGAGCGGCGAATTTGCACCCCCGGGATCCGTTGCAGGGTATCGGTAATAGTGACATCGGGTAATTTACCGATATCTTCAGCGGTGATAGAGTCCATTACCCCGGTACTAAAACGCTTGTTGTTAATATCTTGTTTTTTACTGGCGGCAATGCCCCGTACTTCAATAGTTTCTATGTCGTCACTTGCTGTTTGGGCTTGATCAGCGGCAAAAGCGCCAAAGCTGGCGTATCCACAAATGATAGCGGCGACTGCTTTCGCTGTTAAGCTCTTATTTAGAGTAGGCTGGCGACGGTTTTTAATGCTCATGTTGATGTACCTCATCCTGTATATTTAGACGTTAATTATTATTTTATGTTAATTTGTAACACATGTTGACTCTTTGCTTGTTATTAATTAACATTACTTTCAAGCAAAATGCAATAACAATTACATTAACATTTGATAATTTTTTGATTTTTAATGTAACGTTGCTATCTAAGGTAATGATTTAAAATAAGAGTTTTATTTATAGGAAAGTTAGTCATGCAACACGCCGCAAAAATTTATACTGTGAATAAAGGCTTAGGCACTAACGATGCGCTCATACAAGGTGATTGCAATGTTGCTAAGCAACAAGTGAGCCTCCCTTGTGCATGTATTTACCAAACACGCTTGGATAACAACATTGCGTGGATGGCAAAGTTTGCCAAACAAAGTCAGGTGGCGTTTTCACCCCATGGTAAAACAACGATGGCACCGGGCATTTTTAAAAAGCAGCTCAGTGCTGGCGCATATGCGATTACGGTCGCCACGGTGCATCAAGCGGTTGTAGCAGCGCAGGCCGGTGCTAAGCGTATTATTATGGCAAATCAGTTGGTCGGCAAAGCTAACTGTCAGCACTTAGCAAACTTATTGCACAGTGCTGAAATTGATTTTTACTGCTTAGTTGATGATGTTGATAACGTGACGTCACTGGCTGAGTTTTTTTGCGAGCAAGGTGTAACACTCAAACTGTTAATTGAATTGGGTGTGCCCGGTGGGCGTTGTGGTGTTGTTGATAGTAAAAAACTACAGCAGTTGGCTAAACATATTAGTCAGTTTCCATCATTACAGCTTGCGGGTATTGAAGTGTATGAAGGCGTACTAAATACTCAAAGCCAAGTTGCAGCGTTTTTAAGTGATGCTGTTGCGCAGTGTAAAGAGTTGATTGCCGATAATGCATTTGCTACCGATCAAGTGATGATCACCGCCGGCGGCTCTGCATGGTACGACTTAGTCTGTGATGCCTTTGCCCCTGCCAATATGCTTGAAAATATGGTGCCGGTGATCCGCCCTGGCTGTTATGTGGCTCATGATCAGGGAATTTATGATGCTGCCCAACAGCAGGTTTTAGCACGTAATCCATTAGCGTGTAATATTGGCAGTGATTTACAGTCATGCTTAGAAATTTGGGCGTATGTGCAATCAATACCTGAACCTGGGCGTGCAATTATAGGAATGGGCAAGCGCGATGTAGCGTTTGATGCTGGGTTGCCCATTGCCAATTTACATATTGATCAACACGGTGTTGTTACTAAAGCGGGTGCTGATTGGAAAGTTGAAAAAATAATGGACCAGCATGCCATGCTCCGTGTTGAACAAAATAGCAATTTAAAAGTCGGTGATATTATTGCGTTTGGGACTTCGCATCCTTGCCTTACATTTGATAAATGGCGTTATATTAATGTCATAGACGATAACTATAACGTTATTGATATCTTTGACACGTATTTTTAGGAGAATAAGTAATTGGATATTGTTTCGCGAATTAAAGAGCGTTTAGGTCATTTACGCCAATCAGAACAGCTTGTTGCACAATTAATTTTAGCCGATCTGCAATATGCAGCATCCGCAAGTATAAGTGATTTAGCACAGCGCGCTAAAGTGAGCCATGCATCAATTACTCGTTTAGCTAAAGCATTAGGTTGCGATAATGTACGTGATATGAAACTCCAGCTTGCGCAATCACTGGCAGTAGGTGAGCGCTTTATTAGTGAAAGCAGCTCAGTACGTGAAGATATTCCGGCCATTTATCAAGCTATACACGATATTTTAGATATTAATGCCGGGCTTATTGAGCAATCGCTGGTGGAAGAAGCCGCACGTTGTATTGCGGGGAGCCGACATACTTTAATTTTTGGCGTTGGCGGCGGCAGCTCGGTGGTCGCACAAGAGTGCCACAACCGGTTGTTTCGCCTTGATGTACTAAGCAATGCCTATAGCGATCCGGTGATGATGCGCATGACCGCAGCAAGTGTTGATATCAGTGATGTGGTGGTGGTGTTATCGCTTACTGGCTTACCAAATGACCTAATTGACGCGGCAAGTATTGCCAAAGATTACGGTGCTAAAGTGATTGCCATTTGCCCAGACAGTGCCCTTGCTGATATCGCAACGATTCACTTACCAATAAAAACCAATGAGTCAGATTATATTTTTACGCCAAGTACAGGGCGCTACGCCATGCTTGCGGCCGTAGACATATTGGCCAGTGAAGTGGCTATTTTGACTCAGAAAAAATCTCGAGAAAAACTGCGTCGCATTAAGCATGAATTAGATGAGTACCGTGAAGGACCAGATAGAGCGCCACTAGGAGATTAATGATGCACGATACCTCGCAATCAGTAGATACAATTATTTATCAAGCAAACGTGTTTGATGGATTAGGCAATGATCCCCAGCGCATGGATGTCGCAATACAAGGGCAGTACATTGTTGCTCTGGGCGAGTTATCACAGTGGCAGGCGACGCACAAAATAATGGCCAATGGTTTGTGCCTTGCGCCTGGGTTTATAGATGTTCATACCCATGATGACCTTGAGCTGCTAAGAAACCCGAATATGGCCGCAAAAATAAGCCAAGGAGTGACTACAGTGATCACAGGCAATTGTGGGATCAGTGCCGCCCCTGCAAAATTAAACGCCGATGCGCCAGATCCAATGAATTTATTGGGCGAGAAAAGCGAATTTACCTTTGCGCAGATGCGCGATTATATCGATGCATTTAATCGTAAAAAGGCCAATGTGAATGTGGCCGCTTTAGTCGGGCACACTACGCTGCGTAACAATGTTATGACTGATTTACTGCGCCCAGCAACCGCTGATGAAATTACTGCGATGCAATTGCAATTAGATGAAGCCATAGCGCAAGGCGCACTTGGTCTTAGCACGGGCCTTGCCTATCGCAATGCACATTGTGCGCCCGAACAAGAAATATACGCATTTGGCGGTATTTTAAAAAAGCACGATGCGCTTTATACCACCCATTTACGCACCGAATTTGATGCCGTACTTGAAGCAATGGATGAAGCGTTTGCAATGGAGCAAGAGTTTGGTATTAAAGTGATTATTTCCCACTTAAAGTGTGCGGGTAAAAATAATTGGGGGCGTGCCCCTGAACTACTGGCAAAATTTACAGCGCAAGGTGAGCACTCAAAATGCAGTTGTGATGCTTATCCGTATGCAGCCAGCTCCAGCACCTTAGATTTAAACCAAGTGACCGATGACTTTGATATTTTTATTACCTGGTCAGAAGCCCATCCAGAAATGGCAGAGCAATTACTGGCAGATATAGCTAAGCAATGGGGCATGAGTTTGCTTGACGCCGCTAAAAAATTGCAACCTGCGGGCGCGGTATATCATGGTTTAAACGAAGACGATGTAAAAACTATTTTAGCGTTTGATAAAACCATGATTGGCTCTGACGGTTTACCGTGCGACCCGCATCCGCATCCACGGTTATGGGGATCATTCCCACGTGTGCTGGGACATTATAGCCGCGGGGAAGGGATTTTTTCACTGGCAACCGCTATTCATAAAATGACCGGGCTCAGTGCCGCTAATTATCGGTTGGAAAATCGTGGCGTGATCAAAGTCGGTAACTTTGCCGATTTAGTGCTATTTGATGCCGATGAGGTTATTGATAACGCAACATTTGTCGATTCAGAATTACCGGCCTCAGGTATTCACCAAGTCTGGACTAATGGCCAAACTACATTTAAAGATAAACGAGTTTTACCCGCGTATTCGGGTCAATTTTTAACATCCTTAGGAGCAAGTAAACATGATTAGACGAATTGGTATTGAGGGCGGTAAAGGCACGGGTGGTCAACATTTACCGTTTGCACGTGCAGTAGAGGCGGGTGGTTGGTTAATGGTGTCAGGGCAAACCCCGATGAAAGATGGCGAAGTTGTTGAAGGTGGCATTATTGATCAGTCTCGGTTAGCGATTGAAAATTGCCTCGATATTATGAAAGAAGCAGGTTACGGCCTCGAAGATGTGGTTCACGTTACCGTTATTCTAACCGATTCACGTTATTTTCAGTCGTTTAATAAAGTATTTAAAGCGTATTTTGGTGCTAATCCACCAGCACGTATTTGTGCTGTGGCGGATTTAGTGGTCGACTGTAAAGTTGAAGTGGATGTGACGTGTTATAAAGCACCTTAACTTCTCCTGCCAACATCAAAATTTATACCTAAGAGCATAAAAAATAATAACGGCTCTTAGGTGGCTTAGATATATTAATCAACAGAATAATAACTAACATCAACCTCGTAATTAATAATGATAAGTGCCGTAAGGTACAACGTGGATTGGTGCAGCAGGGTGTCTTATGAAGTGGCAATTATTAATGGCCTTTTTAGGTTACTTAGGTTTTATGATCTGGTTTGGCTGGTGGGTAAGCCGCAATTCTAAAGGGGGAGATGACTTTTTACTGGGTGGACGTAACTTACCGTTTTTTCTTACGTTAGGCACTACCGTTGCCACTATGGTTGGCACCGGCTCGTCAATGGGGGCGGTCGGTTTTGCCTACTTAAATGGCTGGGCAGGGATGATTTACGGCCTTGGCGGCGCGTGTGGCATTTTGCTGCTGGCCAAGTTATTTGCGCCGGTGCGCGAGCATCAATTTATGACCATGAGTGAAGAAGTTTCTTACTATGTTGGAGCCCACCCATTAGTCAAAAATACCATTGCCGTGTTTATTTTTGTCGCCAGTATTGGCTGGTTAGGGGCACATATTCTAGGCGGTGGTATGTATTTAGCGTGGCTGACTGGGCTATCACCGTTTTCAGCCAAACTGATTATTGCCTTAGGTTTTAGTATTTATGTGGTGATTGGTGGCTATGTTGCCGTGGTATGGACTGACTCGATTCAGGCGTTGATATTATTTGTTGGGTTTTTCTTGATGGCGGGAGTCGCGCTGTACGAGATAGGCGGTTTAGCAGAGATGGCAAGTGCGCAGCCAGCTGTTAATCAAAGCTTTTTATCACTCGATAAAATTGGTTACGTACATGGTTTATCATTATTTTTTGCGGTATTGATTGGTGTGTTAGTGGCGCCATCATTTCGCCAGCGAATTTACTCAGGCAAACATGTAAAAAGTATTCGCCAATCGTTTTATTTATCAGGCGGGTTGTATTTAGTGTTTGCTATTGTGCCTGCCATTATTGGCATGGTGGCCTATGCACTTAACCCCGCATTAGAAAACAGCGCCTTTTCGTTCCCGTATATGGCGTTTGAATTATTACCGTTTGGCTTAGCGGCTCTGGTCATTATTGCGGGCCTGTCGGCGACAATTTCCAGTGCCAGCTCTGATGCCATTGCCGCAGTGAGTGTATTAATACGCGACCTTTATAGTTTAGTGTTTAAACGTATGCCCCACGCCAAAGACGTGGTGATGCTGTCGCGTATCGGTTTAGTGATGACCATAGGTATTGCTTTATTATTGGCGCTACTGACTAACGACGTGATTGGTTACATTACCAATATGATCGCTACTTTGATGTCCGGCTTATGTGTCTGTGTGTTATTTGGCCATTTTTGGCCGCGTTTTAATTGGCAAGGCGCGATCACCGCTTTGGTTGTTTCGCTGTGTGTATCGCTGGCGATTATCTTAATGCCCAATTGGCTGGCTTATTGGAGTAATCCTATTATTCCAGCTACCTTAGCATCCGCTGCGTTAGCGGCAATCGTCACTTTACTCACTCCTGTGCAAACGTGTACATCAGCACAAGCTTTGGCTATTTTACAAGCGCAACGCGAGGAAATGCAGCATGATTAAAATAGCGTTTTTTGGTGAAGCGATGCGCGAGTTATCGCTAAATAATACACTGTGTTTTGGTGGTGATACCTATAACAGTGCGGTGTATTTAAAGCGGTTATTAATGAGTCGCGCTGAGGTATATTTTGCATCGGCAATCGGCAATGATGAATTAAGTAAACAGGCTTACACTCGCTGGCAAAACCAAGGGCTTAATTTACAGTACTTATTACGCAGTGATGCACGTACTTTAGGCTCATATGGCATTTCTCTTGATGATAGCGGCGAGCGGACCTTTCATTACGACCGTAAAAATAGTGCTGCCAGAGAATATTTTAAACTAGATCAACAGCAGGCTTTTTTAGCGGATCTTGAGGATAAACAATTTGATTACGTGTACTTTTCGGCGATTAGTCTCGCTATTTTGGACGATCAAAGTAGGCAGCTATTTATGGCCGCGATTGCGGTTTATAAAAATGCGGGTGGCAAGGTTATTTTTGACAGCAATTACCGTGGAGTACTTTGGCAAAATAAAGCCAAAGCGCAAAGTAGTTATAAGCAAGCCTACGCGTGTGCCGATATTTTATTGGTCACGGATGATGATCACTTTGGTGTTTTTGGGCTTGTTTCGCATCAGCAACTGGTAAATTTTTATCAAGCATACGCACATACCTTAGTGATTATTAAACAAGGGGTTAACGATACCTTGGTAATACAACAGCAGCTGTTAAGGCGTTACCCCGTGCAGCCTGTAAAACGTATTGTTGATACTACTGGCGCTGGAGATGCGTTTGCCGCAGGGTTTTTGGCTGAATACTTAATATCGCAACAGTGTGATGCTGCGGTTAATACGGCGCAACAACTTGCTGCACAGGTTATTGCTGCAAACGGCGCAATTGTGAGCACAACACTTACAACAGTAACGAGTAATCTACTTAGCACCACCGAACAGGACACTGATTATGAATAAGTTTATTTATTTGATTGGCATAATCATGCTCATCGTAGTGCTGCCCAGAACTGCAAGCGCTCAACCTGCGCTCATGCCAAAGCCTGCAAAGGTAATCATGCTGACAGGTAAAACCCAATTAAATGCTGAGCTTGGTGTGCATATTAGTAAACAGCATCAAGCGTTATTAACGCCATTGGTGTTGAATTCAACGTTTGCGCAGCAGTTTACTAAGCTTGATTGGCGTGATGTTAAAAACGCACAGTTACAAATAAGTATCAGCCAACGCGCTTCAGCTCTGCCTTATTTAGGTATGGATGAAAGCTATAAAATTGTGATTGCAGATAACTCAATTAAACTCAGCAGTCGTAATCAGTATGGCATTTTACGTGGCCTTGCGAGTTTATCGCAGTTAATGTTTAGTGCCGAAAAGCCCCGCGAACTGACCAATTTAGTTATAACGGATGCGCCTACTTATCCATGGCGTGGTTTATTATTTGATAGTGTGCGCCACTTTTTGCCTATAGAAGACGTAAAACGCACGTTACGTGGCTTGGCCTCAGCAAAATTCAATGTATTTCACTGGCATTTAACTGATGATCAAGGTTGGCGAATAGCGCTAAATAGCTACCCCAAGTTGCATCAACAGGCTTCAGATGGTTTGTATTATAGCCAAGCGCAAATCAAAGACGTGGTTGCGTATGCTGCAATGTTAGGTATTCGTGTGGTGCCAGAGTTTGATGTGCCAGGGCATGCCAGCAGCATTGTAATGGCGTATCCAGAGCTTGGTAGCGGTACAACTTTAACTGAGCTGGAACGACGTTGGGGGGTATTTAAACCGCTACTCGATCCAAGTAATCCTAAGGTGTATAAATTTGTTGATGAAATAGTGGCAGAGCTTGCGGGGTTGTTTCCTGATCCGTATTTACATATTGGTGGCGATGAAATTGACGACACAGATTGGCAAGCAAACAGCAAAATACAGGCTTTTATGCGCGAGCAAAAATTGGCTGACAGCCATGCACTACATGCTTATTTTAATCAGCGGGTTGCGAAAATATTAGCAAAGTACAATAAAAAAATGATTGGCTGGGATGAAGTACTGCACCCAAGCTTACCTAAAAATACCTTAGTGCAATCATGGCGCGGGCACCATTCACTCGCGGCGATCACCCAAGCAGGCTACGACGGGTTGCTATCGAGTGGTTTTTATATTGATCAACCGCAGTGGAGTAGCTATCACTATCGCAACCACCCGCAGCAACCGGTTAAGCCCAGGGTAACGGCAAACGCTGTGATAGGACATGTTGATTTTACGCTAACACGTTTAAAAGGCAGTGCGGTAACGGGCGACATTACCGTATTTGAAAGTGACGATGATCATGCTGGCATACACGCAATTGTAAACATTGTTGGTAAAGGGGCATTTATTACCGATAACGTGACTAAAACGGCAGATAACTATCAGCTGTTAATCGACACTTGGCTTGGCCCTACGCAACTGACCTTTAATTTATCAAATACTGCTAGTATCTCGGCATATGTGGGTAACACGCCTTATGCGTTTACCAGTCATGGCGCAGATAAGGTATCGCTTATACAGTTAAACCAGCAGTTAATACATGAGCAGCAACGGGTTAAATCAGGCAATGTACTCGGTGGTGAAGCGACAATTTGGGCTGAACTGATCACCACTGATAATCTAGATTCACGCATTTGGCCAAGGCTTTATGCCATAGGTGAGCGCTTCTGGTCACCTGCGAGTGTAATAGATGAGCGCGATATGTATAACAGGCTTGATGTTATGAACCGTTATGCGATTGAAAAAATTGGTTTACAACATCAGCAACAATTTATTCAGCGTTTAAAGCAATTACCAATTAGTTCAAAAGACGATCTTGATGCACTCGTTACTTTTAGCCAGCTGATCGAACCTGCGCACTATTATACTTTGCATCATTTAGCGTTTTTACGTGATGAATATCATCAATTAGCGCCACTGGATAAACTTGTGGATGTACTGCCCGTAGAGAGCCTGACGTTAAAACAATTTGACTATGCGGTGGATGACTATCAGCAATCGTGTGACGATCAGCAATTATTGTTACTACACAGCAAACTACTAAAGTGGCAACAATTACTAGAACGCGAGCAGCCGCTGTTTTTAGCGGTTCAACAATGGCAAGCAAGTTATTCGGCAATACTCCTTGCACTCAAGCAACACGATAAGCTGACTAAGCAGCATTTAGTGAAAAATAACAACGGCACTATTCCCCAAGTTATCGCATCAATTAACCGTTTAAAGAAAGCACGCTTAGGGTGTGGGCAATAGGGACTTAATGAGGAATAGGTTACGTTTGTTTGTAAATCATTGCGTTGCTATTTTAAACGCAATGATTTTAAAGTGGATGTCATTTTAAAGTAGCGGTTTATAAAAATACACAGTAGCGTTAAGTTCACCTGATGAACTCAGTGCAAACTGTGGTATTTGCCCAGCTTCTATATAATTTAATTTATGATATAAACGTGAGGCTACATCACCTAAACGAGTATCAAGCACCAGCAGTGTTAGTTGTTGCTGTAACGCGCTTTGTTCAAGGGTATTCATCAGTTGTTTAGCAAACCCTTGACCTTGATGTTGGCTGTGCACCATGAGTTTTTCAATTTCACCACGATGTGCGCCATTGGCTTTACTACATAACGATAATAGCACAGCACCAATCACCTCAGTTCCAACCGTGATAATAAATAACTCACGGTTGTTGTTTAGGGCGTGTTGACCTTCCGTGATTGATTTTGCAGCAGTCTATTTGGTATTTAGGCAAGGCAGCGCCTATGGTGTGTGATGTTCCCCATAAATAGGCGATAACGCAGTATAAATGCCAAACAGGCGCTGCCCAAAGGGTTCTTCCTAGGGGCGATTAAATCGCCCCTAGATTGAACAAATTTCAATCCACAAAGGTCAGCACGCCCTAGTAAATCGTTTTCAATACTGTACCAATATTGATCAGCATTTTTGTGGGTTAATGGCGCGATAAAACCAATTGATGCCCCGCAGTTAACACTATCAATGAGTAAATTACTCAGCGAATCTTTAAATTCATGCAGTGAATTTATTTTATAAACTTGAGAGTAGCCAGCGGCGACATCGTGCATTGCTTAACCTTCTAGTTGAAATGGGTAAACAGCGCCTAATTCAAGGTGCTGGGTAAGCTCATCAAGTGCATTATAGCTTTCGATAAGTAAATTAGGATCCGCAAAGTCATCATTGCTGAGTTTGTCGCGGTAGTGTTTATTAGCCCAATCACATAATTGTTGGTACTTGCTATCATTTAAAATGACAGCAGGGTTGACGGCCGCAAGTTCTGGTTGATTTAACGCAACACGCAAACGTAAGCAAGCAGGGCCACCACCATTTTGCATGCTTTGTTTTAAGTCAAAAAATTGCACTTGATCAACGGGGTTGTCAGCCATGATCATTTCTTCAATATAGGAGTTAACGGCTTGGTTATTTTTACATTCATGTGGGGCGACTAATAACATTTTTCCGTTTTTTAGACTAACGAGTTGGCTATTAAATAAATAGCTGGTAACGGCGTCTTGCACGCTTACTTTGGCGGTGGGTACTTCTATAATATGCAGCGTTTTATTCCCCATATAGGCATTTTTTATTTGTTGTAATGCATGCGATTGATTTAAAAAAGCTTGTTGATGGCATAGCAGAACATTGGCATTACCAACTGCAATCACATCATTATGAAATACACCTTGATCAATCACGTCAGGATTTTGTTGGATCATCAATTGGCTAGATGGTTTTAGCTGATGCAGTCGACAAATTGCTTGTGATGCTTCGAGAGTTTGGCGTGCCGGAAACTTACTTGGTTTTGGTAATGCGCTGTTAAATGCGCTGGCACCATACACAAATAACTCAAGTCCTTGTTCGCCATGCTCATCGCCTAAGCGTGTGTGATTAGCTGCGCCTTCATCGCCAAAAAAACCTTGATCGGGCAAGTGAGTGTGATGACTAAAATAATCATCGTTATTAAACATGGCTTTAAGCAAGCGAGTAGTAGTTTGGGGCTCAAGAGAGCGATGAAATTTATTATTTAAATTAGCGGCCGTAAAATGCACTTTGCCGTCAAGTGTATCGGCTGATGGAGACACTGTACCGGCATTGGCAGTCCACATTGATGATGCTGAATAACATGCACGAACTAACACCGGATCAGCTTTGAATGCTTTACTGATCACTTGTTCAGCAGTGCCTGTAAATCCTAAACGGCGCAGCACATTGATATCAGGGCGGGCATGCGGTGCAAATACGCCTTGGGTCAGCCCTAAATCATGCATTGCTTTCATTTTTGCAAGGCCTTGTAACACAGCCTCTTTTGGGTTTGAGTAACTAGCTGCATTGTTGAGCGAAGCTACGTTACCATATGATAAACCGGCATAATTATGAGTTGGGCCAACAAGGCCGTCAAAATTCACTTCTACTGATTTCATTGTCATCTCGTAATTTTAATATCTTGTGTATTAAAACTATACATAAAATAGCCAGTAATAGTTTAATTAAAATGAGCTAATTTTATGCTTTATAAATAACGCGCTCAGGTTAATCATAGTGTTCAGATGCTTCACTGATCGTTAATTGATGTACCGGTAGCTTTTTAGCGCTTAGTCTAAGTGCGGATAGTTATTTAACATCTCTACGCTCCTTTTCTGACATAGAGTGTGTTTCATTAGCATCATGAACATGCCAAACGCTGATGTCTAAGTGCCATAATAAATACAAAAAATTACTCATAGCCCGCTCCTTGTTAACGAGGTGATAAAGTTAAATCCCACACTTTATGTGAGTTAACTTTATATAAGGAAGATCTATGCCAGTACGGAAAATTATTTTTATGATATTAAAATCAAATAATTAGGTTTTTTGGAGAGTAAATGTTTGAGTGTAAGCACTAATATAGTGAAAAGTAATGACTAAAATGCACAATACTGGAGCATTAGAATTTAAATTGTGTGGGGTTTTTTGCACGAAATGGCCGGCTTTCGTGCAAAAAGAAATGTGCTTAAAACCCTTCGAGTACTAGTTTACCGCGTGATTGATGAGACTCTAAAATTTGGTGCGCTTTCATTAAGTTCTCAACGCTGATTTTCCCTAGATGTTGGCCTAAGGTAGTTTTAATGGTGCCGTTATCAACTAGCTCTGCTAATTCAGTAAGTAGCTGATGTTGCGCAATCATGTCGTCGGTTTGGTACATCGAACGGGTGTACATAAACTCCCAATGTAGCGAGATACTTTTACGTTTAAGTTTTAAAATATCAAAACTGGCTGGATCATCAATTAACGCTAATTTACCTTGCGGTTTTAGCACTTGAATAATTTCATCAAGGTGTTGCTCTGTATGGGTAAGGCTTATTACATAATCAAATTCAGTAAGCTTTAATTGCGCTCTTTGTGTATCTAAACTTTGTGAATGATCAAGTACCTGATCAACACCTAATTCTTGCAACCAAGTAACACTTTGTGCGCGTGCTGCGGTGCCTACAACAGTTAAATTGGTCAACTTTTTAGCTAGTTGCACTAAGATAGAACCTACACCACCAGCAGCACCAATTACTAATAAAGATGCGGGTTTTGCATCACTGGAGCGAGGTATTTGTAAGCGATCGAACAACAATTCCCATGCAGTAATACTGGTCAGTGGCAATGCTGCGGTTTGGGCATCATTTAAAGTGGTAGGCGCACGACCAACAATGCGCTCATCAACCAGTTGAAACTCTGCATTACTGCCTGAACGAGTTAAGTCACCGGCGTAATAAACACGGTCGCCAATATTAAATAAACTCACTTTATCGCCGACTGCTCTTACAATACCCACCGCATCCCAACCAATGACTTTATGACCTTCATCAGGACTTACATTAGCGCGAATTTTTGCATCCACAGGGTTGACCGAAATGGCTTTTACTTCGACTAGCAAATCGTGGTCATGCGCCATTGGTGTCGGTAACTCGATAATTTCAAAAGATTGTTCGTTAAGTGTTTTTGTTGCTGCTAGATATCCAATGGCTTTCATGAGGTAACTCCTTAATGTGTTTATGAACCTACTATAGCTGATTAATTTATATGAAAAAGAGGGTTGTATCTAAAACACTATCAAATATTTTTTGATAGTTAGCTTAAGTCAGTATTGAGTTTATCAAGCAAACTGATTAGCAGGGCTGCTTCTTGCTCATTAATAGATGGGAATTGGCAGCGAATTTTTTCAGGAATATCAGCAGCCTGTTGTTGTAGTTGTAGGCCGTGAGGTTGCAGCTTAACGACTCGCTTACGTTTATCTGTTTCACCTTTGACCACCGCTAAGAGCTGTTTATCGGCCATTTTTTTAAGAATTTGTGTCATTGCGCCACCATCGACCATCGTTTTTTCTAATAGTTGCGCAATACTGACTTTGTCTTCTTCCCAAAGCGCCATCATAACCACATATTGAGGATAAGTGAGATCCAGTTGATTTAATGCATCTCGATAAGCACGTACCACTGAATTTGACGCCATATACAAGCGATGACAAATTTGGTTCTCTAATTTTAATTGTGGGTATTTCATGAATGCTCTCTATACGGCTAGACAATACATTTTAATTTGCACACAAAGTATTTGCAATCATGATTTTTCTGCTTTATTATTTTGCATGCAAAATACTTTAACGTTTAACCTTAAATAAGGAAAAGACCATGAAAGAATTACTACAAGTCGCATATACAGCTAAAGCAACTGCAACAGGTGGCCGTGAAGGGTCTGCAAAATCAGACGATGGCCGTTTAAATGTCGCGCTTTCAACCCCTAAAGGCTTAGGTGGCGATGATGGTCAAGGTACTAACCCTGAGCAATTGTTTGCAGCAGGCTATGCCGCATGCTTCATTGGTGCATTAAAATTAGTAGCGGGCCAGGCTAAAATTAAATTACCTGCTGATACCCGTATTGATTCAGAAGTATCAATTGGTCCAATCGAAGGGGGCTTTGGGATTGCTGTAAAACTGGCTGTATTTGTTGGTGATTTAGATAAAACCACCGCTGAAGAATTAGTCGCTAAAGCGCACGAAGTTTGCCCATACTCAAATGCCACTCGTGGTAATATCGCAATTGAATTATCGGTGATCTAAGTTTTGTTAAATTAATTTTAAAAAGGCGCATTTTAAATCAAAATGCGCCTTTTTTACGACCGTTAGTTTATAATCCAGGGCGTTTTACGTACAACAAATAAAGGGTGGTAGCCATGTGGCAGTGTGTTTTTTTGATTTTTTCAATCCTTGGGTGTTGCTTTCTCTACTTAACGAATAAACATCAAGGTGCTTTAATTAATACATTGGCTGTTAAACCGTGGCGAATTTTAGGTTATTTTTTTCTATTCGTATCACTACTGGGGTGGCTTTGGTTGTTTACGATTAGTAACGCAATTTTTACTTGGGTTGTAATTAATATGGTCACACTGGGTTGTGCGCCATTGCTAATAAACCGTAGTAGTAAGGCAAAATAAGTGCGTATAAAAAAAAGCAACAGAATTGCACCTGATTGGTGGACAAAAACCATTGCCGCCACATTACTAGGGTATTTATTAGCACTGGGGTTAGTTGGCCTATTTGCTTGGTTTGGTCCCGGAGGAATAGACGCAAAGAGTAAAGTACAATTTAATGTATGGCTAACGCCACTAATATGGTTATTAATTGTAAGTTTTAGCTTTTTGTTTAAAAGTGGTTTACGTGCTTTTTTATGGCTATCGGCAAGTAATTGTGTGGTGTATGGCGCGCTGTATTTATTTAAATAGTTTATTTATTAAGGTATGTAGATGAAGATACGCAGCGATGTTTTGCGCATTTATCAATTAATTCATAGTTGGACTGGCATATTCGCAGGGATCATACTGTTTATTGGTTTTTTTGCGGGCTCATTAACTATGTTTAAAGATCAGATAGCGCAATGGGCTACCCCGCCTCATCATGTATTAGCGCCAGTAAAGTTTACGCAGTTAGACAGCTTGATCAGTCAGGCAACCAGCAGCCACGACAAAGCCCGTAGCGGGTTTAGCCTCTATTTAAATGATACAACTCGTTCGCCAATGATGTGGTACGAGCAGGGTACTGCACGAGGTTTAGCGTTAGATAAACAACGACAGCATGCAAGTTTAAATGCACAAGGACAACTGATAACACACCGAGCAGAGCAAGGCGTATTGGCTGAGCTTATTGATCAATTACACCGTAGTGCAGGAATAGCAGGAGCTATTGGTTACCGTATAGCGGGAGAATACGTATTAGGCACTGCCGCAATCGTGTATTTTTTGGCAATTGTGTCAGGCATCATATTTTTACTACCCAGTTTAACTAAAAATTTTTTTGCGATCCGTAAAGATAAAAGCGAAAAACGTTTTTGGCTTGATACCCATAATTTAGTGGGTATAACCAGCTTACCGTTTCATCTTGTTATTAGTTTAACGGTTGTGGTCTTTACTTTTAATAGCCAGATCTATGCAAGCTTAGGTACAGCGGTATATGGCGATCAGCCATTATTTCCAAGGAGCAACACCGTAGCTCACGTTTATCCATTTACAGAGTTACCACCGGTAGCGAAATTTCAAGCAATTGTAGATGAGCAAGCCCCTGGCTATATTATCAAAGAGCTTCGTTTTGTTGGTCTTGATACAGCATGGCCATTTGCACAGCTGGGGATTTACAACCCAACAGCGTTGATGCGCGGGCCAACCACCGACTATATTTTTATGCATCCTTTTACACTTGAAGTAAGTAATAATTCAGCCAGTACAGCGGATGATGCAATATGGAATCGCATTGTAGCCAGTTTTTATGCGCTGCACTTTGGTAGCTTTGGTGGTGATATTGGCCGTTGGAGCTATTTTATACTTGGTTTGGGCGGCGCATTTTTATTTTACAGTGGTAACTTATTGTGGCTTGAAAAACGTCGTGTTAAACAACAAAGTGCTGAAAATGTAAAACAAACACGTGCTTGTAGATTAATGGCTGCAGCTACTGTGGGGATGTGTTTAGGATCGATAGCGGGTGTAGCAATCACGATGGTGGTAGCAAAGTGGTTGTATCCGTTGGTAGATAATATAAACCATGCGTATTTATACAGTTACTACGGTGTATTTTTTTCATTTGTGTTTTACAGCTTTTACAAAGGAGCTGCCAAAGCGGCAATTACATTATTAAAAGTATGTATGTTTAGTTGTTTTGCAATCACTGCTACGTCACTTGTAGCAATGTTACTACCACAACTAGGTTTATACGTTGTAATTAACTTTACGAGTATCGGTGTTGATATTGTTGCGCTTTTAGCGGGGTTTGCGTTTATGTATTTTTATAAAATTACAAAACATCGTGCTCTGTACGGGCCTAAAGACAGCGTATGGGCATTACCTAAGCCGTTATCCACGATTTAATATAAAATATTTACTAATTTATGGTATGAAATCATTAATTAATACTATCTTCCCAATAAATGTAGTTAAATTATTTGTAATTAGACTAGAATATAGACGTAGTTTTAATTAAAGGATAAGTGGAATGCGGCAATTAGCGTTGGCGAAAAAGTTACTATGGCTTACTTTAGGCAGTATTTTTATAACCGTTTTAGTGCTATCAAGTGTGCTTTGGTGGCAACTTTCAAGTAGTAATAAGGTACTTTCAGCACAGGCTGAGACGTTAATAGTGGCTGAAGTAGAAGAAAAGCTAGCAACAAATGCAGCTGCATACGGCGAAAAAATAGCCGGTTTTATTAATGAGGCTTATCGTGTCCCTTTTTCATTGGCTGCTACGCTTGGTAACGAAGCGGCAGACGAAACACTAACCCGTGATTCTGTTGTACAACTTAACCGTTCCATTATTGCTGGTAATTCAATACTTTCATCAATTTATTCGCAATTTGAGGCGAACGGTTTTGATGGTAATGATCAGCAATTTAAAAACGGTTTTGATCATTCGGTCGCAGGTTCAGGTACTTTAGAGATATATTTTACTCGCAGCCGTGAAGGCGTGATTGATCAACAAATTGTCGATGACGCATCAGAAAAATACGTCACAACTAAAAATGAATTTGGCCTACGTGAAGCTGAATGGTACTTGTGTGCAAAAGACAATCGAAAAGCTTGCATAATGGAACCATACCTATACGAAATATCACCGGGTTATTCTGAAATGATGACTTCGTTAACGGTACCTATCCTGCGCTCGGGCAAGTTTATTGGGATCAGTGGAGTGGATATTACCTTACCTGTTTTTCAAACCATGACAGAGCAATTATCAAAAGAACTGTATAACGGTCAAGCTCGGGTTACTTTGTTAAGTTCACTCGATTTGATTGTGGGCAGTAGTCACTACAAAGAAAAGTTAGGTCGTCCACTTAAAGAAGCGGTTCCTGGGAATATTTTAGATGATTACGTTGCGCTGAAAAAGAATGCAGGCGTACTAAAGTCAGGTGATGAATATTTAGTTAACTACCCAATTGACATTAAGCTTGCGGGTAGCCAGTGGACATTGCTTGTTGAAGTACCCATAGAGCTTGCCTTAGAAGGGCCGCAAGCGCTTAGCGCAAGTATGCAAGATAATGCTAATACGTTAGGCGGGCTTATACTCGTGTCTGGTTTAGTGATTGCTGGGGCTGCATTTATTATCATGACGTTAGTGATCAAAAGTATTGTTGCGCCACTTAAGCAAATTCAACAGCGAGTTGATAATTTAGCCAGTGCTGAGGGCGATTTAACGCAAACATTATCTGTCGATACTCATGCTGAGTTAATGGCCTTAGCAACTGGCTTTAATGCATTTTTAGAAAAGCTACGCGATATGATTGCTCAGCTCAAAGATGTGTCAGGCCAAACAAAAGATCAAGCGCAAATTGCAGCGCATGTTGCCGTAGATACAAAGCAAAATGTACAAGCGCAATTTCAAGAAATTGAAAGCGTAGTGACTGCCATGAATGAAATGAGCGCCACGGCATTGGAAGTGGCTCGTGCATCTGAGCAATCGGCTCAGCAAGCTGATGAGATTAATAGCTTAGTTGTTAGCAGTGAAACAAGTTTGTCGTCTGCAGTAACGCAAGTTAAAACAATGTCTGAAGAAATCAAGCAGGCTAACCAAGCAGTTGAAAAAGTAGCGGCAAGAAGTAACGATATTACACAAATTTTAGATGTTATTCGGACTATTTCGGAGCAAACAAACTTACTTGCTCTTAATGCCGCAATTGAAGCTGCACGTGCTGGTGAACAAGGCCGAGGGTTTGCTGTAGTTGCTGATGAAGTTCGTGCGCTAGCATCGAAAACGCGTGCATCAACAGATGACATAAGTGGCCTAATTGATAACCTACAGTTAGAGGTGGGTAATGCATCAACCGTAATTGAAAAAGGGGTAATTCGTGCCCAAACGGCAGTTGATGAAACGACAGTCGCATTTGATGCATTGCACAGTGTTGTTGTTAAGGTTGAAGAAATAACCAACCAAATTACACAAATAGCGACAGCTGCAGAAGAGCAAAGCTCTGTGACTGAAGAAATCAATCGGAATTTAACGCTTATATCTGATGCAGCATCACAATTAGCTGATTTATCAACGCAAGCGGGAGACGGTAGTCAAATGCTGAATCAACTCGTTGCACAGCAAGATGATGCATTGAATAAATTAAAGACTTAAACCCGCCAACAGGTGTTTTAGATCTTAATACAAAAATGTTGAGATCTAAAACACACTGCTTTTATGCTATTTTAACAGCTGTAAAGATAGAAACATTTGCGCTATTAGTCCCGCAGCTAGCCTATTTGAATTTGGTCTATTTAAATAACTACGCAAGCCAGTAAATTGTATTTGAAAAAAACGCGCATATTCAAGTGCTGTTAAATCCTCAGCGAGCTCACCTTGGCGCTGTGCTTTTGTAAAAATAATACTTAAGAACTCTTCGAATTGACCTAACAAATTTTGACTTAATGTTTTTAGCGTTGGTTGATCGTCACCAAATTCGCTATTTGCTTTAATAAGCATGCATAAGTTGCTAGGAGCATGATGCTGGTCTTCAATCAATACCTGCGTTACAAACATTGTCAACCCATCAAGCACTTTTGAGTGTGCAGCTAAACAGGTATTTAACTTGTTTTGCATTTGCAATGCGTAGTCTTTTAATGCTTCGCAGTATAGACCTTCTTTAGAACCAAACGCAGCATAAATGCTACCTGGGCGCATGTTTATTGCATCTTGTAGATCACGGGTTGAAGTGGTGTTAAAGCCTTTTTGCCAAAATAATTGGCTGGCAGTGCGTACAACCGCATCACGCTCGAATTTAACTTTATTGACCATCATCATCACCTTCTTGAACGAATGCTCAATTTTAACTTGAACAATCGCTCAAAATCAAATAGTCTAGATCAGGTAAATACATTTAAATGACAACTTTGGAGTTAAATAATGACCGATTTTACTTTATATACTCAAGATAACGCACCTGAAGCCGCAAAACCTTTACTGACTAAATCAGTCGCTGCATTTGGTATGTTACCTAATTTACATGCTGTCATGGCAGAGGCGCCAACTTTGCTTGAGGGCTACCAAGTACTGCATGAACTATTTCAAAATACGTCGTTTAACGCTGAAGAGTTAACCGTGGTTTGGCAATCTATAAATGTCGAACATGATTGCCATTATTGCGTACCAGCACACAGTGCGATTGCTGCGGGCATGAAAGTTGATCAAAGTATTGTTGATGCATTGGTAAATAAAACACCGTTAGCAGACACTAAACTTGAAGCACTTCGCGAGACAACGTTGGCAATGACGCGTAGTCGTGGCGTAATAAGTGATGAGCAAATAGCTGCCTTTTTTGCTGCAGGTTATGCTAAGCAACAGTTATTGGAAATTATTGTAGGTTTATCACAAAAAGTAATGAGTAATTACACAAATCATCTGGCAGATACCCCAATCGATGCACCATTCAAAAAGTTTGTAAAATAATCAGTTGCTTTTACAGCGCAGACTTTCCTGCGCTGTATCTTGAGGTGGCTTGGGTATAGTATTTAAAGTTATTTAAAAATAACCTGCTTATCACTACGCGTGTATATACGCTTTTCAGGTTTAGTCCACTCACCTTTTTTTAAATAAGAAGTCGACACTATAAACTCGCCGTCTTTATAGTCACTAATAGATTTAACTTTAGTAATCCCTTCTTTTGATCCTGTTACAGTTTCGTATGCAACAAACTGTGTTGGGCTCAATACCTTCATAGTACCTTTAGTGTAAAAGCCTGCAGTAGTGAAATAATAAAATACCAGTGACTGTTGCTCACGATCCCAAAAAATCATCGACTCGCCACCGTACTCACCTTTGTTTATCGAGTGTTTGGTATGAATTGCTTGCCCATTTAACGCACGTTCCCATATACCTACATCTTGAATTTTTGGTTTGTTATCAGCAACCTTGAAATCAGCTTGCCATGTACCAAGGTAAGGTTTAAATACTGCTAGCTCAGGGGCTAGCTCGCTAGGTTGGGCGTGAGCAAAAAACGCCAAAGTGAGAAGAAAGGTTAAGGTAAGTGTTTTTATATATGACATAATTAGCGCCTTTAGTTGTTATTCTTTGCATAGTATAGGCGATAGTTCATTGATTAAAAAAATCTTAGTTATTTTTTCGAGTAGTTTTTTGTGTGTGTTAGTACTAGGCGGCTTGCTTGGCTATTGGGCTGCAATTATAAGCTGTGCGTATGTTCTAATGACGGTTATAACTATTTGTGTTTATAAATGGGATAAGCATTTAGCTATGGCAAAGCCAAAGCAATCAACAAGAGTACCTGAACGTAGTTTCCATATTTTAGCGTTAGTTTGCGGCTGGCCAGGGGCATTGATTGCACAGCAATGGTTTCGGCATAAATCACAAAAGCGTTCATTTATTGTTGTGCTGTGGCTAACCATTTTTCTAAATATTAGTGTGTTAGGTGCGGCGTATTACTGGCAATTTATTTAAATTGCTGCATTATCAGGTTATATAAAAATAAAAAAGCTAAATATTATGCATGTTTTTTACCGCTGTTATCACTTTATTTTAAAATGTATTGTCATTTTCATTGGTATACCTCACCCACGTTTATATCAAGGTTATTCGGGGCTAGAGCAATGGACAGCCCAATGGAATAGCGAAAAACCTGTGTTAGTCGTCAGTGACGCGACCTTACAAAAGCTTGGCGTGCTTAAGCAGACACTAGCGCAACTTGACGAGAAAAAAATAACTTGGCATTTATATACTGATGTTGCTCCAAATCCTACCATAGACAATGTTGAGCATGGCCTTGAAATGTATATAGAACATCATTGCACAGGCATTATTGCCATTGGTGGGGGCTCGGTAATGGACTGCGCTAAATTGATTGGAGCACGTGCCGTGAGGCCTAGTAAATCGGTAAAACAATTAAAAGGGCTTTTTAAAGTACTTAAATCTTTACCGCCTTTGTGTGCTATTCCAACAACAGCAGGAACAGGCTCAGAAACCACTGTTGCAGCCGTTGTTAACGACCCTAATACCAAAACAAAGTATGCCGTAACTGATTTTTCATTGGTGCCAAATGATGCGGTTTTAATTGGCGAACTAACACAAAGTGTGCCTGACTTTATTACAGCTGCAACGGGTATCGACGCGTTAACGCATGCCATCGAGGCGTATATAGGGACTATTGGCTTAGCATTTAGCAATGAAAAATCACTCCAGGCGATAGATCTTATTTTAAAAAACCTTAAAGTTGCTTATAACGAAGGTGATAACTTAGTTGCCAGAGAGCAAATGTTACTGGCCTCTTTTTACGCTGGACAGGCATTTACTCGTACATCGGTAGGGTATGTGCATGCTATCGCCCATCAATTTGGCGCGCAATATGGCACCGCACATGGTTTAGCTAATAGTGTACTATTAATGCCTGTTTTGAGGTTTTATGGCAAAGTAATATACCCTAAACTGGCTGAGATTGCGGATTATTGTAAGTTGACACAGCCCCAGCAAAGTACTGAGCAAAAGGCGTTGTTATTACTTAAAACGTTTGATGATTTATTAGCATCTTTAGCCATACCGAAAACGTTACCTGAGATAAAAGTAAACGATATATCGGGTATCTCACAAGCGGCAATGAAAGAAGCGCATCCAGATTATCCCGTGCCAGTATTTATGAGTCATTCACAATGTGAAGCAATTGTTCTGCAATTAACTCAGCAATCAAGTCAGCAATCAAGTCAGTAATAAGCTTTAAGCGTATGAGTTTGGCAAAGAAGCGCGTCGTTCCTGCAAGAGAAAATCGCAGGAACGAATTCACGAAATTAAATCAACGCCTTAGCTGAGCCTCAGGCTGGTTTAGTAAATTAATAACTGGATTTTGTTCAATTATTTTTGATTTTAAAGCAAAGCCAATAATTAAGCCTGCAATAAAGCCACCAATATGAGCGCCATAGTCAACACCATCTGGCGCAGAGATCATGCCAAAAATATTGATCCCTAACCAAATTACAAAAAACCAAACCGCAGATAACTTTTTCTGATAAATGATGATCATAAAGGTTAAGCTTGCGTGCCTAAACCACATTAAATACATACCAAATAAACCTGCGATAGCGCCGCTTGCTCCTACACTTGGAATTGCTGAACTTGGATCAACGATAAAGCTAGCAAAAGACGCCGCCAAGCCACAGACCATATACCACATTAAAAACTTTTTATGGCCTAATACGTCTTCTAGGTTATCGCCAATAATGTATAAAAAGTACATATTACCGATAAGGTGCATTACTGAGCCATGTAAAAACACACAGGTAATCACGCTCCATAAATGTTCGCCTTGAGAAATCTTACTTGGGTTCATGGCAAACAGTTCGAGTGTGGTGCTGAATGCGGTGGTATTAAAAAAATACAAGGCAAAAATAATGGCATTGAGAGCAATTAAACTGCGTGTTACCCACGGCGTTTGTTTTGGTTTTAGGTTATATTCAACCGGCATTTGCGTTAAAAATTGAAACAGGTAAGTTTTCCAACTAACTTTTTGATTTAGCTTGTCTAAGCTCGCTTTAAGTTCAGGGCTATTTTCAACGCTTTCTAATTGATCTTTTTCAATCCAACTACCATCACAATGACGGCACACATCAATTTCTGTATGGAAATCTTCGAGTAAATGAAAACGCTCTAAATTTTTATTACAATCAGGGCAATCTAGTTTGGAGATCCCCAACGACTCACCAAAATGAGTTTCGTATTTATCGCCGATTGGGCCTTCATTGATCTCGGCAATCATTCTATTAACTTCGTTTTTTTCAAACCATAGTCCACCACATTCACGACAAATATCAATTTCTTCACCTTGATAATGCGTCACTTCTAATGGATGGGTAATACAATGTGGACAGCGCTTAGTTGGCATTATTAGTGTCCTTTAATGAACCAATAATTATATCGTTTTTCTTTAATTCTTTTTGCAAGTTTAATGCACTCGCCTGAAGCTTAGGCAGTGTTTGTAACTCAATAATATCAGCAATTTTATTGAGTTCTAGCGAAGCTTGACGCGCAGACATTTGACGTTTTAACGCCGCTTCAATCACAAATTCAGCACGGCTATAAAAGCGGCGTATTTGAGTTAAAAATATGCTCGGCGTTTCAAGTGTTGTGGGTGAGTATTGCATTGTTTGCCAAATATATTGCTCAAGATTTGGTTTGTGATATTGCATTTCTGAACTCGGTGGGCTTTTAGCGAGTCGCTCTGCATAAGCACGTACATTTGCTGCGTTGTCTTTTACTTCGTCATAAAGTGAGGTGCGAAGATAAAAATTATCTTCCATTTTACTATATGTATCAAATTTAAGCGCTTGCTCTAAACCACTTTGCGCGGCTAGGTAAACCCCAAAAATTGTTGAAAGCACAAGAAATACCTGATTTAGCCAAAAACCGGTACTTTTTAATTCTTTATTATCAACCGTTTTTAATGCTTCAGCCAATTTAGGTTTAGGTGTTGGTGCTCTATCTTCAGAGGTAGGTTGTGTTGGTTCCACGTGTTTATTCCTTATGCGATTGCTTCCTTTTTGAGCGCGATAGGCTACTTGAATTTTTTGGTTTTAACAATCAGTTGTTGTTAATTTGTTTCATATTTTATGTAATGTGTTTTGAATTAGAAGGAATTACAAGGGATATAGGTTTATTTATATTGTTTAGAGGTATTATGTTACCCGAATACAGTGGTTATTTACATTGTCGGGAATAGGTAAATAGTTTACTTTTGATAAGTGGTGCTATCTGGCGCTTCGGGGGGGCAATTAATTATCATTAAAACCAACCCCAACCCCTCACAATAAACTGACCTAAAGCTGATGAAACTTATGTATATCTAATTATTTAAATAACTACCTCAAAAGTTTGATTAAATTGCTTTAATGCGGCTTCTACGCGGGTTATGCCTAAATCGAATTCAGCCCGAGTTGCTGGTCCGCCTAGGGTGAGGCGTACACCATTTTGGCAATTCGCTTTGCTGGTGGGATCGTCGAGGACAAAAGCGTCTAATGTCCTCACTATTACTTTATGTGCTTTTAATACGCCGCAAAATTCAAACATATTTTGCGACGGAGCTAGGGGGATATACACGTTTAAACTGGCAAAATGTGCGTCTATTTCGTAGGCTTTGAGTCGTTTTTTAGTTTCTTCAATACGATATCTGATTTCATCGGCAAGCTTGGTTTGATTATAAGCAAACTCGTTACTTTTAATAGCGCGCATTATTAATTCAAAGTTCATTGAGGACACCGCCCAACATTCACTATGAAGTTGTTTTAAAATTGGTTGTTCCCAAAGTCGTGGAGGTAATAAGTAACCCGCTCGTAGCCCGCCGGCAAAGTATTTTGAAAAACTTGAGATATAAAAAACGCGATCGGGAGCTTGTTGCCATAATGGTAATCGCCAATGCTCTGGCAAACAGTAATTTACGTCATCTTCAATAATGAAAAAATTATATCGGCGACTCAGCGCCAGTAGAGCATCTAAATTGTCACTGCTATAGCAAATATTGGTCGGGTTTTGACAGTTTGGCGTGATATACACTGCTTTGATTGTCCGTGACTTGCACAGAGCTTCAATTTGCGCAAGATCAATCCCTTCGTTATACACGTTTACTTGCGCTAATGAAAGTTTAAGCGAATGACACGCATGATAAAAACCGGGGTAACACATCGACTCTGCAATGACAGTATCGCCACTTTCACACAAGGTTGCTAACGTAGTGAATATTCCTTGCTGAGCGCCTTGGGTAAATATCAACGGATGGTTTAAGCAATCAATGCCCTTATCCGCTAGCCATTGCTTAAAAAAATGTTGATGTGAGGTAAGCCCGTTGAGTTTATAAATCATCACATCTTTTAATGCACTTTGATCCTTTGATAGCGATTGCAGGGCGTTGGTCATAACATGTTGTTGCCCCATCATAGGTTGCATGCTCGAAGCAAAGTCGGTGTCGCCCTCAAAGTGACTTAACTCAATAACTTTACTTACAAAGGTACCAGCCCCTAGTTTTGCAGTAACCAACCCTCGCTGCTCAAGTAAAGCGTATGCACGCGTTACCGTACCATGTGTAACACTTAGGCTGTCAGCGAGTAGTCGTTGGGCTGGTAACTTTTGCTCAAAACCCAGCATTTTGTTGTCGATAGCATGCTCAATCAAAGCAGCTAATGCACGGTATTTGGGTTGTGTGTCACATAAGTTGCTAAACAGAGCCCGATCAGGTTTGTAAATTGTATCCATAACAATAAAAATATTGATGATTTTGTATAAGTATGACAATTAATAGTTATTAAACAATCACAATATTGTATCAATACAATTAACCATTATGAATACAGTTACTGTTTTTGAGCTTGCCCCGGCTCTCATTTTATTTTGTTTTGCGGCGTCAATTACGCCTGGGCCTAATAATATTTTGCTTACTCACTCAGGCACACATTTTGGCGTGATCAAAACCCTACCGCACTTATTAGGTATTCGTGTTGGCATGACGATAATGCATTTGGCAATGTTATTGGGGTTAGGGAAATTGTTTTTAATGCAGCCAAAACTGCATTTTTTTCTACAACTTTGTGCCAGTGGTTATATTTTATATCTGGCGTATAAAGTGGCTAATTCAACCCAAGTAGACGGCGTAAATGCCAAGGTGAAGCCTTTGAGTTTTTTTCAAGGCATGCTTTTTCAGTTGATCAATCCTAAGTCATATGCGGTGTTAATGACACTTTGTACTGCACTTACTTTACCTGAAGGTGCTTATTGGCCTTCTGCAATTTTGGGCGTGATTATTTTTAACCTTGTTGCGGCTTGCTCAGGCTTGTTTTGGGTGAATTTTGGTAAATACATGCGCCAATTTTTAAATAGGCCAAATACCTTTAAACGTTTTAATTGGATTATGTCACTGTTTCTTGCGGCATCAATTCCTTTAGTTTTTCTTTCCAATACAAGCATCCAGTAGGGGTATAAAATGAAATTTACTCACCAATTGTCACCACAACAATTTACCCAAGCGTTTGAGTTTTTATCTGAGCGAAGTTATTGGAGTCAAGGCATTAGTCGCGAACGGTTAGAAAAAGCGTTCGCACATTCGCTGTGCTTTGCATTAATTGAAAATAACCAGCTATTGGCATTTGCACGAGTGGTGACTGACCAAGCCACTTTTGCAAACTTACTGGATGTATTCGTGCTAGAGGCATTTAGAGGCCGAGGGCTGGGTAAAAAGCTGATGGATCATGTAATGAGTCACCCTGAATTGCAATCGTTGCGCCGTTTTACACTAGCAACAAAAGACGCTCATTCACTTTATCAACAATTTGGTTTTCAAAGCCAAGCAAACCCCAATCTTGCAATGGAAAAATGTTTAGCTGGCGGGTACTCAACAGTATTACAGCGGCAAAAATAAAACCAGGATTGAACGTTTTGACGCGTGCAGTTAGATATTAGTTAAATATTCTTATTATTTTTCAGCTCAACTCATTTTCTCTATTTATAGCCGCTTTATTAATAACATGAGTGCTCAGGGTAACAATAAACAATACGGCCTATAAAAATAGGCCGTGTTTTTACTCAATGGTTATTGCAAATTAGTAAGATGCGACAATGCTAACGCCAGAGAATGTATTATATCCTCTTAATGTAATGTAGTATTTACCGCCTTGCCCTGAGTTTAGGTTGCAGCTTTCATTATTACCGTTTGCATATGGACGACAGTCATACACGCTCGTTGTAGCTTGAGCGTCTTTACGAACATATAGATCAGCGTCGCCCGTGCCACCAGACATACTGACATTTAACGTGGCATTTGCGGGTACATCAATAGTGTAAACGAGTTCTTGATTACGTGCGCCAGAAAGCCCTGTGGCTGGTACACCATTTGTTAAGCAATTACTGCCACAACTAGTGCCGCCGCCAATAGTGCCAGTTAAACTTACTCCACTGTATTGGCTGTAGCCATTGAGCATCACCCACCAATCGCCAGCTTGTGGGTTGGTGAACGTGCAGTTTTCTGTGTTGCCATCTTTATATGGTCGACAGTTGTAGCTACTCGTTGAAGGTTTTTGCCCTACCTGTACATACATGTCAACATCGCCAGAACCACCATTTGTATCAAATGACAACGATTCAGAGCCCGCAGGTACAACTAGCTTATAAAAGGTGTTTGTACCTTGAGCACCTGATACGGTAACACTTTGTCCATTGGTGAGTTCATTTTCTTCTGGCGGTACAATAATGCCACCTTCTAATGTGTAAAGTAACTCATTTGGTGAGCCAGATTTTGCATCGGATACTTTGTTTTTAGTACTACGTTGGCTGAGCATGGTTTCGATTTGTGATGGGCTTAAAGAAGGTGTTTCATCAAGGTATAGTGCAACGGCACCAGCAACATGAGGTGAGGCCATTGATGTACCACTGATGGTATTTGTTGCTGTATTTGAGTTATACCACGCTGATTTAATACTTGAACCAGGTGCGTAGATATCTAAACAGTTACCATAATTTGAAAAACTTGAACGGCTATCGCCGCTGGTTGTTGAGCCAACCGTTATGGCATTAGCTGCGCGAGCTGGTGAATAATTACAGGCATTACTGTTGTCATTACCGGCAGCTACAACAAAACTAATTCCTGCGGCTACGGCATTATTTACAGCATCATCGGTTGCTTGCGAAGCTCCACCGCCTAAGCTCATATTGGCTACAGAAGGACCCGATGCATTATTTTTAACCCAGTTAATACCTGCAATAACCCCTGAGTTTGAGCCAGAACCATTACAGCCCAGTACACGCACGCCAACAATGTTTACATTTTTAGCAACCCCGTAAGCGCCACCACCAATCGTGCCTGCTACATGCGTACCATGTCCATTACAGTCTGTTGCATCTGAGTCATTATCGATAAAGTCATAACCATGAGATGCGCGATTGCCAAATTCATTGTGATTTATACGTACACCAGTATCAATGACATAGGCTGTTACCCCAGATCCATCAAAGTCATAATAGTAATTTGAATTGAGAGGAAGATCTTGCTGATCAATACGGTCTAAGCCCCAGATTGCATTTGGTTGATTTGCGTTTGTTTGTGCTAAAGGGTTAACCGACATCATTTGATCTTGCTCAATATAGTCAATATTCGGATTGCTAAGCATTTGTTGAATTGTTTTATCCGATGCATTGACAACAACACCATTTAAAACGCCGCCAAATTCCTGAGCCACGTCGATGTTGTATAGGTTACTTAAACTGGCCGATTGTGAACTGGCAAAGTCTGCTATTGCGTCACTACTTTGAATATTTAAAACCGAGGGAGTTTTAAATACAACGATATATTTACCTTCAATCGCACGGCTTGTGTCGACAGACATAAGTTCTGCGGCATGAACTTGCCCAGCTGATAAACCGACTAATACAGCAAAACTTAGAGTACTTAATTTACGCATTGTTTAATCCTTTTTGGATGGTTACTGTTTGAAACGCACTCCAAAAGATAGCCCTGAATAGCAATAAGTAAACATTCCATTAACTTTTATTTAACTTAAATGTAAAGATATGTAAACAAGTGTGACTGTTTTAGGTTTTTCTGTCGCTTTATCATGAGCCTAACGCGCGCTTGTTTTTTAGTGCAATTACGCGTGCTAGGTATTTTTAATATTGAGCGTATTGATGTTATTGGAGGAATTATTTTTGAGGGGTATTTAAAAGCACAGCACCGCTTTGTTCGTCGCCTAGATGATCATCTTTATTGTAAATTGGGCAGTTGTTCATTGATAAGCAACCGCAACCAATGCAGCCATCAACTTTATCGCGAAGACGCTGCATATAAGCAATTCGTTCATCAAGCTGAGCTTGCCATTTCTTAGACAGGGCAGACCAATCTTTTTTTGTAGGAGTACGTTGCTCTGGCAACGTGTCAAGTGTGCTTTTAATGTCATCAAGTGTAATGCCCATAGTTTGAGCGGCTTTGATCACCGCAACACGGCGTAATACATCTGGCTTGTAACGGCGTTGGTTGCCGTTATTACGCCAACTACGAATTAGCCCTTTCGATTCATAGAAATGTAGGGCTGAGACATTAACACCGCTGCGTTTGGCAACAAAGCCAACGCTTAAATTGGCGTCGACGATTTTTTTTGTGGTGGTCGTTGTTGGCATCGTGTTTTTACTCATTATTGGTTCAAATTAAACACAGTGTATTGCTATTCGTGTGGCCTAATGGCTTTAATATCTTGCTCTGCCGCCCATGCCATAACATCTTCGCGCTTTAAGGCGGTGGCCATTAGATCAGGAAATTGATCTGGCGTACAGGCAAATACCGGGCTACCTAATGTTGCAAACTCGCTTGCCATGTCGCTATCGTACGCGGGCCGCCCGTCATCACTTAAGGCAAGTAGGGTGATGACATTAACATCTTGTTTTATTAATTGAGCAATACGTTGTTTTAATTGACTTGCGTCGCCGCCTTCATATAAATCAGAAATAAGCAGCAAATGCGTTTTACTGGGGTGTTCAATTTGTTTTTCGCAGTAAGCAATGGCTTGATTTATATCGGTCCCGCCGCCTAATTGCACACCAAATAATACGCTAACGGGATCGGCCAAGTCTTCAGTTAAATCTAACATACTGGTATCAAAACAAATCAATTTTGTTTTGACCGCAGGGATAGAGGCCATAACAGCGGCAAAAATTGAGCTGTACACCACAGACGTTGCCATAGAGCCTGATTGATCAACACATAAAATCACTTCATCAAGATCGGCTAAACGACGTTGTTGGCGCATAAATCCAATGAGTTTATCAGGGACTATAGTGTTGTATTTTGGTTGATAGTGACGCAAATTAGCGTTAATAGTGCGCGGCCAGTCTATGTCACTAAAACGAGGGCGAAAGCTGCGCTTGGATTTATTAACTGCACCACGAATAGCTTCGGTTGTTTTTTGTTCAAGCTTGGCGAGTAATTGATTAACCACTTTATCGATCACGTGACGCGCTGTATCAAGGGTTTTTTCAGGCATGACTGAGCGTAAGCTTACTAAATCAGCCACTAAATGCACATCAGCTTCAATGGCGGCAAGAAACTCAGGCTCCATTAACATTTCTTTTAGGCCGAGTCGCTCAAATGCATCGCGTTGTACCACTTGGACTATGGGAACTGGGAAAAACTCACGAATATCCCCAAGCCATTTTGAAATTTTAGGGGCTGAGCGGCTTAAACTCCCGCGCCCACGCGCTGTACTTTGCTCTGCGTTATAAAGGGCTGAAAGTGCGCCAGATAAACGCTTATCTCTGTCGTTTAATGTGCCTTGTTGATCGTCATCAACCCCCAGTGCTAATTGCCAGCGGCGTGATTTTTCATCTATCAATGTAGTTGATGATTGTTCTGTCACTGAGTTTGGCTCGGTTAAGGTTGTTTTATCGTTCATGCCAACCAATCCTTATTGCGTTGAGCGAGTTTAGCCAGTTTTTCCATGTGTTGCTGCCAATATGTATGTTGATTTGTATCGATGTTTTGAACTATCTCGGCGTGTGCTTTGTTATTAAAAAGCGTATCGAACAAGCGTTTACGCTCCATTGCATCAAGGTTTGAAAATACCCGCCTAAACAAAGGCAAAAACTCAACAAAGGTGGTTTCTTCTAATTGGAGTAACCAATTATTTATGGCGTTGAGTAACAGTGAGTCGTATAGCAGTTGGTCGACCGAATCTGTAAAAAAGCCATCAAAAAATCGTGCAGCTTGAGCCGGTGGCAACGCAGGGGAGAGCATTTTATCAAGCATAGTGCTTAGTTGCTCACGGCTTAAACGCTCATTTTGATAAAGTAATCGTGCACATAAACCAATGAGTAAATAGCTGGATTGATCGCTGTGAGCAATAGCCTCTATCGCTTGCCACCATTTAGCTAAAATGTCGGTATCACCAAGGTGCAGCACTAAGGCACGATGTGCGCTGTTAATATTTTGCTGAACGTGCTGCGCTTCTTCATCATTTAAGTTACGGCACGCGTAAGGCAAAGCAAGCGCTGCTTGAATTGCTAAACGCTCGATCAGTGCATCTATTTGACTCAAAGAAAGCGTACGAGCGCTGCCATAACGGCTTATATCAATAAGGGGCGCAATGCTGGTAAGTAAATCATTGCAGTCACTGACTTGGCCGGCGCGCAGTGTTAACTGGGTTAAACCAAACTCAGTGGCTTGCGAAAGGTTGGCAGTTAAACAGTTAAGCACTGAGTCGGCGAGCACGGCTAAGTTTTGTTCTTTTGCTAGTGACGCCATCACTTTGTTATTGGCGGCTTGCTCTATGGTGCTGCCGTAAACAATATGTTCAACGAGTTTAATAGCAAATTCAGGCTGCCAGGTTAAGCGCCATTTTTCTCTAAACGTACCTCGGCTGCTACCTGAGTCAAGTAGCTCGCCCCATGGCACATTTAACAACTGCAGTTGATGTAATAAAATAGATTTGTTTTGGCCAATATCACTGCGCAAGTCGAGTGAATGTTCGCGTGCGAGGGCTTCGGGTTTGAGTTTGTATTTTTTTTGGCGCTTTTGTAAATCTTCAAGCAGTGGCACCAAATCAGTATCATCAGGAATTTGCCCAACCTGTTGACCCAGTAAAACAGTGTTATGTATTTGTTCCCACAAGGCGTGTTCACCAAAACACATGCAGCTTATAACCGCATCAGTGATTTCTTCAAAACTTGGTTGTGGCCTGTCTCTTACTGCGGCTAAGCTTAGGCAAAGTCGCTGGGCTTCAATGACTGATGCAGTTGAAATAACCGCCCCTTGCTCTCGTAAATTTTGTGCAATAAACACTAACCAAGGCGCAATATGATCATCCTGTTGGCGATGTTGCCATAAATGCTGATACCACATAGGTGCAGCAACACCTGCGCCGTAGCCTGTTTGCGTGGCTAAACGTGCTGAAGTCCACGGGATCCAAGTGGATTTATGTTTACTGGCTGCAAGCTTTTTAGGGAGGGCTTTTATTAATGCCCGATCATCTTTAGCGCTATGCTTGGCTTTAAGTGCGGGTACATGCCAAGCACCACAAATAACGGCAATGGGGCCGTCGCATAGTTTAGCTATTTTGGCTATTTCTAAGCGCATAAATGCTTCGCGTTGATGATCATGTGCCAGCTCTGGCGAATCTTGTGCGACAGGCTGCCTTAGTGCAGTCATTGCATGTTCAACTTGTTCAAAAATAGCTAAGCTGTCATCGCGATTTTGCTCGATAAGGTCATTCCACCAAGCCTCTGCATCTTGATAGCCTGCAATGTTTGCCAAGACACCAATGGGATCGCGTAAGAGTGCGGTTAACTGTGGTGTATTTTCTTGGTTATTGCTTTGATCATCGCTTTTGCCATCGCTTTGATTATTATTTGGTGTGAGTTGCTCAGCGTTGGTGTGTTCTTCATCTTCACTGTGTAGTTGCTCAGCTTGCATTTGTGCTAAGCGCACTGCAATGGGTAAATCAATAAACGCGCTGGGTATTTGCTGTTGCTTTGCCCAGACACTGGCTTGGTATTCAGGGGAATACTCAGCAAAGGGATAAAAAATGCTGCTTTGTGCATGCTCTACCGCATAGCTTAGCAATGCCACGGGTGGTTTCATTTGCTGATGCGCTAATAAAGGTAAAAGATCACTGCAATCAGCGGGGCCTTCTATCAATATATACTGCGGTTGCAGCTGCTCAAGGGCGGCAAGTAATCGTTTACTTGAGCCCGGACCATGATGTCGAATACCAAAATAATGAATATCAGAATGTGCCATTAGTTAACCTTATAGCACCTGATTTAAATGGTGGTAATAGTCTTCATAGCCTTTACGCTTTTTGAGCACTGTTTCAAGGTATTCCTCTAATACGGCGCGATCTTGAACGGGGTCTTTCACAATTGCACCAAGCATGCTTTGGCTAATTTCGGCTGCGGTTAACTGGCCTTGGCTAAACCAGTTTGCTTGGCTGAGCCCGCCAACCATAACGGCAATAGCCTCTGCGGTTGATAGGTTCCCGGTTGGGGTTTTTAATGTGAGTTTACCGTCGAGCGTTTCGCCGCCACGTAGCTCTCTAAAAATGGCAACAACCTTGGCAATTTCGTCAGCGGTGTTTTTCGGTACTGGTAAATCTAACGATTGGCCCATTTCAGCAACGCGCTTATTAATAATTTCGACTTCTTGATCAACCGAATCTGGCAGCGGCAGTACCACAACATTAAAGCGACGTTTTAACGCTGATGATAGTTCATTAACGCCTTTATCGCGGTTATTCGCGGTGGCAATAATATTAAAACCGCGCTGTGCAAATATGGCATCGTTTAGCTCTGGTACTGGGAGCATTTTTTCTGATAGTACGGTGATCAAGGTGTCTTGAACGTCAGAGCCCATACGGGTTAGCTCTTCTAAGCGGCACAAGCTGCCATTCTCCATTGCACGCAATAGTGGCGTTGCAACAAGGGCTTCTTTACTCGGGCCATGTGCTAATAGCTGCGCATAGTTCCAGCCGTAGCGAATTTGGTTTTCGTCTGTGCCAGCGGTACATTGGATAACTTGGGTACTACAGCCACAGATGGCTGCGCTTAAATGTTCAGACACCCATGATTTGGCTGTACCAGGTACGCCCAAAAGTAATAATGCGCGATCGGTCGCCAACGTGGCAACGGCGGTTTCTATAATGCGGCGGTGGCCAATGTATTTTGCTGAAATATCAACGCCCGATGCAGTTTTACCACCCATTAAATAAGTAACCACTGCTTGTGGCGACATTGCCCAGTTATAGGGTTTATTACCGGTGTCGTCCGCTTTTAATGCATCTAATTCACTTTGGTATACTTGCTCAACGGGTAAACGAAGGATATCGCTCATTATAGTGTCCTTGAATAATGTGTGTTGCGCGTCCTGTTTATATTTAGGGCGGCTAATAAAGGGTTGTAAAATGACTGTGCGGCTTGGCTTTTATTAAATTTCATGGTGTTTGTGCCTTTACAGCGACTAAGCCAACATTAAGTTTAAGTGCGTCTAGCATGGGATCTGCAGGCATCACACCTAATGCAATCACGCCATCGTAAATTCGCTGTGCCAGTGCTTGGGGTAAAAATAGCCCAAGTGCTAATAACTCACTCATTATGGCGTAATGCTCAAGGTAATGTTTATCAGTGAGCTCCTGTTTAATATCTTGCTGTAATTGTGCCCAAGCTTGAGTGTGGCTTAGTTGTTGCCAAGTTAGCTCTGTTAATGGCGAATCAATGAGCGACAGCAAATTGCCAAAATTGAAGTGCATATGCTTTTTTTCAAGCAGCGTATAAATAACAGTGGCAACATGTTGCGGTGATAAACGAGATTTAACGCCACGCAGTACATACCATAACAAGCTGTGCGTGAAGAGTTCATCACAACTGCGGGTTATAAAGTCATTGAGTGTTGTTTCTGGCAGGGAATCAAACGCATTGTTAATAAAGCCAATATTATCTTGCTCACGGTATTGATCAAATTGCCAGCCGTTGCATAGCTGTGTAACCGAAATGTTAAGTGTTTTTGCTAATGCTGCTAATGAAACCTCAGCAATAAACTCGGTTCGCATGGCCTGTTGTGTTTTACTTTTGAGTTTTGCGGGCAATACTATGGTGGTTTTTTTAAACAAACCTTTGGTTTTTACTTCTAGCCAAGGTGCTAACTCTTGTGCGTGTTGATCACTTTGGGTATCGTCAACATCCACAGCTAAACGTGCGAGTAATTGTTTGGCAAAGGCCACCACCTTTTTTGATTTATCGGTCAAATATTCTTGTAATCGGGGTTGATCTTGATGGCTTAAATGAATGCTTAAAATGTGATACAAACGCAGCCGATTTTCTGCTAACTCAGTTTTCGCAACCTGATGAATATACTGCGCTGCTAGTTGTGGGTTTGTATGCCTAAGTTGGGTTAAGCGGGCACGTTTTTCTGCTGGGTAAAGGTCGTCCCACTGTAGTTGTTCAAGTGCTGTATTTTGCTGCGCTTGCCATTGGCATAATTGATCATTAGACCAATATACCCAAGGTAAATAAATACTGGGCACAGAGTCTGAGTGTTTTGTTGGCATCCAATCGGCTGGGTGGGCACATACGCCACGACTAGCAAGTAAATTAAGTACGGCATCAAACCCTGAGCTTGTTTGTTGTTTACAAAATGTCATTACACGGCTAAATAGAGGCCGCAATGAGGTTGTAATACACGGGAGTGCAAGTGTCGGAATATCAGGTGCTGATACTAACTCCGCCTCGGGTGATGGGTAGTGCATAATCAATTGTTGTTGCTGAGAAAGTATCAGCGCATACATGTTTTGTTTGCTCGGTGTTATCGCACTTAGTAATGTTTGCCAATCATCGGGGAGTTCAACTAGGTTGATTTGATCATGCCCAACGAGCCATTTTTTCTCGAGCTTTTGAGCTGCTTGCAATGCGTTATTAAGCTGCTCATTACGCGCTTCGATTTCGTTAGCATGAGTGTCGATGATAGTTACTGACATAAAATAACGCCCCATGATGCTGTTTCAACACTTATTAACTCAGCAAATTGTCCATCGAGTAATACAAAGGCCGTATCAAGCTGGCTTCCCAATATTAAAGGATCTAGCACTTCATTTATTAAAGGCAAATGCACTGTTTTAGTGTTATTTTGCCACCAGTATTGACCTGACTTGTCTTGGCTAATACGCCCTGCAGGGGTAATAAAAGGCACTTCTTCAAGCCATGGCAATTGGGCATGATGCTGCAAAAAATGTAGTCGCCAATCTTGAAGTGGTTCTTGTATATGGCTCATTTGCTGATTAGTTGGGCTTTGGGGTATGTATTCATGCTCACCTAAAATAGCCCTGTATGGCATACGACTAGCATAAAAAGTTACTTTACCTTTTAGGGTTTTCCCCAGCGCACTTTGCGTTTTACTACTGCCACTTTTTACAGGAATAAAATCGAGCAACATAGCAATCGCAGTTGCAGGAGTCGATGTTTGTTCATCGCTTGGCGAGAGTAACTTTAACCAGCGCATAGACGCTAGTAAGCCATTACGGCGCATTTGTGATTTTTCACCAATAACTTGCCACGTACCATTGATAGTGAGCGGTTGAGTGCTATTTTCATCAGTATTGGGGCTGAGTACTTGTTCACGATTTTCGCTGCTAACAACACTGCGATAGGCATCAATGTCTTGCGGGTTACTTAGCCATGCTTCGCTGAGTAACGCTAATTTAGCGAGCTCTTGGAGCGCCGCGCTGGGTTGATGTTGCACCGGGTGAGCCAGTATTTTTGCTGGTAATTCGTCAATTCTTGCTGCCAAGTTTGCTGCTTTGGCATCAACTAAACGCGCCGCTATTTGGCGGCACTTATTTCGGCTGTCTTTTAAAAACTGTACAATGCCACTGCTAAGTTGATCGTTTATCCACTGTTGTAACTCAGTCAGCCCTTGTGCCACTGAATCAAGAGTTTTGGCTCGATTTTGCGCTGCGCGTTTAGCTTTATCTTCTTCACGTTTAGCGAGCTCTTCATCGGTGAGTACTTTCTCAACATTGGTTTTATGCAATGAAAGGGGGGCGGCGGATTTACTTATTTTTGCTGCGTTGTCCTGCGCAGAGGCTTCGTCTGTTGTGCTGGTGGAGCGTCTGCGTCTGCCTAACCAGTCATTCACCCATTGTGGCGGCGCAGTTTTAGCGAAGTTATCAGGCAAGTCAGAAAACTGCCAAAATAGCGCAAGCACATGTTTACACGGAAACTTACGCGACGGGCATGTACATTTATAGCCGTGATCGCTCACATCAGCCATAGTGTAGTAGGGTGTGGAGCCTGAGCCCTGACACTCTCCCCAAATTGTATTTACGTCTTGGGCTTGCCCAAGCACTGGCCACTTGGCGGGTTTGAGTAATTTTTTTGCGGCATTAATTGATGGCTGATCGGGTGCCAACTCTTGCACGAGCGTGTCGGATACTTCCATGATAAAACGCCTACTACATTACTAATGTGGAATAAGGTTAATAGCGCCAGTTTATCTATAATTCTCGTAAATACAATACGCTAATAGTTAATATAGGTACATCAAAGTAAAAAATTGATCACAAATAGCGCCTAAAAAAGGTAAAAAAATAGTTGTTGACCTTAACTTAGCTTGAGGTTTTATGCTTGGTTGCATCATTAAAAAGGAGTTAACCCAATGCAACAAAAATCAGTACATAATACAGCGATTATTTATTCAAGTGGCCGAAAAAATGGTAATACAACAGCGCAGGTGAACGCATACAGTAAACAAAAAAGCGGCATTGTTTTTTGTTTAGATGATTATGTTATTGCCCCTTACCGATATGATAAGCAATATAACAATGACGACTTTTATAACTTGTTCGAAGTGCTGTTACGTTATGAACATTGGGTATTTGCATCCCCCGTTTACTGGTACAACACGACCCCACAAATGAAAGCGTTTATGGATAGAATAACCGATTACATGGATGATGAGGCGCTAAAGCCAAAGTTAAGAACATTGCGCCAAAAGCATTACTCTTTACTCTCAAATGCAGCCTCAGCAGAGGCCCCATCTGCATTTATAGATATGTTTAAACATACCTTTAACTATTTAGGCATGACGTTTAAAGCACATTCACATATTCAAGCTAGTTAAACTGTTTTAAACAGGGTAGGCTAAAACAAAAAAGGGTAATTTATGAAAACGTTATTTATGGGTTTTAGCCTACTTTTAACAAGCCTCGCAGTATCAGCACAGGAACCCGAGCCTGTTATTAAAGATTTTGGCTTTTTTTATAATGTTACAGAGCACACATCTGATCTAAAGCAGGCGCAGTTTAAAATAGCTTTTGATGTAGGTGAGGGTGCTGAAAAAGGTCAGCAAAATAACCATATAAATTCGTTGGCGCGTTTTATTAATATGCATGTGGCGCATGGCGTTAACCCTGACAATATCAAGCTTGCTTTGGTTGTTCATGGCAGTGCCAGTGTTGATGTGCTTGAAAACAGTTTTTACACGCAGCGTTTTGGTGTAGGTAACAAAAACCAATCACTTATAAAGCAATTACTTGCTAATAACACCGACATTTATGTATGCGGCCAGTCGGCAACGCATATGAAAGTAGCTAAAAAGCAGCTTATCCAAGGTGTTAAAATGTCGCTATCAGCAATGACCGCTCACGCAAAATTACAGCAGCAAGGTTATACCTTGAACCCGTTTTAAATGAATGTTTTGTGTTTTGGTGATTCAAATACCTTTGGGCTTTCAGCAATAGATGGCTCGCGTTTATCTGAAATTGAACGTTGGCCTACATTATTCAAACAAGCGATCGGGGACGAACATAAAGTAATTGAAGCAGGCCAACCTAACCGCACACTTGTAAATAACCCACCATTTACCGGGAACAAATCAGGGGTTACGTACTTAAAGCCTTATCTTGAAGCGCATCAGCTTGATGTAATCATCATACAACTGGGTACGAATGATCTAAAAGCACGCTTTGCGTTAACAGCAGAGAAAATTGCTGAAGGTTTAGCGCAATTTATTAATGAAATTGAGTTGTTTTATCAATCAACACCTCAACCGCGTTTAGTTATTATTAGCCCATTTACAGTGTTTGAAGTAGGCCAATACCAACGCATTTACGCAGGCGCACAGGCTAAAGCCGTGCAATTATCTCACGAGTGTAGGCGTATAGCACACGCACACAACTGCCTTTTTTTAGACGGTCACACATTAATAACACCCTGTAAAAACGAGGGAATTCATTTACCAGCCACAGAGCACAAAAAGCTAGCAAATGCTGTATTTGAGCTTATTTACCAATACTCAGGTTACTTAAGGCGGGCTGTTTTAATTAGTGACTAAATTAAAATAGTAGCAACGCGCCTTAGAGTTTATCGAACAATAAAGCTTTGCTCTGTTTGGCCTGATTCATACATCCATTGGTAAGTGAGAGGTTCAGTGCTGCCATCATAAAACCATATCAATGCGACTAACTCTGTTTCACTATTAGCGATTGTTACAGATTGTTTAATGCCTAAGCTGCTGATCGGGCTTCTATAAATACAGTTATTATAGTCCACAGGTTGCTCAAGTTGAGGTTTAACACATACATTTAAATACGCTCGTTGAGATATCTCAGTCAATTTAACGTCTATTAGTAATTCAAATTGCGTCGAAAAATCAAATTCGGGTGTTGCGACTAAATCAGCTGTTGAAACCGGCGTAACAACTGGTGGTGAAACTGGTGCAGGTGTTTCTCCTTGAATAGGAGTTGATGTATTTGTATCATCCGATCCACCACCACAGCCTTGTAACATAAACCCTGTTGCCGCCAAAATAGTCATGATTAAATTTTTCATATTAAACTCCTAATTATTGATGACTTTTGATTCACTAAAGGTATTAAACCACGTTGTTTTTTCTGATCCTGATGATTGTGTAAACTCGGCAAAATCAGGGTAAGCACTCAGTAGATCAACGCCCTCTTTAGGATGAGACCAGTTCACACCAATTTCTAATGCCCAAGGTAACCCTTGTGCTGTTTGATAATACATTTCTGAACCACTGTTATCATCGGCTTGACCATATGAGATTGCAAAAGCCTCTGTGGGAGATTGGTTTTTAAGATGTACTTCCCAACTTCTAGCATTGTTAACATCGACAAATGGGCCATGATAAAAACCATTTACAGCAAAAATAAAGGGGTCAAATAATGCGGATGGAGCGCTTTCACTTGCCACAGGTGTAATTAAAGGCACTGTCACTTTAAAGCTAACTTTAGGGCTGTTTTCGCACCCGGATTGTGTTCTAAAATATGTGCATGACGCTGAGGTTTCAAACCAGCTCTTAGTATCAGCCATAACGATTATGATAGCCTCACTACGCCCTGGCTCGATCGCAGAGCTAGTTTGCTGCACACCGTTTATTTCATAACGAATTAAATCTTCATTGATGTTACTAGACAATATTGAATCTAAGCGCACAGCAAAACCGTTATGATAACTTGCCCCAACAGCATTTAACGTGCCCTCTACTGTAAATCTCACAACATCAGAACCCACTAAATCAGTGGTTGTACGGTAATTAACAACAACATCATTAAAGTCATAATCACCCTTTTCAGGCCATAAATCCTCATAAGCCAATGCAACCCAATCATTTGCCCCTGGATAGCTAATACTGGTAATTCCTGGATCTGATATGCTAATTGGGTAATCTTCAACCTCACCATCAGATACCCCGCCAATAGAGCCTATATCAGCTGTTTTTGATACTCTGAACCTTGACCATGTATCACCTACAAATGCATTACTTGGAATATCTACTAATATTGCATTTAACCCTTCAACCAATAAGTGCTGGCTTATCGCTTGCGTATCATCAAACTTGCCATTGTTATCCCAATCAAACCAAGCGTTTAAATAACCTTCTTTTGATGCTTTAACAATAATTAAACTATCAAGGCCAGCCTCTAAGGCTGTGACAAATTGAACGCCATCATCGCTATCATCTGTAGATTTAGGTACAGGTTCGCCATTGACAATATCACCTAGAAAAATGCCATTTTCATCAAATTCATGTCTTGCACCGTTATCAGCTAATGAAATGCCATAGCTAGTTGGCGCATCACCAAAATCAATTGTGGTGTCATCTTCATCTATGATCGGTGCTGTCGCACACCTTGCACCATCGTTATTAGAAGAGCTTGGCCCGTAAGCAAACAGCGTTGCATTAGGTGATGCTGCTGAAACATCAATTCTGAAAACATGACCATCACTATTTCTGCTGATATAAAAATTACCATCAACATCAAAATAAACTGCACCAAATGTACCGGACACTCCCACATTACCTAAATTGGTTGATACTGCGGTTGAGCCATCTTTTTGGATAGTTATTTTATGTAAATTACCATTACTATCAACACTATAAGCACGGTCTGCGTTAGGGTTTGAGTCTGCATCAGGGTGAAATGCTAAATCAAAGATGTTTAAATTGAGTAAATCTCCAGAAACAACCAGATTCATAATTAAGTAGTCGCTACTACTTTCATCTAAATCAGTACGATAAAGGCCATAGCTAGCGCCTTTTCTATAGCTGTAGTAATAATTTTGTTGAACAGAAACGTCACCAACATAAAAGTTAGTGCTTGCGGGTGTGTTAGCAACTGCTAATGGAATCATTTGAAAGTCGTTGCCAATTTTTACTATGGTTGCTGCGTCGTATCCCCAGCCATATAAATATCGGTCATGTAGATTAAATCCCAACCCATTGATTTTGCCAGTAGTGCCTAAATTATCACTTAAAACAGCATTGCTACCAGTTGCTAAGTTAACACCATATAATTTAGCAACTGACTCTTGTACTAAAAAAGCTTTTGACGGACAAGTCGTAAAAGGATCTGCGTGTAAATCCAAACTCAATAGAGCCAAAGTGACAGCTACATAAAGTTGTTTAGTTTTCATATAAAGACTCCAATGGGTAAGCTACTTTGGAAGTGCATTACTCAAGCCAACTTTTTTTATTATATACTTCAAAGTGTTGTGGCATTGCTGATCAATGTTTTTGCAATTTGCGATACGAATTGCGACTCAATTACTCAACCAGGTTTGCTTTGTATCCGCCTGATATTCCAGTTAGATAGCTCAACTCTGAGTAATACAGTTAACAGCGCGCAAGGGGTAATGTTATTCCTGATGAGTAATTAGCAGCTAAAAATATATGCTTGTCATTTTTATTTAAGTAAAACAATTGATTAAAAATGTTATTTTATAAAATCGCTTAAGCAGTGTAACCGGCGTAAGTGGTCGGCATGGCTCAATAGGCTATGATACCCGCGGAAATATTACTAACAACGGTGCATATAGTTTAGATTTTAATGCGGCAAACCAGCTTACTACAGCAAAAGGTAATAGCTATTTATATGATGGTCACAACCGCCGCGTAAAACAGAGCGATGGCAATGGCACCAGCTATTCAATGTACAGCCAAGGTGGTACATTACTGTACAGAGAAAAAGGCGAGACCATAACAGGCAACGGCACTAACTATATTTACTTAGGTAAAAAACTGATTGCCAAGTACGGAGACGTAACACCGCAAACAGTGAATGAAAGCCGACAGCACAGCCGCCCATTTGGTGAATCGATAGAAGCACCCAAAGATGACGTAGGGTACACAGGGCATAAATTCGACACCGACTTAGGGTTGAGTTATATGCAGGCACGATACTATGATCCAGTTATCGGGCGTTTTTATTCGAATGATCCGGTTGACTCAATGGGGCATATGGCTCGTGGGAATCCTGTACATGGGTTTAATAGATATACCTACGCAAATAATAATCCTTATACATACGTAGATCCGGATGGTGAATTTGGCATTCAAATAGCTGCAATACTAATTGGTGCTGTAATAGGTGGTGCGACAGAACTATTGACAAACGATAACGCAAGTTTTTCTTCTGTTGCTCGTGCATCGGCAGTTGGTGGTGCAGTTGGTTTGGCAAGCTCTCTAGGCGGCGTAAACAAAGATGACACCCATCCTAAAGTTTGATACTTGAATGCAAGAAGAGATAAACTTTTAGCCCAAAAGAGTAAACTTAGTAGCGCAGTTTTATTTACTCAATTAAAGTGGCTGTCTAGTTTATTCGAACCAGATAACTGTGCTGGTGGCGGTGAATACAGTGTACAGCAAGGGTTTGGCTGGACAAATGGCGTGACTTCGCGGTTTTATAGGTTAGTCTTTTTGGCTGGTTCTTAATAAACTATATTTGTAGAGTATATTATTTTGCGGTCTCAATCTAAATAGCTAGACGTCTATCCTTGTAAACACTATATATATCATAGTATTAATCAATAAATAACGGTTGAATGTTGTTATTTAATTGGGTATTGTGAATGAAATATTTCAAGGACGAAAGCAGATGATTCAACCGACTTCTGTATTTATAAAAACAGTTCAAAACGTACGCCCTCAAACACAAAGCTACTCTTACTTGATAAAAATACTAGAGGCGTTTTTTGGCAAGGTTAAAATGGAAGACTGCTTGCCGCATACGAGTGAGCGCCATGATTTTGACCTTTATTTAGTCGACAGTGCCGGCAGTAATTGGCAAGATTTAGTGCCCGCAGATTTAATTATGCTAGCAAAATTACGCCCTGTTATTGTTTTTAATGCTAATCCTGATGCAACATGTGAAAAAAACCTATTGCTTAATAATTTTAAAGGTGTGTTTTATGATCATGACGCACCAGAAAATGTATTTAAAGGATTAGTCCGCATAATTAATGATGAATTGTGGTTTAGCCGTAAGATCATTTCATCTACTTTCATTGAAATCCTCGCGATGGTCACAAATAATGAACAGTCAAATACCCTCAATATCGATAGCACACACGAGCAATTAGTTAATTTAACTAAACGTGAAAAATCAGTTATATACTTACTTGCTCAAGGTGCCAGTAATCATGATATTGCTGATCGATTAAATATCAGTGATCACACGGTGAAAACGCACCTGTATAGTGCGTTTAAAAAAACCAGCTCACGTAATCGTATTGAACTTGCTAATTGGGCACAGCGTTATATGGCGGTTAGATTGCCGTTGCATGATTAAATGCTTTTTATAGTTATTGAGTAGATAGGAAATAGCATGAATACGTGTATTTTTTGCGATATTGTCGCTGGCAAAGAACCTTGCCACAAAGTGTGGGAAGACGATGAACATTTGGCTTTTTTAACTATTTACCCAAACACGAAAGGGGCCACGGTTGTGATCCCTAAACAGCACCTTTCAAGTTATGCCTTTGCACAACCGGATCAAGTTCTTGAAAAACTTATAGTCGCAACTAAAAAAGTAGCGCTTATTTTAGACTCTGTACTCGATGGAGTAGGGCGAACAGGTATGTTTTTAGAAGGCTATGAAATTGATCATCTACATAGTAAATTATCACCTATGCATGGTACGGGAAGTGGATCTGAATTTCATCATATAGAGCCGACGTTTGGGCCTTTTATAGAAAAGTATCAAGGGTATTTATCATCTCATGACTGCGAGAGAGCGGACGATAGTGATCTTGCCGCTTTAGCTGAGGTATTAAGAGCGCACGCGTGACGTTTTAAATGATGAGATTATTTTGACCTGACTTAGGGAGCACCATGTTAGAGGCAGCAGCACTTTTATTAGTATTTTGCGGAATAGTTCACTCATACTTGGGTGAAAAGTATATTTTGATCCGCTTATTTAAACGCGACAATTTACCTAAATTACTTGGCAGTGATTGGTTTACAAAGCGTGTATTACGTTTCGCTTGGCATTTAACTACCATTGCTTGGTGGGGATTTGCGGCGATCATCTACTTTATACTGTACCCAAGTGGCAATTATAGCATTGATATTCTGCACATTATTGCTGTGGTATTTATCCTAAGTGGTATTATGTCGCTAACGTTTACCCGAGGTAAGCATTTGTCGTGGATATTCTTTTTTTGCATCGCAGGATTATGCATTGCAGTTGGTAATAACTACTAGCGAAGGCTATTTAGATACAGCCTTGGCAATAGACTTAACTATTTACTAAGGCTGTTGTTGGGGAAAGATTAACTACGCTTTGTTGCCCATATTCCTTTATCAATGCCTTTAATGACTAAATCGCTGAGGGCTTTTTCAATTGCCTGAGTGACGCAAATACTCATTGGCTCGTTATCGCTGTAGCCTGCTTCAGCTTCGGCTAAACGTTTGTAGCTGACATAACGGAAAAAGCCTGCCCGCATTTCTTGGCTAAGTACTTTTTTGCTTGTAGCAACCGAAAGTAAAACTTGTCCTGTACGTACATCTACGGCACGTAAATAAATAGAGATTGCATCTTCTCGGTATAGCTCTGATGCGCCAATGCCAAAATATTCCATGCCAAATCCACCTGTTTTTACATTGGTGTCGTAGCTAATAATACCCCCTTCTAAGATTATTTTTGCCGTCGTTAAAGGTGGGAGTTCAACAGCATTGGGTTGATCTGCTTGAGAAGCGCGAATGATTTTTCGCTCTGTTAGTATATTTTGTAAGCCTTCTCGTTCAACAGGGATAAACCAATCAGACTCATGCAGTGCTTGCATTAAAATTGAATTTGCACCTTGCGTGACGGCGGTAGAAAATGAACTCACATTCCCTTGTGGTTTATACTGACCTGTTTGATCGCGAAACGAATACACAGAAACGGCAATGCTACCTGCTGGCTTAGGGAGTTGTTGCAGTGCTGTAAAGGTATCAGTAGGTGCTAAAGTAGCGGCTAACTCTTTAGATGGTGGGATCAAGTGGCCCACATTACTACATGCTGATAAAAGAGCAGATAATGCAATGGCAAATGCTGTAATTGATAATTTTTTCATTTAGCTAAACCTCGGGACTTCAATAACTACAATGCTGCCATCAGTGGTGTTGGTAATACGTACTGTTATTGAATCAACAGTACTAGTGATCACTTGAATCTCATAATCCCCGCTTAAGAAAATAGAATCTTGATTAAAAATACTGTCATCAATATCCTCGCCAAAAGCAATATCTGTGATTTCACGTACCATACGATTTAAATACGTACGCTCTAAGGAATCTTGAAATTTTTCAGCATAACTTTGCTCTATAATCGGGGCTTTATGTTTATTTTGTGATTGCGCTTTATTGAGCAACATATTAGCGTTTAATGGGCTACCGCCAAAACTAGGGTTTATTGGGGTATAGACAAGCTCGGTTGCACACAAGGTGAAAGAAAAAACCGTTGTAATAATTGTTATTATATATTTCATAAAATTGGGAGTCATTTTACCATCCGTTTTTTGCCATATCTGGCGAAGCTTTGTGTAAATTTGAGCGTGCCATTGCATCCATAACGCCATAGAGTGCGTGCTCAACGCGATCACTAATTGGTTCAAGTCGACGTCCTAAATAGGTTACGTAAACAGTTTGATTATTCATCATAAGGGTAAGTTGAGTGCCAGCGCGAGGTAACACTGTTTCTTTTATTTCGACGTTAAAACCCGCAGTTGAAGGGAGATCGCGCCATAAGTTAGAAAATTCAAAATAAAATTGATGACCAAAGCGGCTAATACTGCGATCAAGTACCAAACCATCTATTTCTAATTCATCAGCACCATGAGAAAAAGCGCTGTAGGTCAATACACACAGCAAGCTAAATGAAGTCATAAGTGTTTTAATTAACATGGTATAACGTATAGGGGGGCGATAACCCCCCTATATCCTTACTCTTGTGTAATGGTTGCTGTGTTGAAATCACCTACTTGGGTGATGATCACAGAACTATTTGAGTTAATGATTGATCCTTCTACAAGGTTACCGTTACCTACTTGAGTAACTTCGAAATTGATATTATCGCCGCCGATAATAAATGCGCCGCTACCAATTCCAGCCACCATATTCATGTCGCCTTCTTGGGAAATATCGATTGAATGGTTATTACCTTCCATTACTAAATCAATCGCATTGAGTTCACCGTTTTGAGAAAAATCAACGCTGTTGTTATTGCTATCAATTACGCTACCAAAAGTAACAACTGCTTCATTCGCAGTGCCTAGTTGGTAAATGTTGATGTCGTTGTTATTTGATGCAATTGTAGTATCTGGGTACGAGGACTGAATTAACGCGGTATTCATATCACCCGCTTGAGCGAGGTCTACATCATTACCTTCGCCATTAAAGTTGGCAATGTGTGCGCTATTTTCATTACCAATTTGGTTACTCATGAATTCGTTATTTGAACCAATAACACCTAAATATGTTTCATTTGTAGAACCGTTTTGTACAACGGTGAGTTCGTTATTATCACCAACAACATCAGCGCCAACTTGGTTGTCATTTTGTTGTTGATTTACTGATACTTCATTATCAGTGCCTGCAAATAAATCAGAAGTAAATACGTTGTTATTACCTTCTTGATCTATTGAGAGTCTATTGTCATCGCCTTCTACATCAGCGAAAGTTGCTTTGTTAGAATCACCGGCTTGCTCTACTTCTAAGCGGTTATCATCACCACGCAGTGAAGTGATTGTAACGTCATTGAAATTACCATCTTGGTCGATTGAAAGCTCATTTTCGTTGCCAACAAGCTCGTCAATTGCAAAAGCATTAAACAGACCAATTTGATTGACTTCAACTGAGTTTTCATCACCGCTGATCAATGCAATCTTTGCTTCGTTTAATAACCCTGATTGTGATGCGCTAAGAGTATTATCGTTTCCTTGTAAGTCTAGATTATAGAACCAATGGCCACCGTCTTGTTGCGTAACTGCAACATCATTGTTATCACCTTGGATGATGTTGATAGCTTCATTATTAATGCCAAAAAAGCCACTGCCATATTGTGCGACATCAATCGTGTTGTCGTTACCTGTTACGTCTGATAATGCGCCATTGAGTTCACCGTCTTGGCTGTGGCTTAACGTATTGTTGTCACCGACAGTGTAAGTTAGTGATAGATTTTGAATTTGTTTTTGATCGACCGTAATACTGTTGTTATCGCCTAAACTTTTTACGTTAGCCTCAAGGCCATCGCCTTGTTGTGTTACGGTGGCATCATTGCCTATACCTTGTAATGATGTTTGTTCAATTGTTAGAACATTTCCTACCGCAGTACTTGAGACTTGGCTTGCTAGTACCGAAGTTGATTGATTTTTATCTTCTATATTTGCGTGTGCAACAAAGCTTGAGCTCAACGCAACTGCGATTGCACATGTTAATAAAGATTTTTTCAATGTCATGATTTTTCCTTAACTTATAATTATTAGCGCAGTGACTTGATGGGTATACCGCCAATTCCTGCATTGTGTTCGGCATGCCTTGCCGATTTAAGTTTTGTAATATCAAGAGCAAAATACTCATTCATCAAAGAGGTGAAGAGTTATGTTGATGGCGGTGCTGTATTGTGTGTTATTTAAAAGCGAGCCGAAATCAACTGACGATTTACTGTATTGTGTTATCGAAATGACTTAAATCATCTTTTTTTAGGGTTTTTATTTTCATTTAATTTCAAAGACTTAATTTTATGTTGCCAATTTGTTAAGTTTTTGTTGTTGGTAACTGGTAAAAAATGATGAGACTGGCGTAGTCGAGCAGCTATAGATTTACCAGTAAAAATGAATGGGTTTTCTTGAAGGTTATGGGTAAAACCCATGTTAAAGAATGGTTTTACAGTTGCGGTCATAATTTTTCTTGTGTGTTTTCTTTTTTGTGGTCATTTATTGATCTTGCCATGTAATATTTTTCAAAGTAGTGAAGTTAACAAAACTTAGTTGCACTTTTGCATTGAGTTAATTTTTCTAACTATGGATACAGTAAATGAAAACTAAATTATCTATTTTAAGCTTGGCTATTTTGCCATGTCTTGCAGCAGCACAAGTAACGAATATTTCTGCGCAGTCTTCTATTCAAGCGAGCCAAGACTCATTGTTAGTCATGTATAAAAAAGGTACGTCACAGGCTATTCGGTTACAAGCGCGTAGTTTGGTAAAGGCTAAAATCAGTGATTTGAATAAAGATGGAGTTGATGATAATTATTCGTCTATTTTGTCAGGGCGTTTAGCTAAGTTTGAAGTAACAGGAATGAGTACCAAAGAGGCTATCAAGTTACTACAAACGCATAGCGCGATTGAGTATGTTGAGCCCGATTACCGTGTAAGTATTGCTAATACACCCAATGATCCTGATTTTTCACAATTATGGGGCCTCCATAATGAAGGACAAACGGGTGGTACTGCTGATGCCGATATTGATGCATTAGAGGCATGGTCTATTACCACGGGTGGTAAAGATGTTGTTGTGGGTGTAATTGATACTGGTGTTGATTATAGTCACAGTGATTTAACTGCAAACATGTGGGTTAACCCAGGTGAAATTGCAGGTGATGGTATTGATAATGATAATAACGGTTATGTTGATGATATTTATGGTATTAATGCGATTACTAGTGCAGGTGATCCAATGGATGATCAAGGCCATGGTACGCACGTGTCAGGTACTATTGGTGCCACAGGTAATAACAATAACGGGGTAGTGGGTGTAAACCATGATGCTGCAATTGTTGGTTGTAAGTTTTTGGACGCACAAGGTAGTGGTTCAACTTCTAATGCAATCAAGTGTATTGATTACATGGTGGGTTTAAAAAATGACGGTGTAAATATTCGTGTGCTTAATAATAGCTGGGGCGGTGGTGGCTTTAGTCAGGCACTTGCTGATGCGATCACAGCCAGTGAACAAGCCGACATCCTTTTTGTTGCAGCAGCGGGTAATGATGCTGTTGATAACGATCAAAACCCAAGCTATCCGGCAAATTATGAGCACGAAAGTGTGTTATCCGTAGCTAGTACTGATAGCCGCGATAATATGTCTGATTTTTCACAATGGGGTGCAACGACTGTTGATTTAGGCGCGCCAGGTAGCGCCATTCTATCAACTGTCCCAGGTAATGGTTACGCAAGTTATTCAGGTACGTCAATGGCAACACCTCATGTTGCGGGTGTGGCTGCATTGGTATTATCGATCAATCCAGATCTTTCAACCAGTGAGCTCAAACAACTGTTAATGGACAGTGGTGATGACAATGCACAACTGCAAGGTAAAACCGTATCGGGTAAACGCTTAAACGCGAACCAAGCGTTAGAGCAGGCAGATCCTACGCCGAGCTTTAAATTATCAGTTACGCCAAGTTCTCAGCAAATAACCGCGGGTGATGTGGCAACCTATACATTTGAGATTGGGTCAATCGCGCAGTGGGATGGTGTTGTTAACCTTGAACTTGTGGGTGATTTAGCTGGTGCCAGTTTATCTGCTAATACTGCTATGCCAGGTGAAGCTATTACATTGTCAGTACCTACTCAAGAGTCGACGCAATGGGGGGGCTATAGCTTTACTGTGAATGCGTCTTCAGGCGAACTGGCGAAGCAAAAATCGGTAAGTTTATTAGTTGATCCAGTTGGTTTAAATGACTTTACTTACAGTAACGACACATCTATCGATATTCCTGATAGTAATGTTGATGGGATAGATTCAGTGATCACCGTTGCTGACCCATTAACGGTATTTGCAACGCAAGCGAATATTGATATTTCACACACATATATCGGTGATTTGGTTGTAACGCTTACTTCACCTGCAGGTACTGCAACAACGCTTCATAGTCAAACCGGAGGCGGAGCTGATGGCTTAGTACAAAGCTATACACTCGCTAATTTTAATGGTGAAGTAGCAACAGGTGATTGGACTCTCCATGTTGAAGATACGCTTTCAGCAGACACTGGCACATTAAACAATTGGTCTATTACTTTTAGTGCCATTGGTGAAGTGAGCCCCCAACCTCCGCAAGCAGGTTTTGAGTTTGACACACAAGGCCTGATGGTGACTTTTAACAACACGAGTACTGACAGCAATAATGATATTGTTAGTTGGGCATGGGATTTTGGTGACGGTGATACATCAACAGACAGCAGCCCTGTACATACATTTGCACAAGCTGGTAGCTATGAAGTGCAACTGACAGCCACTGACAGTGAAGGACTCACCGATACATTCACACAAACAGTGGTAGTAACTGATGTTGAAATTGAGCTGTCACTAAAACGAGCTAATAAAACACGCTTGGGTACGATGCGAGTTGATCTTAGTTGGCCAACAGTCGCTGCAGAGCAAGTGAGCATATACCGTAATGGTGAGTTACTAGACACAGTATCTGACAATGGTCGCTATCGTGATTTTGAGCGTAACGCAACATTAGATAGTTACGACTATCAAGTATGTGTTACTGAGTCAGCATGTTCGAACACAGTGACAGTTACATTTAACTAAAACTTTTGAACTGTTCAAAGCCCAGTTTCCCCGCTGGGCTTTTTTTATGGTTGGCTTTTGTCATTAGTTGCTGCTAATAGTTCAATTACATGTTGTTGGCCAAAGGTATGTGCAAATTGTTCAGCTGTTTGACCTGCGTTGTTTTGGTGTGCGTTGTCGCAATCAAGTGATACGAGTGTTTTAGCGATACTAAATTCACCTCTAAAAATTGCAGCCATAAGCGCTGTGTTACCACGGTTATCTTCTAAACAGGCATTAGCGCCTAAGTGTAAAAGCGTGTTGACCGTGTTTTTATTGCCATGATAAGTGGCAATCATCAACGCGGTGTAGCCTTTAATGTTATAGCTATTGATAGGAATACCAGCCTCTACAAATTGTTCAATTACGTCGGTATCGTTGGTACGTGCTGCGGCAAAGTAGTAAGCGAGTAAACTATCGTACTGTGCTTGTGGCGAGTTGTGGTTTTCAGCTTGCGTACTCGTTATTTGTGTATCTGTTGTATTTTGAGCATTAACGCTATTGGTAAAGCTTATTAATACAGTTGCTATAATTAATAAATTACGCATAACAGTCGCCTTTTAAAAAGAGGAGAGAGTTTACCCCCTTCCTCATAGTTGTGGTTGCTTATATAAGTGTTCGTTTAGTTGGGACTAACTTAAACAACTGGCTATTTACAAGGTAGCTGCAAGTTGTTTAACCATTTTAATATCACCGTTTACGGCTTTGGTTAAACGGGTGCCGTATTCGCTATCGGCTTTGTAAAAATGGCTGAGCATTTTGTGTTTCACATCGCTGTTTTGTACTTTGCCTAAATCACCAGCTAGGTTATTGATGAGGTTAGTACGCTCTTGCTTACTAAAGCCACGATATAACACGCCAGCTTGAGCAAAGTTCTGCTGCTTTTTGATAGCGGCTTGTTGTACATAGCCTTGAAGCTTTGTTTGGCTCCTACGAGCGGTAGGGTTTTCAGCGACGTTTTCGTGACTCGGTTGGTAGTTCACGTTGCTCGTCGTGTTACCGTAATTCATTGCGCCGTCTTGGTTGTAATTTACAACATCCACTTTTGCACGATTTATTGGCAATTGCTGGTGGTTAGCACCCAAGCGGTACATTTGTGTATCTGAGTACGAAAATACACGCCCTTGTAATAAACGGTCTTCAGATGGCTCTATACCCGGAATAATATTGGCAGGTGCCATTGCAACTTGTTCAGTAGATTGAAAAAAGTTAGTTGGCATACGGTTTAAGGTCATAGTACCGACTTTGGTTTCTTTGACATCTAACCACATTTTAGTGGCGTCTAATGGGTTGTAATTAAAGTCATCAAGTTGTGATGGATCTAATGTTTTAATGTAAAGATCCCATTTTGGAAAATTACCTTTGCCTATTTCGGTGTATAAATCACGGGTTAAATGCTGGAAATCTTGGCTTTGTACTTTTGCCACGGCTTTAGCGTCTAAATTATCAATACCTTGCTGGCTTACCCAATGAAATTTAACGTATTTTACATCGCCCGATTTATTAATCATTTTGTAAGCATGTACGCCCCAGCCATCCATTTTACGCAGGCTTGCTGGCGTACCGTAATCACTGTAAACCCAAGTTAGCATGTGTGTTGATCCCGGCTCATACGAAAAAAAATCAAAAAATCGATTTGGATCCTGAATATTATCAACAGGAGATGGCTTTAATGAATGCACCATATCTGGAAATTTAATGGCGTCTCGAATAAAGAATACTGGCAGGTTATTACCCACTAAATCCCAGTTCCCTTCATCAGTGTAAAATTTGGTAGCAAAGCCTCGTGGATCACGCAGTGTCTCAGGGCTTCCTTTAGAGTGAATAACCGATGAGAAACGTACAAATACGTCAGTTTCTTTACCCGCTTCACTGAAGGGGGCAGCAATAGTTAAATCATCTAATTCTTTACTCGCAACAAATACCCCATGCGCACCAGTACCTCGGGCATGAACTACGCGTTCAGGTATACGTTCACGAGCAAAACGTTGCAGTTTTTGAATTAACTGAACGTCTTCAAGTAATACGCTGCCGTGTTCACCGGCGGTGATAGAGTTTTGATTATCGCCAACTGGCGCACCGTTGTCTTTGGTTAATGTTGTGCTGGCACTTGTTGGAAGCGCAATGGCTAAAGCAAGTGCACTCAGTGTTAGTGCTGGTTTATTTTTAATTTTGTTTAATTGAGTATTCATAGTCGACCTCATGTATTTTTAGCGCTTGCGCCTCGCAAGCTTTTTAACTGAGCTCAGTGTATGTAATGAACGTTGTTCGGTAAAATTGATTGTTTAGATTGGTGTGATTTGTATTTTGAATGTATAACTACGAAGGTTGTGTAATTAAAAAGGCCTCATCAGGCCTTTTTAGGTAAAAACTTAGTCGATTAAAGTCTGCTTAGAGGGTAATGCAGGGAAAGCGCCTTTGATTAAACAGGCTTTCGAGCCACATTTAAGGCCAAAACTCAGCGCTTCTTTCACATAGTGACTGTGGTTTAACTTTTCAGTTAATTCAACTGCTGTATGGGCATGGTTTAAGTGATAGAGCACGCCTGCAATAAAGGCATCGCCTGCGCAAGTTGTATCAACAGGCTTAATTTGGGGGGCCGGTTGTTCGATAACGAATGTTTGATGATAGACTTTAGCTGGGTTAGCACCGTCAGTTAAAAACACTAAGGTGACGCCTTCATCTAACAGTAACTGAGTGTATTCTAATGGCGAAATAGCAGCTTGCTTTGCTAAAAACGTTAATTCCTCATAAGACAATTTAACAACATCGCAAAAACGGTAACAAGCAAACACACGATCTGCTATATCAGCAGTGTCTGACCACAAACTGTAGCGTAAATTAACATCAAAACTCACTAATATGTTATTGGTATTAGCGGCCTGTAATGCGCTCAATGTCGTCGTGTTAATGTTGCTGTGAGTCAATGTGTTAGAACAAAAATGAAATGTACTCAATGCTGACCAATTTATTTTATCAATATGTGCTTTAGTTACTAACAAGTCCGCAGTGTTATGACGATAAAAATTAAAACTACGTTCACCCACTTCGTCCAGGCTGACGATAACAAGCGCTGTTTGTGCCTTTTCGATGGTAAACAAATACTCGGTATCGACTTGATAATGATCAAGTGAGCGTCGCAATTGACGTGCAAAATGATCATCGCCCATGCCACCACAAAAATAAGCGTTACCGCCTAATTTTTGATACCCAACAGCGACATTTGCAGGTGCTCCGCCAGGGATAGGTGCGTAGGCACTATTGTCATTATCAACCGGCAGCATATCTATCAGTAGTTCGCCAAAGCTCAATAATTTTTTCATGTGTTAATACCTTAAAAAGCCCAGCAAAATAGCTGGGCACTCAACAAGGGAGAGAGTATTCGTTTAGTTAAATAAGTACTTTAACGTTAATGACGTTGTACGACCATTGATGGCGCGGGCACGAATAATATTATTATCTGGCACGCTGCCTTCCTCAGCTTCAGTAATTCCAACAGTATCGAACAGGTTGTTTACGTTCAAAGCAAGGTTAAGGTTTTCAGTTAGATCGTAGCTTACAAAGCCATTGACCTGCGTGTAGCCGTCAAATTTAAGATCATTATTATCCTGAGCATAGGCGTCAGTGGTGCCAATAAAGCTCATGCCAGCAGAACCTTTGTTAAAGTTGTAACGGGCCATCAATGAATAAATAAAGTCAGCTTGACGGCGTGGTGTATTACCCACAACTTCAGGTGTTAGCGCATCTTTTGCAATTTCAGCATCGGTCCACGTAAAGTTACCGCGAAAATCCCACGCATCTAAAAAGTAGGTGGATTCAAGCTCAATCCCTTTTGCTTCGTATTCACGATCAAAGAACTTTTGTGATGTTGCTTCAAAGTTTTGCTCTTCTGTTTCAGCATAGAATGCGGTTGCGAATACTGAGAGTGAATCAAAGCGCTTTTTAACACCAAACTCGTATTGGTTTACCTCATCAACGGCGTCTTCATCAGCAACAGAGCCATCTGCTTGAACTTTACCAAATAATAAGCGGTCAGCATTGGCGCGGCCACCTTGGCTAATACGTGCAAATGCAGCAAGACTTGAGTCAATTTGATAATTAGCGCCGACAGAGTAAGAAGTGTAGCTCCAGTCGTAATCAACTATACTTGGATTACTGATATCAATACCGGCAACATTTTGTTCTGGGATTGAAATCGTTCCATCACGATTCATATCAACGGTTGATGTTACAGCGCCAGCATAAGTACCTCGTGCTTCACCACTGTCATAACGAGCGCTGGCATCAATGCTTACATCACCAAGCTTGGTTGAAAAGGCAACATACGGTGCGCGGGTTTCGTAATCAGTGTCGTAGTTACGTTGGCAGCAATTACCCCAAAAAGGAGTGCCATAGGCATATAATCCACTATCAGAATAGCTATCGCCATTTTGTGCAAAAACATCAAGGAGCGCTGCATTATCGCCTTTTAGCTCCATAAGGTATGAGTTCCAAAGCCACGACATACTAATTGTTTGGCTCGATGCATAATAGCCAAGGGTTACGCTGGTATCGTCGCTGAGCTCTTTGGTTAGTTTTAAGTCATTGACGATTGAGCCAAAGTCATTCATGGTGACATCGAAGGTATGAATACGCATTGCAAGGTCGTCTGTAAAGGCTTGCCCTTTTGAACCGCCCGTTGCGTAGTTTAATGTTGCGCCACTGCCCGCAATACTTGCGGCAATATCACCTGCGTTACCAACTTCTGCGGGGATCAAAGAAGTAAAGTTACCGCTAACGGATGATTTTCTAAAGCGGTTTTCAATACGCCAATCGTTGTCTAAATCAAACACGGCTTCAAAGCCAACTGCGTCGACTTGCGGGTTCATGCCGTTGCGCATATCACCGCGGCTAATTTGGTTATTACCATCTAAGCGAGTGGTAGATAGAAACTGTGCTGAATGTGGCGTGTCTGTTTGTGCATCGAACCCTTTAATTGAGCTACCATCAGCGTACATTGGCATTGGTAAGTAGCCAATGCTTTGGTCGTCTAAATGCTTGTAATAAAGGCGAACATAGCCTGAATCAAATTCTTTTGTCAGGTTTGCTTTGATTTGACCGCCTTTGTTAGCGGTATAACCCGCTTCACGAGGGCCTTCACCTTGACGAATAAAACCGCCCACATGAAAGCGCACACTGTCGTTTAAGTAAGTACCGTATTCAAAATCAGTTCGTAACGAGTCATAATCAAGTCCAATTGTGGTCGCAACAGAGCCAGACTCTTCTTCACCTGTTTTTGAAATAATATTAATAATACCGCCAGGGGCATCACTGGCCGCGGTAGAAGCTGACCCGCCACGAATTGACTCCACCGTTTGTACTGTGCTGTCTAATCGCATAAAAATGTCGGCGTTACCAAATGCAACATCGCCAAACTGCATAATAGGAAGGCCATCTTCTTGGAGTTGCAAAAATTTTGCGCCCCCAGAGGCAACAGGTAAACCACGAACAGCAATATTTGCATTACCTTCACCACCGGTCGATTCTGAACGAACACCCGGAATGATTCTAAAGGCTTCTGCTGTTGAACGAGGAGTTGCAACTTGAATCTCATTCAAAGAAACACTGCTAACTGAAACGCTTGAAGCCATGATAGTAGTGCGTCTTGGTACACCGGTTACGACAATGGTTTCAAGGCCTTTTTTAGCTTCGGTCTCTTGCTGTGCTTCTTGCGCATATAAACCTTGGCTAACAGCTAAAGCAAGTGTGCTTAGTAAATAAAGTGTTGTGTTGTGTGTTGTCATAATATGCCTCGTTGATTACTGACCCAATGGGCTTGTTATTTTTACTTAATCGATTAAGTAAAAATAACAAAGATTTTACATTAAGCAACTTATTTTTGTATTTAAATGTTTGTTTTTTGCTCTTTCATTGTTTTTAAACGACTTTTTATATTACTTTTTTGCACCAAATTAATCGTGTTGTGCGTTAATGTGATGCAATGCCTGCGCTGAAGGGTCTTTAAAGTAGTTATATAACATAGCGACAAAGAGCAATATTGCAAAGCCTGTTGCTAGAATAAAGCCATATTTTACATGTCCAAACATGTCACTAATCATACCCATAAACAGAGGCGCTAAAGCCGCTGACAAGGCGGTAAAAAACAAAATAACACCCGCAACGGCACCATGTTGTTGCACCGCAAAGCATGAAATACCCTTAGAGTTTAGTGTTGGGTATACCATCGACATGAACAAGCCTGAAAGAGGCAACAGCAGGACTGCTGCATTGACGCCTCCTATCAATGTTCCGATATAACAACCAGCTATCCCTAAGCTTAGCCAAACCATGACACTTTGCCAGCTAAAGCGGTTAAGTAACCACACGGCGATAAAACGGCCAGCGGCACGCAGGATAAAAAAGATAGTCAGAGCATATGTCGCCATCAGTGTCCATGATCCTGTGTAATCTGCGAGTAAGGTCGGCATCCATACATAAATAGCCACTTCAGTTGCCACATACAGTGCGATAGCTAATGAAAAGCCCAGTGCATAAGGGTTTTTCACCATCTTCATGGTGGTTGCAAGTGAGGTTGGTTTTGCTGTGGTTTTTACGACGGGTGGGTAGTCAGCACGCCAAGCAAGTACAGCTAAAATTAAGCACATAATACCTGCAATGACATATAAATAAGTCCAACTTACTTGTTGGGTTAGTAAAAAGCTCACTAAAGCTGGGCCAACAATAGCGCCTATACCAAAGAACCCTTCTACCTTATTCATGGTTTTTGTATGCTCGTTATTACTTTGTGAAATATCGCCAAGTAGCGCCAGTGCACCGGTTTTAAATAAACCGATGGCTAAGCCTATTAAGCATAAAAGTAATACAAAAATAATGAAGCTGCTGCTAACGGCAAACAAAAAACAGCTGATAGAAAATAGTAATAAGCCCAACATAATAGTTTGTTTGCGGCCAAAGCTATCAGCTAAAAACCCAAGGAAAAGCCCGCTTAGAGCGATTAAAGCCATGGGAGCATAATGAAATGCACTGGCTTGTGTCATCGTTAGGTTAAATTCTTTTATAAGCTCAGGGATGATCATGCCAACTGCATCTGAGGTCATAGCAAACATAAAGAACATCATATATGTGAGCCAACGTATGTGTTGCAATGAAGTATTGCTAACGAGAGTGTGCGTTTTATTCATCTTTATATCCTCGTTAGGTGATTAAGCATTTTTATAATTAACTCAGTACATTAATTATAAAATGATAGTTTAACCATCCCGTTTTTGTATCAAAGTTGTAAAAACTTCTTGTAAAAATTGGTTTCCTAGTTAAAGATATATCTTAATCGATTAAGATTCAACTTGGTATTTACACATGATGAAGAATAAAGTTCAACTGATCACCTATGCAGATCGCATCACAGGACAAGGCATCAATGCTTTATCCAATTTACTCAATGGCCCGCTAGAAAATGTGTTTGGTGGTGTACATCTACTGCCTTTTTATAATCCAATAGATGGCAGTGATGCGGGATTTGACCCGATAGACCATAGTGCTGTTGATGAGCGAATTGGCACATGGCAAGATATTCAAGCGTTAGGTGAACACTATGATTTAATGGCTGACTTAATTGTAAATCATGTTTCAGCACAGTCTTTTCAGTTTAAAGATGTATTAAAAAATGGTAAGAAATCAGATTACTGGGATCTATTCTTAACAAAAGAAGATGTATTCCCTGGTGGTATGAGTGAACAAGAGCAAAAAGCAATCTACCGTCCACGTCCAGGGAGTTGTTTTACGCCTATTACCTGTGAAGATGGGGAAACGTATGAGTTTTGGACAACATTTACTGATAATCAAATAGATATCAATGTAAAGTCAACGCCAGGTATTGAGTATTTAGATAATGTTTTGACAAAGTTTTCGCAGAATAATGTCAATATCATCCGCTTAGATGCCGCAGGTTATGCGATAAAAGAAGCTGGAACTAACTGTTTTATGCTAGATCAAACTTTTGATTATTTAGATAAGTTATCAGCACAGGCTAATGATTTAGGCATGGAAACTATTGCTGAAATTCATAGCCACTACCAAACACAGGTTGAAGTCGCTAAACGCGTTAATATGGTATATGACTTTGCATTACCACCGCTGATTTTGCATAGCTTATTTACTAATAATAGCGATGCATTAGTGCAATGGCTTAAAATTTCACCTCGAAACTGCCTAACCGTGCTTGATACACACGATGGCATTGGCATTATCGATGCCGGTCCTATGGGCGAGAAGCCGGGCCTTTTAAATGCGGCGCAAATAGATAACTTAGTCGAGACTATTCACGCAAATAGTAATAACCAAAGTCGCCAAGCGACTGGGGCTGCTGCGAGTAATGTCGATTTATATCAAGTTAATTGCACCTATTATAATGCCTTAGGCGCGAGTGATTTTGATTACTTAGTTGCAAGAGCAATCCAGTTTTTTGCCCCAGGTGTGCCCCAAGTTTATTATAGCGGACTGTTTGCTTGTGAAAATGATATGACATTATTGGCAGAATCAAACGTGGGTCGCGATATTAACCGCCCGTATTTAGATGCCGATATCATCTGTGAATCATTAGCAAAGCCAGTGGTTAAAGGGCTTCTTAAATTGATTACTATTCGCAATACACATAACGCATTTAATGGCGAGTTTAGTGTTACAGGAAACACAAATAGTTGTTGCCTAAAATGGCGTAAAGATGACAATGCTATTGAATTCAAAATAAACTTTGAAACTCGTGAAGCACTCATCATTGAGCATACCTCATCAGAGCAAGTACTTACTTCGTTAAATGATTTATTAGCTTAATGAGAGCTCAGACAGTGCGTGTGGTTACCTTTGAAAATTAAACAGGTGTTAACCTTGAAAGGTTAAGGTATGTGACCTTTCAAGGTTGAATTTACAGCAGTCTGTTTGTTCTTTAGGCAAGGTAGCGCCTATGTAGTGTGGTTATTCGCCATAAATAGGCGATAACACAGCATTAATGTCAAACAGGCGCTGCTCAAAAGGTTTTGCCTAAGGCGATTTACTCTTTGTTGCCTACATGGATGGTGGTAAAAGGCGTGAACAGAACGCGGAAGCTTTGCTTGGTTTTGATGTAGCCCACAAGGTTACGAACCTGACGCTGCGGTTAAATCGCCCCTAGTTTGAGCAAATTTTAATCCGCCAAAGTCAACAACCCCTAGCCACTTTGACCCAATTGCAGTTCGTGGTTAATGAGTGCTTTATTTTCTTCTTTGGTAATAAACAAATTAGCAGCTAATGCGCCTTTTTCTTCACTGTTTTGGTGGATTGTAGTTAACTTGGGTACGAATCGCTGCGCTTCATCAATGCCATCAAACCCCACAATTCTTATATCGTCAGGAATTGTTAGGCCCATTTTAATCGCTTCTCGCATTGTCGCAAGGGCGATAAGATCGCTCATACACAGCATGACTGAAGGGCGAGGTAGGCAGCTCAGCGCCTCTTTAGCAGCAATACTTGCATAGCGCTCAGTACTTTCAGGAATATTCCAAATGCGATCTTCCCCAATGGTAATATCTTGTTCTGCTAAGGCTTTTTGATAGCCGCGTAATCGTTGGTGCGCGATTGATTGCCCAGCTTCAAATTCATGGTGTTCATATACGCGGCATAATACATTTTCATCGAGCAAACGCAGGCCTAAAATAGCGACTTGGTCATCTTTATGTTGCAGGGCATGTTTTGCAACTTCGTAGCTAGCTTGTTCATTATTTATATTTACAGAGGCATTGCGGCCTATGTCAAAGTCAACAGTCACCACATGTTTAGGCACAGTTTTTAGTTGTTCTACTAAGAGCTGGTTTCGTGGGCGGCCATAGCAAATAAAGCCATCAACAAAATCAACCACACTGTTTAAATTGTCACTATTGCCAGAAAACAATAAAAGATTATTGCCGCTTTTTTCTAGCACAGACGCGACCCCTCTCATAAAACTACTCGCCACCGGATCTGACACCATATATTCAACGCTATCAGGAAGCACTAACGCAATAATATTAAATTTACCTCGGCGTAGAGACTGAGCGGCTTTGTTCGGACCAAAATATCCCAACTCTTTACATGCCGCTAAAATTGATTCTCTGCGATTTTTAGATAATTGATCCGGGCGGTTAAACGCATTTGACACTGTGGCATTTGAAACACCTAATTCTTTTGCAATACTTTTTAGTGTCCAATGGTTTTTTGTACTCATATAACCTACTCAAACGATATGTTAAAACCAATATATGAATATTCGTTAATGTTATATAAAATATATTGTATACAATGATAATTAAATGTTACAAAGCGTACCTCAATAACCCGTTCTGGATTGAGAACACACTAATAATTGAAGGTAGAGTATGAAAATTAATACACTGATTCTGGCGTTACCAATATTGGGCATGAGTACAATGGCATTGGCTGAGGAAGTAGGGGAGCGTACATTTAAGCCTAAGTCAGCAGCTGTTGAGCGTGTACATCATCATGGTGTTGAACAAAACCATAACGAAAAAGCACCAATTGCTAAAGTGCAGAGCCAACCGCAGCTTTTGAGCGCGCGTATGATGACAATGCAAGCCGCGGCTGTTACATGTGATTTGGATGCATTAGCAACGGCGAGTACATCAACCATTATTACTGAAGTTAAAAACCAAGGTTCACAATGCATTAATGAACTATTTAGTGCCTCAGCATCAATACAAAGTCAGGTGTTTACGTCTGATAAAATGTTCGCTGTTGCCAACCATGCAAAGTCGCTCTCACAGACTTATGCAGGCGGTGGTAATGTTGAGTTAGAGGCGCTGTTTTTATACCTTCGCACAGGCTTTTATGCCGAGTTTTATAACGATAGTGTTAGTTTTGCGACATGGGTTACGCCAGCGGTTGTAGGTGCAATTGATGCATTTGTTAATAATACCCATTTTTATGATGATAATGACGGCCACGGTAAAACACTTTCAGAAGTGATAATTACTATGGATAGTGCAGAACAACAGCACCGCTACTTAGGTGTGGTTAAGGGGTGGCTTACACGTTTTAACGAAAGTTATGCTGCAAAATGGAATATGCGCAGTGCCGTAAATGGTATATTTACCTTACTTTATCGTGGTCAGTGGAATGATGCGTTTGTTACTGCTGTAGGCAAAGATACCGACTTGGTAGTTAAACTGAATACGTTTACGCAACAGCAATGGATGATTGGATCAGATGCACAATACTTAATTGTTAATGCGGCAAGTGAACTAGCGCGGCTTAAGAAATATTCAGGCACTGTTATTCAAGCGACGGTAGATACAGGCATTAAAGCTATTTTCAGCACCTATAACAGTTTTGGTTATGGCGATGCAGTATGGCTTGCGACAGCGGATTCTGTCAGCTATTACGCGGATTGTAATGATTATGGTATTTGTGGGTTTGTGGAGCAACTTACCCAGCAAGCACTTTCGCAAAGCTACAGTTGTAGCAGCACCATTAAAATTCGCTCGCAAAATATGACTGCAATCCAACACGCTGCGGCATGTGATGCAATGGGGGCGGAAGAGGGCTTATTTCATAATAAACTAGCAACAAATAACACACCAGTAGCTGATGATAACAACAGTTTTTTACAAGTAAATATATTTGATAGCAGCGACGATTACGGTAAATATGCGGGTGCTATTTTTGGTATTAATACAAATAATGGTGGGATGTATTTAGAAGGTGACCCTTCTGTTGTGGGTAATCAAGCAAATTTTATTGCTTATGAAGCAAGTTACGCCAATGCAGAGCATTACGTGTGGAATTTAGAGCATGAATATGTACATTATCTTGATGGCCGCTTTGATTTATACGGTAACTTTAATTCACCAACGCAAGATATTGTTTGGTGGTCTGAAGGCGTTGCAGAATACGTTGCTAATTTAGATAATAATGAAGCCGCTAAAAATACCATCAGTGATGGCTCTCGTTATACACTCGCGCAGGTATTTGCCACTAATTATGATGGCTTTGATCAAGACCGAATTTATCGCTGGGGCTATTTAGCCGTTCGCTTTATGTTTGAGCGCCATAATAGCGAAATCAATGTCATGCTTGCTCATACTCGTGTTGGCGATTGGAATGGATACAAAGCTAAAACAGTTCAATGGGCAAATAGTTACGAAAATGAGTTTGTGCAATGGTGTGATGATTTAGTTGCAGGTACACCGACCAATAATCCACCAACAGCACAGATCAACGGCCCATATGCTGGCATGCAAAATAGTGAAATCAGTTTTACAAGCAATGGCAGTGTTGATAGCGATGGGTCAATTGCAAGCTACCAGTGGGACTTTGGTGATGGTAGTAGCTCTAATGAAGCAAATCCTGCACACATTTACACGACTGCGGGTGAATATACAGTGTCACTAACGGTTGTTGATAATCAAGGTAGTAGCCAAACAGTAACAACGCTTACCAGTGTTGAAGCAGATACAAGTGTTGGAGATAGTGAACTAGTTAATGGTCAGGCAACAATGATAAGTGGTGCTCAGAACGAATTGTTGTATTTTAGTTTTGATGTACCACTAGGTGCGACTGATTTAGTGTTTAACTTAAATGGTGGCACAGGCGATGCTGATTTATATGTCAGTTATGAAGCTACCCCAACTGTAAATAGCTACGATTGTCGTCCGTATGTGGGTGGTAACAGTGAGCAATGTGCAATAAACCCTGCACAAGTTGGTACATATCAAGTCATGGTTCGGGGCTATAATATGTTTGATAACGTGCAACTTACAGCGTCTTACACTGGCGCTGCGAGTAACGTACCAAATGTATGTGCAACACAAGGGAGCCGCAGTAGTGGGCGTTTAAATGATGGCGATGTGATTTGTTTAGGTAACAACGACCCAATGTGGTTTAGTATTGGCGATGTGCAAGGACAAAATGGTGTGGCGATCACGACCGCAAATGGCAGTGGCGATATTAGCCTTAGCTATTCAAATAGTGGCTGGCCAAATGGTGTGAATGAACAAGCACAGTCAAGCAATACAGGGAATGGCGAATGTATTTACATTAGCAACCAGAATCAATATTGGGGTTATTTAAAAGTATCAGGCAATAGCACGGGTGCAAGCCTAGTCGTTGACTTTAACAGCGGTGGTTGCCGTTAAAGTGAAACCAATAATGTAATAAAAATCCACAAAAAGCCCATGTAAATGGGCTTTTTTGTAGATTTTTTAAATAGTTAAAATGCCTTTAATAGCTGTAGTTTAATTGCTTTTGCACCTTGCTGCGGTATGGTTTTAAGCTCATTCGCAATATAAAGTAAGCAAGGCAAAAGAATCAAAGACGTTAGCGTGGCAAATAGCACAGCAAAACTTAATGAAACAGCCATTGGGATCACAAACTGTGCTTGTAAACTGCTTTCAAACATCAAGGGTAATAAACCAATGAATGTAGTGAGTGATGTTATTAAAATTGCTTTAAAGCGAGCGGCAGCACCTTGGTAAATTGCTTCATTTAGAGGCATTTTATCACGCAGTTGGTTAACTCGTGTTAATAGTACGAGAGCATCGTTTATAACGACGCCAGATGCGGCAACTATGCCAAAAATCGACATCATACTTAGTGTATACCCCAGCAGTAAATGCCCATACAACGCGCCTGCCGTGGCAAACGGTATAACAAAAATAATCAGGAGCGGTTGGCTATAGCTCTTCAGTGGTATTGCTAATAAGCTATACACCATTAATAACGCGATTATAGCAAACGAAGTGACTTGGCTTTGTTCTTGTTGCTGCTCCTTTAAATGTTCACCTAAATCAAAAGACACATCAGGGTAGCGGGCTTTTATAGCGGGTAATATTTGGGTTTCAATTGCTAAATGTATCGCTTTTGTTTGCGGCTTTTTACTTGGAACAATAAACGCAGAGACATTAAATGTTCTTCTGCCTTGTTCTGTATGAATTTCATGGCTGCTTTGCGTTGTAGTGAGTGTTGCTATCTCTGAAAAAAACACTTGTGAGTGCTCATTTACACTAATAGGTAGGTTATTTAAAGATGAAAAAGATTGGCGTTCGTTTAAATCCCCTCGAACCATAAATCGGACGGTTTGTTGTTGTGTAACAACTCGCTGTACCTCAATACCATAAAAGTAGGCAAATACCTGTTTAGCAACTTGGTTTGAAGTTAGCCCCAAATGGCGTCCTTTAGGTGTTAGCTGAATTTTCCATTCTTGCTGATTTGTGTTTAAGTTTGATGTTAATTGTGTGATGGCCTCATGTTCAGATAAAGCGGTACTCAAATCTAAAGTGGCAGCAGTTAGCATACTTAAATTATCGCTATATAATTGATAGCTTAGTTCAGGCTTTTGATTAATATCAATAACATCAGATTCAATGGTAATTGCTTTAACGCCAAGTAGCGTCGGCATCGCAGCTTGCCAGTGACGTGCTAATTCAAATGCATCAAAGGGGCGCTTATCTTCATCAACCAAGGGGGCGAGCACTTCGCCCTCGGTATCATTATCGAGCCAAATGTAGGTGTCTTTTACAAGCGAACGCCCTGAGATTTGCTGTGTTTGTTGCTCTACTTGTAAAACCATTTGTTCTATACTTTTAACAGCATGCAATGTTTGTTGATGCGACGCATTGTTATCCATTTGAATATGAATAGATGGAAAATCATGCGGAACTTTAGGTACGGCAGTAAAGCCAATTAAACCTGTTTTTACAAGTAAAATAGCGCCAGCTAAAAATGCAATAAAGAGCATTAATACTGGATACCTAAAGTGAATAATATGCTTTAAAACTGGCACAAATGTATCCGCTAGCCATTGATTAAAGGCGTGATCAAACTTTGTTCTCCAGTGGGTTTTAGAAAGAGGCTTGATAGGGCTATGAGCAAGGTGTGCGGGCAAAATCATTTTGGATTCTATCAAACTAAAAAATAAGCACAGTAGAGCAACGCCCGCAATGGCGATAAATTGCCCTGAGTTAGGGCCTGTGCTAAACATAAATGGCATAAACACAGCCATTGTGGTGAGTACACCGAATGTAGCAGGGGCAACGACCTTACTAGCCCCCGTGATTATATTTTCAACATTATGGCCGTAATCGGTTGTTTCGTTCGCAGCGCTTTCACTAATAACAATGGCATCATCTACCACTATGCCTAACACCATAATAAACGCAAAAAGTGATACAACATTAAGCGTTACGCCGATAAACGGCATTAACCAAATAGCGCCTAAAAAGCTAACTGGCAAGCCAAGCATTACCCACATGGCCAAGCGCACCCGTAAAAATAAACTCAATACAATAAAAACTAACAATGCCCCTTGGGCTAAATTGTTTAACATCATATTAAGTCGTCCTTCTAAATAGTAGGTGGTGTCGACTAATTGGTACAAAGAAAACCCCGCAGGCAGCAGAGGGGTTTTATACGCTAAATAAGATTGTACACTTTGCGCCACGGCGGTAATTGACTGTGACTCATCGGCTAAAATACGCATATAAAAAGCATTTTTGCCATTTAACTTTGCTAGGTGCAATTGCTCAGTGAGTGATTTTTTTATAGTGGCAATATTGCCTAATGTGAGTAATTCGCCATGCTCAGTATTCAATATTGGCAGGGAGTTTAAGCTAGCTATTGTTTCTTTTCGGGCTGGCATTTGTAGATTGATTTTGCCATTTTTAGTAGCAATTTGACCTGCGCTGATATTTTGCGAATGTTGACTAATAAGATCAGCAATGTCCTGTAATGACAATCCGTAGCGTTGTAATTGATAGCGAGTTACCTCTATTGAAAACTCAACATCGGGTAAGTTTGTTGCTTGTACGTGACTAATTAGGTCACGTGCTAACAACTCTCTTTTAATATGTTCACCAAACTGCTTTAAAGCGAGTTTATCGTCTGGCCCGGTTAGTACTAAGCTTACTGCATTTTGTAACTGCGGCTTATTTTGTAAAATGATAGGTTCCATTGCTTTTGGTAAATCAGCGATGGCATCTAATTTGTGTTTGATTTCATTTAGCCTTTGCTCACTGGATTGATCTGCGTATAAAGCAATGGTCATACTGGCGCTATGTTGCCTAGCTTGGCTTTGAACTCGTTTAATGCCCGCTTGGCCATTGAGGGCGTGCTCTATTTTGGCTACGACCTGTTCTTCAAGCTCTTTTGCAGAGGCACCAAAATATTGAATTTGTATATGGATCTCAGGGTTTTTAGCTATTGGGAACATTTGTCTTTGAATACTGTTAAAGCTTAACAATCCCATCGCAATAATAAATAACATCAATAAGTTAGCAACCAATGGGCGATGACAAAAAAAAGCGATCACACTGTTTTTATAAGGTGCTGCTGGTGTGTGCTGTGTCGTCATAGTGAGTTGCCCTCAAGAGGGGCTGTTGCTAGAGCTGAGTTAATGACATTTACTGCCATGTTTTCTCTTACAATTTCAGGGCGTTTATCGACTAAAATAATTGATTCATCGCTAGGTAGTTGAATCATTAAATTGTGTTTTTGCATGTTTAAGATTTCAACGGGGATTGACTGTAAGGTATTGTTTGCAGACAAAGCCCATATACGGCTATTAGTAACCATATGTTGTGCCACAACTGCTGCATTCTCAAAGTGTTTTGTTGGTACAGAGACGTGTACAAATTCACCAAATTCGATCCTTTTACCTTGATTAAGTAATCCGTAGGGATCCGTAATTTCAACAATATAAATGGCGCTACGAGTTGAAGAAGAGCGCGTACCAATACTGCGTGTTAAGCGGCCAGTATGAATAACATGATGATGGTTAATAATCACATTGTTTATTGGTAAACTTGGTAACACGCTTAATTTGTTATCTGCAATGGCAACATGAACCTCGGCTTTAGCAACATTAGCTAAACGCCCCAGCGTTTGCCCTTGACTGATAACTTGACCAAGGCCTACTGCGCGGTTTTGAACGAGTGCGTCGTAAGGTGCCCTATATGCACTACGGGCAAGGTTTGTTTGTGCAATTTGCAATTGTGTTTGTGCTGCAAGTAATAAAGCTTTGGCACTTTTAACTTGCGGCTCTCGTTTTGCAAGGGGGTTAGTCGAAGGCGTGTTAGCGAGTAAAAGCGTGGCTTTGGCAACGCTTGCTTTGGCTTTTTCTTCTTCAAGCTCTGCGCTGGCTTTTGCAACTTTAGCCTCTGCAAGTGTCACTGCGGCCGTTAAATCAAATGGATTAAGTTTGATCAACACAGTGCCTTTTTTAACGATCCCGCCATCAATAAAGCTCGGATGTAAGTAGATTACTTTCCCTGCAACTTCAAAAGCAATATCAGTGTTTTCGATTGGTTTTACAACGCCTGATAATTCAAGCTTAGTATTCATCAATTTAGGCGTTATGGGCGTTACACTTATAAGTGGCAAAGGCTTAGCTGAAGAGCTAGTTGGCTCAGAGTTTGCCTTTGACGAAGGTGTAATAAAATAGCCAGCCAACACGATTAATATAATCATTAAGAGTGTTAAAAACCATCGTCCTTTGATGCCGTAAAACATTTTGAGCATGAAAATTCATTCCTTTTTGTATAATCAAGGACCCTTATTAAATACAGGGAAATGCTTGTAATTATCTATTTTGATATGTTATAACATTTTTAGTTAATTATGTGTAACAATTTTTCCTAAATTAGGTATGTATGTCTCAAACAATTTCACCCTATCAACATGCGTTGCAAATTTGTGATGTATTTCAAATGATCAAAAATATAAAGATGGATTCTTTTGAAGCGCCGAACATGGCATTGTATGAGCGCTTTATGGCTTTACTGTCTAATCAACAAGATGAAAAATTTGCTAGCCAAGTTTTAGCTGAACCTTGCCTCAATACAATTAAAAGTGATATAGCGTCACTTTTTGCAGCCGCGTCGGGGCGCTATGAACATTACTGGGCGCAAAAAGTACTTGCCTCTACCGTGCCTATCTTGACCTTAGAGTCTGATTACCCTTGGTTTAGTCATTACCAAAGAGCGGTTGGTTTAGAGTCAAATGCTATTTATGCCTTATCAGGTAAGCAAAATTTAAACGTATTAATGGCTGGCAGTGGGCCGCTGCCTATTACGTCAATGCTCCTTTCTCAGCAAGGTATGAAGGTGAGCAATCTAGACATTGACGCACAGGCATTAACCGTTGGTGAGCGTGTGCAAAAACATGTTTACCCACAGCAGAATCAAAAATTTAGTTGTGCAGATATTTGTGAATTTGAAGACCTTGAACAGTTTGATGTGGTGTGGCTGGCTGCATTAGCGGGGTCAAGCGATGTAAAAAGGCAAATATTATCGCATTTATTTACGCGCATGCGAGCGGGAAGCTTTGTTGTAGTGAGAACAGCATTTAATTTACGTCAGCTACTTTACCCCAGTATTGAGCTGAGTGATTTAATGCCTTTTACTCCTAAATTAAAAATTCAGACCTATAGCGATAATTTTCATTCTATTTTGATCGCGCAAAAGCCGTTTGAAGAGCAACCTTAATGCACGCATTAGCACCTTTTCGTGGATTAACCCCTGAGTACAAATTGATGCTGTTTGCTGCATTTGTATTTAACTTAGGTTTTTATATGTTGATCCCATTATTGAGCCATTATCTAGCAGAGAACTTACTTTTGAGCGCCACATTGATCGGCGTAGTCATGGGAGTTCGCTCGTTTTGTCAACAAGGTTTGTTTTTAGTCGGTGGTGTGTTAGCTGACAAGCTTGGTGTTAAGCGATTGATAATAGGAGGATGTTTTTTACGAGCAGTCGGTTTTTTACTGTTTTTATGGGCCGATCACATTGTTGTTTTGTTTTTAGCTGCATTTTTGACGGGCTTTGCGGGGGCATTGTTTACACCTGCTGCCCAAGCCTATTTTGCACATGCGCAAGGGATCAGTAAAGCAAACATGTTTGCGCTCGTTGGTGTTGCAAGAAACGCTGGCGAGCTGCTTGGTCCTGTGTGCGGTTTATTATTAATTTCAATGAGTTTTGGTTTACTGTGCGGCGTAGCTGCGTTTCCTTTTTTATGTTTTGGTATCGCGTTTATTTATTATTTACCAACAGCAAAAAAATCACAAAAAAGTGCAGGACTTAATACTCGTGATTTAATTAAAACAGTGTTGGGTAATCGTGCATTTTTACAACTTTGCGCAGTGATGATTGGCTACTTTATGCTGATCAACCAAATCTCATTTGCGATGCCCATTTTTTTAGGTCAATTAGATATGCCGCTGCATAGTGTGACTTGGTTATTAAGTATGTGCGCATTGATTTCAATCCTAGTACAACTACCCATTACGGCGCTGACTGAGCGTATTAATAAAGATGCTCTGTTTATTAGTGCAGGGCTTACATTGATGGGGAGTGGTTTTTTAGTCATGTTATTTGAAGTACAGAGTCAGTGGCAGCTATACCTTCAATTGGGGCTGTTAGCCTTATTTTTTAGTGTAGCAACTGCAATGAGCTTACCGCTTATTATGAAACAAATTGCGAACTCGGCACCGCCAGGAACGGTGTCTACTCACTATGGATTCTTTTACTTATTTGCAGGTTTTGGATTAATCATAGGCAGTGCTTTAGCTGGTTATGCCTTAGATTTAGAGCAACAAGTACCGGGCTTAATTTGGTATTTATTTGCTTTAATAGGAGGAGTAAGCGCACTTGCACATTTATATTTAAGCTCGCCAAATAAAGAAGAAAAGCTAGGGCGTGTTGACCTTTCGTGATTAATTTTGCAGCAGTATGTTTGGTATTTAGGCAAGGCAGCGCCTATGCAGTGTGGTTGTTCCCCATAAATAGGCGATAACGCAGTATAAATGCCAAACATGCGCTGCCCAAAGGGTTCTTCCTAGGGGCGATTGACTCTTTGTTGCTCGGTTTTTACTTAGCCCGCTAGGTTACAAACCTCGCGCCGCGATTAAATCGCCCCTAGATTGAACAAATTTCAATCCACAAAGGTCAACACGCCCTAAACACATTCAACACTTAAAAGGATAATTTATGCAACAGTTAAATACACAGCAACAACAGGCTCTGATGTCTGATTACTTGCAAAAAGGCTGGAAACAAGAAGTGATGGAGTTTTCATCCGTTCACCTTGAACCTGGTTATATCAAAGGCTTAATAGATGTTAAATATTTTCAAATGCCAGGAGATGGCGAGTTTCATTTTAGTGCGCAAAGCGCAATGATTTGGATTTCGCAGCTAGGGATAATATATGGCTGTTGGGATAATCAATTAGAGACAAAAGCAGGTGAAGTGTATTTGAGAGATATTGATCTTAAGTTTAAACGTACGATTAATAAAACAGAGCAAGTGAGTTTTGAAGGTTTTTTCCCTAAACACTGTAAAAAGAAATTATCAGAGGATTTAGTGTATTACAAAGATGCAAAAATAATTGTTGAATCTGGCGCGTTTATTGGCAGTGCAAGCTTTATGGTGCCTTTAAAATGAAGTGTAAGTATATTAATTTTAAACAGCGAAAGAATTAATCTATAAATAAGCTCTTTACAATATGGGTACAGTAAGTGTTATGATATAACAAATCTTGAATGTCATATTGTTAAAGGAACTACAATGCACTTTTCTCTTCGCTCATTCCAACTTTGCTCTATCCACCTAGGGGTTGCACTTAGCTTATGCTCAACTGCAGCCTACGCAAAAAAAGATGAATCACTCGAAATAATAGAAGTTACTGCAAAGCGACAGGCTTATCGTGGTAACTTTGATGTGCTGGAAACACCTGAGGCCATCTCGGAGATAAACCAGCAGTTAATCGAAAATACCGGTGTGGCAGGGTTAACTGAGGCGTTAGATTTATCAGCTTCAGTATCGAGACAAAATAGCCTCGGTGGCTTATGGGACAGCTTTGCTATACGCGGCTTTTTTGGTGATGAAAATGTCCCAAGCGGCTATTTAGTTAATGGTTTTAATGCAGGGCGTGGCTTTTCAGGGCCCAGAGACTTATCTGGTATTGAGCGAGTTGAAATATTAAAGGGCCCAAAAGCAGCCCTTTATGGTCGCGGAGAGCCTGGAGGGACAATTAATTTAGTCACTAAAAAACCAACATTCGAGCAGCAAGGAAAAATAGCTCTAGAAGTTGGAAGCCGTGATAAACGCCGCCTTGAGGCTGACTATAGCGGTGGTTTAACTGAGCAAGCAGCTGCGCGTGTTATAGGCTATTATGAAACGGGTGATAGCTTTCGCGATACTATAGAAATTAATAAAAAAGGCGTAATGGCTTCTGTATACTTTGAGCAAAGCGATCGCTCTGTGTGGCAATATGAATTAGAAGCTGCACGTCAAGAGATCCCATTCGATCGGGGTATTCTTGCGATTGGTGGCAATTTTGACATGATGCCTATTGAACGCTTTTTAGGTGAACCAGGCGATGGCGCCACAGTAACAGAAGTACTGGGACACCAGTTACAATGGCAGTATGAGTTTTCTAACGATTGGTACTTAAATTCAGGCTTAAGCTATCGCTCAACACGCTTAACAGGCACATCGAGTGACGCTGAGGTATCTCCCGCGAGACAAAAGCTGTATTACAATGGTCGTACGCTAACACGTCAAAGACGCCAGCGTGACTACGATACCGATCAGTTTGTGATCCGCTCAGAAGTCTCAGGGCAGTTTGATACCGGCTCAATTGCGCATGAGCTAATAGTGGGTATTGACTACGATTTGTTTGATTATGACCGTGATTACCGCGTTTACCGCTCCCCAGCGTTATCTACAAATCCAACGAATGAACAGTTGCATGCAATTGATATTCATCAGCCTCTTTATGGACAACATGCATTACCAACACCAGTGCCTGCGATTGTAAGAGTACAAAAGCAATTCGCAACTGGATTATACCTGCAAGATCAAATGCGCTTAACTGATAACTTGCATGTTAGGCTTGGCGGGCGGATTGATCGTTTAAAGCAAACGCTTGATGATAAAATTACAAATTTTGATGCTGAACAATCTGAAACTCATTTTAGCCCTCAAGCTGGGGTGGTTTATCAGTTAAGCGATAGCTGGTCTTTATACTCAAGTTATGGCGAAGGTTATCGTCTGAACTTTGGCACAGATGCAAGTGGCCAAGGTTTTAAACCAAATGAAACAAAATCGGCCGAAATCGGTACTAAATTTAATCTGCTCGATAATAACCTAGGCGTTACGTTTGCTTATTTTGATAGCACGCAAAAAAATATCATCGTCGCAGATGCTGCAAATCCGGGCTTCCACACTGCAATTGGTCAAGCCAGCAGTAAGGGCTTTGAGTTTGATGTAACAGGCCAGTTACCAGGTGATATTGATATGTGGTTTTCTTACGCATACATTGATGCGCAAGTAGACAAAGATGCAAAAGATACAGGCTTAGGTGTTGCTTTAAAACGAGGTGACGAGCTGCTTAATATTCCAAAAAATAGCGCAAGCTTACAAATTAGCAAGCAATTCTCAGTGGCTGATCGTGCACTAACGGTAGGTGTTGGCGCTAATTATGTGGATGAGCGTTTAGGTCAACGTGGTTCTGACTTTTACTTACCATCGTATACTGTGGCAAATATGTTTGCTAAATATGATTTAACGCAGCAATTTGAAGTGAAACTACAGGTCCATAATCTGTTTGACCGTAAATATTTCCCTAACTCATACACGCAAATTTGGGTACAGCCGGGCGAACCTCGTTCAGTTGACTTAGCGTTAAGTTATAAGTTTTAAAATATGACAGACTGCCACACAATGTGCGGCAGTCTTATTTAGCAAGCTTTCTACCTCATAACTATCTTATTCACTAATCGGATCTCTTCACCATCGACATCTAACAATGCGGTTACAGTAATAAGCTGTGATTGTTTTGTTGGTGCTAGTTCAAATACATGAATTTTCTGCTCATAAGGTGCGATCTCAACATTATGCTGTTGTGTTTTGATGATCTCAGGTTGAGTAAACGGTGTTGTTGTAAGCGTTAGTACCCCTTTGGTTCTACCTGAGTACGGGCCTGATAAATGTGCCTTAAATAGCCAGTGTCCGTTGTTGCCTTTACTTTGTGTAAGGGAAAGCTCAACGCCGTTAAATGGGGTGGCTGAGGCATGTAATTGGCTTATGTTATTTAAACCTTGCCAATTAAGCGTCTGCTCAATAGTAATAGTCTTTGTATCGGGTATTTTGAATAAAGCAATATTGTGAATGCCGGGTTTAATAGCTTGGTTGAGTTGTTGGTTATTAAGCAATAGGCCTTTACTATTGTTAAAGCTAACTTTTGCTGTAAGTGTGAGATTAAAATTAGTTGGATTGACCACTCTTAAAAAAGCCTCGCCTTGATGATAGTGTACGCTAGCACTGATACCAGAAAGCACGCTAAAGCCATTATCTCCTAATAGGGTTTTGTAGCGATTGAGAAGTATTATTAGCTCTGAATTAATTGCTGCATGATTAGCCTTTATGGGCAGTTTTTTCATCAAGTTACTGAGTTTTTCATCACAACCGACTAACTGCGCACCATATTGTTGACAGGTCTTAAATAAGCGGCTTAACAGGCTGTATTCTTCGAATAACCAAGGGTTAGGTAATTGGGTATGAGATTTATCGAATGTATAATCATCATCGTCTTTATGGGGAAATAAATAGGGTGTGATTGCATGGTTATTATTTTTACTCAATAAGCTGATTTTTTGTGTATTGAGTAAGTGTGTAAAGTCACCAGAGAAAGGGATGATAAACACTTGCGTAATTATTTTAGTGCCACTATTTGCTTTTAAGTTAACGCTCAGCTGGTTGTGATCTAGCGTGATATTCAAGCCCAGTTCTTTATGTGTGGTCAAAGCTGCTTTTAATTCAGTTGTTAGGGCAACCTGCACCGAGTTAAAACCACTGATATTATTTTCGCTGATTAATATGCGCTCAGCATCTACTATTAATAGTTTAAGTAATTGGTCGTCATTTGCTTGCTCATTACCCATAAACGTAGCGCGGTATTGTTGGGTTTGTTCACTGAGTTTGCCTTGCATGGCGATGCCTATTTCACCGCGCTGCAGTTGTGCTGGTTCAAATTTAATTAAAGCAGCCACTTGGTGCTCATTATTTAGGTTAATTAAAGCACTTGGTTGCGGCGCGGGAAAGTCTATTACAGGGTGAGTCGCATTGCTTGTTGGGTTTATATCCAATCGAGATAAGGTATTTGAGTCTGTATTTCGTAGCCAATAAGCATTACCATCTTGCTCCCACGGGCCTGATACAATATGAAAACTCGGCTTAATAGTTTGCACAAAATCTGCAAAGCCTTGCTCTATTGCCTGCCAATCTTTAAAAGTGTGTTTAAGGAGTGAATTGGCTGTGCTGAGCGTGGCGTCACTGTGCGGGTTGGCAAGTCTAAGCTGCTGCACAAAATATGCAAAATATTGTGCGCGTTCTGGGGAGCTTAAAAGGTAATGAATGATGAAAAAATTAAGGCCGCGTTTAAGTGCAGGATCATCGTTTATTTGCTCAATAGTAGGTTTATTGGCACTGTAATATTGCTTTAAACCGGTCTCAATATAATTCATGGGCGCGCGATCAAACACCATCACAGTCAGTTGTTTTTGCTTGGCATCGTAAACATGGTGAGCGACCGAGTCGGCTAAGCCTTCGGTGATCCAATTAGGCGCCCAGGTTGAATGACCGTTTAAAGCCATGTGAAAAGCATGCATGGTTTCGTGAATGACAATATAGCGTTGGTGATGCTCACGATGGCTTGGGAAGTTATATCCAGCGCGGTTGTAAAACATAGTTTCGCCGCCTGCGGTTTTATGTACGCCTCGTAAAAAGCCATCATCAAGCATGGCCTCGCGCACTCTATCGCGGCTGCTACCATACACTACAGCGATACGCTGGCGTTCAATATTAGGTGGCTCCATACCGAATAACGCAACATAGTGTGGGTAAGCCATTTCTAAAAGCTCTAGATACAGCGTTACTTTTTCTTTTGGTAAATCGCTCTTCAGTGCAAAATGTTTACTTACCCACCAATTATAGCCCCGGCTATTACCAATTTTGCCATCGCTATATGTATAGGGGATGGTTTGCCCTAAGAATGTAATGTCCATTTTGTGCAAAGTACTGGTGTAACCTTGTACTGATAGGTCTACTTGCATCTGTTGTGGATCAGTTACCATAGCACTTGACGTTGTTGATTGTAGTTGTACGGTCTGCGCAGTATCAACTTGCGGCTCTTTTTGACACGCGGCAAGTAACAGTAATAACAAAGTGAGTGAGAGTTTTTTCATAATTATAGTTGTTTTATATGTATATTGTATGCAATATAAAATACTGCGTTTAATTGTGAAAGTAAACTATGAATAATAATCAAATACCAATAACAACCAACTCAGCAGCAAAGCAGAGTAAACAAACCCCAGCTAATAAAGGCTTTGGTTTGGCATTTTATATTGCTAATACCATGGAGATTTTTGAGCGCTTAGCTTGGTATGGTTTTTTTGCGGTTTCATCTGTCTATATGACTACCCCAGTTGAGCAAGGTGGGGTGGGTTTTAATGATGCACAACGTGGCGCAGTGCAAGGTATTATTCCCTTCTTTTTATATTTGCTGCCTGTGCTAACCGGGGCTTTGGCCGATAGGTATGGTTATAAAAAGCTGTTTATTATTTCATTTATAATTATGGCGCCTAGTTACTATTTTTTAGGTCAAGTAACTGACTTTAATTCGTTCTTTATGATTCTAATGTTGGTGGCATTTGGCGCAGCGTGTTTTAAACCTGTCGTGGTTGGCACGATTAGTCGCAGCACTAATGATACTAACCGTGGCCTAGGGTTTGGTATTTTTTACACTATGGTTAATTTGGGCGGTTTTATTGGCCCATTAGTCGCCGGTTATATGCGTGCGATCAGCTGGGATGCGGTATTTGTAATGTCGGCCGTGTGGATATTGCTTAACTTTATTCCGCTGTTGTTTTATCGCGAAGCCACACCATCTTCACAAGTAAATACCAGCTTTAAACAGGTATTACAACAAGCTCAACAAGTATTGGGCAATAGCCGCTTTGCACTATTGTTATTTACTTGCGTGATTATTCTAATGACCGCAGGAGTGAGTTGGCTCAGTTATACGCAAGCTTTTGTATTAATTGTAATATGGCTAGGATTAAACTGGTTGTGGGATAAAAGCGTTAGCACTAAGCAAAGCCATAACTGGTATTTACAGCCAGTGCGGGTAAGTAACCGTAATTTTGCCTTGTACTTAGCCATATTGACTGGATTTTGGACTGTGTATAATCAGCTATTTTACACTTTACCGTTGTTTATACGTGATTATACAAACACCCAAGATTTGGTTGTTTTACTCAGTTATTTTGGTCAATCAACGGTGGATTTTTTTGCGTTTGTTGATAGTGGGGCATTGAGTGAAAAAATTCAGCTTTTGTCAGTCAATTATACATCTTCATCACCTTTAACGAGCACTGAGCTTGAAGCAATACGCCTTGAATTAGTGCATCTAAAAGTAAACGTGCCAGTGAGTGAAATAGCGCTTTTTATTGAGCAAATAGCAACTAGCGATTTTACTCAGCAACAAAGCAAACAACTTGCCCAGCAATGGCTGGTTTACCGGCAAGTTAACCCCGAGTACCTGATTAATTTAGACTTTGCGGCCATTGTATTATTACAAATAATCGTTAGTTTAAAATGCCAAGGATTTAAGGTGATATCGGTTTTGATCAGTGGCTTGATTGTTACTGCGGGTGCCTTTTTATTGTTATTGCTAATGAGCGCGGGTTTATTAATGACGCAACTGGGCGGAGCTGTAATGATCACCGTTATTTTACTGATCGCCTTTGGTGAAATGCTCACCTCCCCAAAAAGCCAAGAATATGTAGCCAGTATTGCCCCTAAAAATAGCGCTGCGATGTTCATGGGTTACTATTTTGTATCTATGGCGCTGGGCTTTTTATTTGCTGGTTTTTTATCAGGGTGGAGCTATGGTTACTTAGTGAAAGAGCTGCAACGTCCGGCACTCATGTGGCTATTATTTGCAGTGATTGCGCTTATCACCGGCTTTGGTTTTTACCTTCTAGCGCGAAATAATAAGGATACCAACAGTGAAACTTAAACAGCGACTTGTTTTAATGGCTGCCATGATGGCTTTGAGTTTGCAAGCCACAGCAAATGAACCAGTGAGTGATGGAAATAGTCATTATAAAAACTTAATTGATCGTACTGGTAGTCCATATTACATGCAAGATTTTGCTAAAGGCGGGCATCAACGGTTTAGTCCATTATTTGACTTAGGCGCATGGCATGGTCATTTACTACCAAGTGTTGATAATATGGGGGGCTTTACCGGGCCTGCAATTATTACCGAAGAATACCTTAATTTTATCGCCCCTTATTTAGAAAAACTCAGTGTATATAAAGACCAAGGTCGTAAAGTTAAACTCGCCATGAATAGTTACAGCTTGCCGGGCGCTTTAGTACAAGAATTAATGGGGGATGGCGTAAGTATTCGCATGGAGTTACGTTTTGTAAGCAATCGCACTTCGTTAGTTAAAACACAGATCACAACCAATCAACCACTCACTTTACGATGGGAAGGGCGGTTGGTGAGTAACTTAACAGCTCAAGACGGTACTGTAAAAGATGCGCGTTCACCTTTTGAAGTGCACCCGCAACTGCTACCTCAATGGCAAGTGAGTAATAACGCTATCGCGCTATTATTTGGCAAAGTACGCGCTTATGGCCAGTTGCTAACTTCTGGCAGCTCGCAGTTACAATTACACAAAACGTTATCAGTCAGTACCACGCACGATGCATTAAGTTATGTAAGCCAAACAACGATTGATACCGACACCACGTTTTATACAACTTATTCGTACTTATTAAATAGCCAAGAAGTGGCAAGCGAGCAGGCTATTATAAAAGATATTTTAAAACAACCCGAGCAATATTTAGCCAGCAGTGCTGCGCGTTGGCAGGGCTATATTAATAATGCACTGCGCCCGTTAGCCAGTGCAGACAACACACATAAAAAGTTAGCTGTTAAAAGCGTTGAAACGTTACTCGGTAATTGGCGAGGTAAAGCAGGTGCTGTTGGTTTTGATACCGTAAGCCCTGCGGTAACTGGGCGTTGGTTTTCGGGCAATCAAACCTGGCCATGGGACAGCTATAAACAGGCATTTGCATTGGCAACGTTTAACTCAGCGCTTGCAAAACAGAACTTAAATGCGGTGTTTGAGCATCAAATAACGGCAGCGGATAAAGTTAGGCCGTGGGATGTGGGGTTTATTCCTGATTTAGTGGCTTACAATGTCAGTTCTGAACGTGGTGGCGATGGTACTAACTGGAACGAACGTAATACTAAACCCAGTTTAGCGGCCTGGGCTGTGTGGCAAGTATACAAATATACCAATGATAAACAGTGGCTTGCTGAAATATTCCCAAAGTTGGTTGGCTATAGAAACTGGTGGCTAACTAATCGAGATCACAATGGCAATGGCGTGCCCGAGTATGGCGCAACAGTTGATAAAGCCCATACAACGGATGACGGTAAATTACGCTTCGAGGTGCTAGCAGCAGCGGGTTGGGCTGAGCGAAGCGGTCTTGAAAACTATAAAAATGAGCTTAGGGCCCATCCGCAAAAACAAATAAAGATCCCTGCACAAACGGCGGCATCTTGGGAGTCGGGGCGAGATGATGCTGCGGTATTTGGCTTTATTGATAGTCAACAACTGGCGCAGTATGTAAAAAAAGGCGGTAAAGCGAGTGACTGGCACGTAGGCTTTGCCTCAAATTTTGATAAAACGGGGCGTTTGATCGGTTATTCATTATTACAAGAATCCGTTGATCAGGCATCATACATGGCAGCAGATAATCGCTATTTAAGTAAAATGGCGCGGGTACTTAATTATCCTCGCCAAGCGAGATACTTTTTAAAACAAGCGGCCAAACTAAGAACGTATATAAATAGATGTATGTTCGATAAAACAACGGGCTATTATTATGACATTGAAATAGCACCACAACCGTTAGCAAATGGTTGCGCAGGCAAGCCGTTAGTTAAGCGCGGTAAAGGCCCTGAAGGCTGGTCGCCGCTATTTAATCAAGTAGCACGTGTTGAACAAGCGCAGCAAGTGGTTGATGTAATGCTTGATGAACAAGAGTTTAATACCTATGTACCACTTGGCAGCGCGGCTTTGAGCAACCCTGCTTTTGGTGCTGATATCTATTGGCGAGGTCGAGTATGGCTTGATCAGCTGTATTTTGGTTTAGTGGGCATGAGCCATTACGGTTACTGTGAAAAGGCACAAAAGCTAAGTGAACAGTTACTTAGTCATGCAGATGGCTTATTGGCAAGTGCCCCTATTCGTGAAAATTATAACCCTTTGACGGGCGAGCAACAAGGCGCGCCTAATTTCTCGTGGAGCGCCGCACATTTGTTACTAATAACACAGCAACAAGGACGTTGGTGTGAGTTACATTAAGCAACAAAGCGTTGCTTAATGTGCACGTTTAAGGCATTTTGTTCAGATGAGATGGAGTAAGTAATGCCTAAAATTGATACAAAAAAAATAATCGAGAGTAATAAAATAATTCTCTTTGATGCAGAGTGTAAGCTTTGCAGTGCGTGGTGTAATTTTATAATAAAGCATGACAAAAAACTGTGTTTTAAATTATGCAGTGTGCAATCTTCAAAAGGCCAGGCGATACTTAAGTACTTTAATTATCCAACGGATAGTTTTAAAACCATGCTCTATATTGAAAAAAGTATGTGCACTGTGCAAAGTGATGCGTTTATTGATGTTGTAATACAGCTTGGTTGGCCGTGGCGTATGGCTAAAATATTACGAATAATACCTAAGCGCGTGCGCAATTGGGCGTATGATCGCATTGCGTTTAATCGTTATGCATTATTTGGTAAATATGATTACTGCCTTATACCCAATGCTGACTATGATCAGCATTACTTATAAAATATCAATCCATTTTGATATAGTTACCTCAGTCTATAATGTGGGTATGATGTTGTGTTAAAATTGGTGCAGTTAAAATAGAAGAGATAAGCAATGGCTAGCACAGCACACGCATTACACATTTTGGTTAAACATAAAGAGTTAGCCGAAGATATCATCAAGCAGTTAAAAAAAGGTGCTAAATTTCAAGTGCTCGCAAAAAAGCACTCATCTTGTCCATCAGGTAAAAAAGGCGGTGATTTAGGTGAATTTAAGCGCGGTCAAATGGTTCCTCAATTTGATAAAGTAGCCTTTGGTGCAGAAATATTAGAACCACATTTAGTAAAAACTAAATTTGGTTGGCACGTGATAAAAGTGCTTTATAGAACTTAAAAATACAGCCAGCAGCAAGTTAGCGATAATGGCGCTGTAGGCCACGCTTTAGCGAGAAAGAGCTTGCGACTGCGGTTAGCAATTTTAGTGGCTTATAACGTAAAAAACCACCTAAAAAAGGTGATTTTTTACGTTCAAGTATTCAGTAAGTTAGCTGCCAACGGCACTTGGTTGTACATCCAAGCCGTAACCAAACATAACAGCAAGCACTAACACAATTGATGCGGCAACCATTAGCTTAATTAATAGTGGTAAACAAAAGCGGAACCAATGTCCATAAGGCACACCCGCCATGCCTAAAATACCCATTAATACTGCGTTGGTAGGGATAATCATATTTGAAAAGCCATCACCAAATTGATAAGCAAGTACTGCAACTTGGCGTGGCACACCCACTAAATCACCCAGTGGTGCCATCAGTGGCATAGTGACATAGGCTTGACCAGAACCTGATGGGATAAAGGTATTTAACACTGTTTGAATTACTAACATGCCAATCGCTGATATTTCAGCGCTCACATAAGATAATGGCAGTGACATACCGTGTACTAAGCTGTGAAGTATTTGTCCATCTTCTAAAATTAATGCTATACCACGAGCAACACCTATTAAAATAGCAGTCGTAACTAAGTCTGAAACACCTTCAATAAAGCGATTTGCAGTTTCATCAGCAGATAGGCGCCCAAGTATCGCAATTAATGCGCCCCATGCGATAAATACACCGCCTAATTCGTATAAGTACCAGCCTTTGGTTGCAATGCCCCAGACAGCAACACCTAGTGTAACAATGAAACTACCAAGGATAAGCTTATGACGCATTGCAAGTTCAGGGTAATGTGGAGTTGCTTTATCTTTGAGCGGACAAGGCACATCAAGCATCATTGATTGACTTGGATCGTTTGCAACTCTTTGAGTGTATTGCCACACATGATGAAAACCAATTAGTACAAATGGCACAAATATAGCTAAACGTAACCATAAACCAGAATAAACAGGGACTTCAGCAATTTGTTGTGCAATCAATACAGTAAAGGGGTTAAAAGCGGATACGCCATAACCAATACCGTAACCCGCTACAATCATGCCTACCGCAGTCATTGCATCAAGGCGCATTGCTTTACACAAAGCCACTAAAATTAGCACAAACGGAATATATTCACCCGCCGTTCCAATGCTGCTAGAGGCTAATGCGAAACAAAAGACCACCATAAAAATCAAACGTTGTGGTTTTTTGCCGTGGCGTTCGAGTAAACGGCCAATTAGTGCATCAACGGTGCCTGTTGCACGCGCTATGGCAAGTACACCACCAACAATTAATACAAAAAATATCACATCTTGCGCAGCGGCAAAGGCACGCGGAATTGCAGTAAGTAAATCCCATGGGGTAAGGTAATGGCGTTCAGCAACTGTTTGGTAGGTACCCGCTACGACCATTTCACGGCCAGACTCAGACAATGTAGTATCAAAAAAACCTTGTGGTACTAACCAAGTAGCAATCAAAGCGGTGACCATCATACCCAATAGTAAAATTAAGGTATGAGGGACTTTGAGTGTTTTACTCATAAATTCTCCATAAATGTAATTTGCACAGCAAAAAAGAGGTGCTGCTTTTTTCCAAAGAATATCACGAGTTGCTTAAAACGAGATAATAATAGGGACAGTTATCTGTAAAGGATTGTAACGGCTTGTAGACACTAAGCGTGTTTCAAGCTTACTTTATTGATTTAGGTAGTTCAGATTAAAATAAAAAGGTTAACCCGCATGAGTTAACCTTTTTAAATAATATATAAAAATACATTCAACTAAATATATAAACGTTACGGCATATTTACACAAATTTCGTAATACCATAAATCTGAGTATGGATGAGATACTAGCGCCCCGGCTGTAAATACATTACCCTCAGCATCGGTCACAGAGCCCGTACCGATAGGTACTTCGCCTTTAGATACGCCATCCCACATAAATCTATCTGTGCCATAACTGGTGTTATGATATATAAATGTTTGCCCGGTAAAGCCTGGATCATTACGACCTTGATTATCACCAGAGAAAGCGCACTGAGGAGCAATTATCGTATTGTCAGGTATAAAACTAAAGTTATCAAACGTCGCATTATAACTTGATGATTTGGTTGTCCCCCAGGTCAAAAATTCAAATACATCGCCAGCGCTGATTGTGATATTTTGCGCAGCACCTGAGGCACTCCCTGCTGTAGATAAGTCGAAGTTAACGCCATTGATAACGTAACGGATAACATCGCCATACTGACCCGCTGAGTTAATAGCAATATCCCAATCAAAGTTAACAACGCCGCTTACTGGCATTGTGATTGAAGCTGTTACACCACCCCCACCGTAATTTACGGACGCACTTAAAGCTGATTCAGACATATTTGCAGTGCCAACGCCTGTTATATTCCAATTACTAGCAGCAAAAGAGTCTGTAAATCCATAGGTGGTTGCCTCATTGAAAGTACCACATTTGTAGTGATAGCGCATCGTGGTTGCCGTGGGTCTTTCAAGTCTAAGGTAGCTCAGTACCTCATTTTCTGGGCAGTTTACATGATGTCTATCAAGGTAAACGGCATTACCGCCACCATCTTCATTGGCAGGAGTAAAGTAATCGCTTACGTCACTAAGTGTCTTGTCACTGCATTGATAATGGTACTGAACAGTGCTGGCGGTTGCTCTTTGTAAATGCAAATATTGCAGTGCCTTTCCTTCGCAATTTACAGTGTGGCGATCTAAAAATATAACGTTACCACCGCCGTCATCATTAGCTGGGGTGTATACGTCATTATTTATTGCGCTATTGAGGTTAGTACATCCGTATTCATACGCAATTTGTGTTGCTGTAGGCCTAAACAGATGGAGCGAATTGATGGCATCACTACCACAATCGACAATGTGTCGATCAAAAAAAACAAAATTGCCTTGCCCATCATCATTTGCAGGCGTCGCCATTTGATAAGTAGACGCACTTGCCAGCTGCGATGACGATGCAATAACCGCAGTTAATGCGAGCAACACAGGCTTACATTTTTTGTGTGTGTTTTTTATGAAATTATTCTGAGATGTTAAAAAACGTTTCCTTTTGAAATATGTTTTCATAGTTTTCTCCTGTTGAGTATTTCACAATCTACTGTAGAAGAATGTTAAAAAGATGTTTATTACACGCTATTACACGGATGATGAGGCAGAGGTAGGAGAAGCGTTTAATATACCCAAGAAAGTTAGCTCAAAATATCTATGAGGATTTTAAATTAAAACTTTTTAGTCGATCAAAATTAAATTACAGCCACTTTTGACACCGATATAAGGGATTTTATTTACTTATATCGGTGTCAAAACAGCTTGTGGAGAGAGGTTTATTTCCCAAAATTCAGGTTAACGATCGTAATTGAGAGTAAATGTCGGCTATAATGCTTTTTCAAGTATTTGTGTAATAGGCATAGGCCGGTAGTAAAAAAAACCTTGTGCAACATCAACATCATACGTTGTAAGCATATCGACTTGCTCTTGCGTTTCGACTCCTTCAACTACAATTCTTTTATCTAGGTCTTTGCATATTTGTAACATGCCTTTGAGTAAAACCCGTGCACTCTTATCTTCCGTGATGTAGTTAATAAAAGCTCGGTCTATTTTTATTACATCTAAAGGCAGTTTTAGTAAATACGCTAATGACGAGTAACCTGCACCAAAGTCATCAAGACATAAAGTAAAACCTAAATCTTTTAGCGCATTTAAATGTAAAATAGCCATATCACTTCGTACCAGTGAGTTTTCTGTTATTTCTAGTTCAATATTGCCTAAATCGGCTTTTTCTTGTTTAATTATCTTCTTTAGTTCATCGATAAAGTCATGATGATGCAGTGAGTTTGCTGAGATATTCACAGATATAGGCTTATTTATTTGTGGGTATTCTTTAATGATGTTTAATGCCGTTCTAAACACATACATATCTAACTCAAAATATAATCCAGCCTGCTCTACAACAGGGATAAATGCATTAGGAGGAACTAAACCTTTTTGAGGGTGCTGCCACCTAATTAACGCTTCGTAACCGACGACTTCGGCAGTTTTCATGGATGTTTTAGGTTGTAGCATTAAAAATAGTTCATTATTAGCCAGTGCATTTCTAAACTCAGCTAAAATGCCTAAACGATTAATAGTTTCCTCTTCAAACTTGGGCTCGAAAGCTTGCGCCATACCGCGTTTATTTTCTTTAGCGACTTTTAATGCCATTTTTGCATGGCGTACAAGTAACTCGACATCAAACTCCTCGTCAACAGAACAATTAGACTCACCAAGCGTGACCCCTAAACGCATGGAGCTGCCTGAGAGTGTTATAGGGCGAGAGCATTCTAATATGAGGTTTTTAAGTCGCCACTGAGAATCAGCAATCAGAACCGCAAATACATCTGAATGTAAGCGCGCAATACTGGCATTTTTTAAGAATATTCGTTTAAGTACTGATGCCATAGATATGAGCACTTCATTACCAAATTCAAAGCCAAGGCTATCAACAATGTCATGGAAGTAGTCAATATCAATAATGTATAAACTTAGGGATCTCTTTGCTTGTGAGCGAATTTCTCGCGCAAAGTGGATTAAACCTTCTCTATTGTACATTTCGGTTAGCGAGTCGTAGTAAGCTGAACGGTTCAAATGGCTGAAGAATTTTGCGTTTTCTAATCCAATAGCAATATTTAAACAAAATGCTTTCAATAACTCTTGATCTATATCGGATAAGTTTAATTTACCTTCAATAACGACTACGCCTTGCCATTGTGATGGTGTAGCTAAATACAATGCACTTATATTTGTTTCTAATATATGCTCTTTCGCCGCCAGTGCTCGCTGTGCTATATCTGGTGCAACGCCTGATAGATCGTCATAAATGTCTTTGCCATAAAAGTCATTATATTGAGTTGTTGTAGCAACCACTAAAAAGCTGTCGTTCTTTGATTTTTCTATTGAAAAAGGGCCATTAAGCGGCCTTTGTGAAACGCAAAAAATCCCTTGTGATGATAGGTTGAAGAGTGCATTCATTTGCTGTAATACACCACATGCAAATTCATGAATAGAGCGCTCCTTCATCAGGCTAGCAGAAGCATGAATGACATTTTTTAACCCCGTTCTAGATTCTTCTAATGCCTGCAAATGACTGAAAGAACGAATAGCGGTTGCTAACGAGGTAAATAGCTTATCTCGAGTTAGCTCACTTTTTGTTTTGTAGTCATTGATCTCGTATTCTGAGATGATTTTTTCTTCTGGTGCATAACCTGGTTGCCCAGTACGCAGTATTATTTGTAAATTAGCGCGGTGCATTTCGTCACGAATACTCTTCGCTAAAACTAAACCTGCGTCGGCTGTTTCCATTACCACATCAAGTAGCACAACGGCACATTCAGGGTTATCATTTAATAACTGATAGCCCTCTTTGCCGCTAAAAGCACTAATGAATTTTAAATCGCGCCCTTGAATTTTTGTTTTTGAAAGTGCTAATTTAGTCACATCATGCACTGATGGCTCATCATCAATAATAGCGATTAACCAATGACGCTGATTTTGGTCTGCTACTGTTTCTAACTCGTCATCATCAATAAGGTTTAAGAAAAAATCACCCATTGGTTTCCTCCTTTTGAGCTGGTGCAATTAACGGTAATTTAATGTCAAAGGTGGTGCCAATTCGACTTTCCACGTGAATACTGCCACCCATCAGGTCGCAAACAATATTATGTACTATATTTAACCCTAATCCCGAACCTCCTTTACCTAACTTAGTGGTATAGAAGGGATCAAACAATTTTTTAATATTTTCTTCGGGTACGCCAACACCATTATCAGCAAATAATATACGGACTTCGTTACCAACTAGATTAAAGCGTATGTGTATTTCACCATCGGATCTATTATCAAAACCGTGTAAAATTGCATTATTAAATAAGTTAGTGATCACTTGCCCCAGAGGCCCAGGAAAGCTATCTAATTTGATGTTTTCTGGCCCATCAACAGATAAAGAAATACCGGTACGTTTAATTTTATGGTGTAAAGTTGACACAATTTCATTGAGAGTTTCTAGTAAATTAAATTCTCTACGTTTACTGCTCGTTTGATCAACAGCGACCTGTTTAAAGCTATGAATTAATTCTGCTGCATGCTGTAACGAACTTTCGAGTAGATCAAGAGATTGTTCTGATTCTTTTTCAAAACTATCTAAATTTTGTCGACTTAATACCCCCGTTTTCACTTTACTTAAAAACTGTTTTAAATTACTCGCTAAAGCACTCGACATAGTTACACCAACCCCCAATGGAGTATTAACTTCATGAGCGACTCCCGCGACTAACGTACCTAATGAAGCCATTTTTTCAGTTGCTATTAGTTTTGATTGCGTATCCTTTAACTGGTTTAAAGATTGATTCGCGTTATCTCTTTCGATGAGTAGCTCTTGTTTTATTTTTTGCTCATTTAAACGCAGCTGATCTAATTCCATTAACTCGAGTTGAAACTCTTTTAAACTCGTTAACACATCGGTTAGTTCGTCATTGCGACCATAGTCGGTCAATTCAAAATTACGCTCACCTTTACGTAATTTATCTATGGCTGTGGTTATTTGCGTTAAGGGAGTGAAAATAGTTCTACGAGTATAAAAAATAACAGTGACGACTAACATGACGAGTAAACATGTTGCAAAAAATAAGACGAGTGAAATCTCTTGCGAAATACCCCCTAAATCAGTCATTGATGTTTGAACTTCAGCCCGGGCATTGTTTGAGAGTTTATCTAGCAAATCTTCAGCGACGCTGAAAGTTTGATGCTCTAAGTTGTCAATGGCTTTGGTTGCCATGTCTTTACTGTTGGTTTGATAAACTCGAAAAATTTCAGTACCACCATTTTTCAATTCAAAAAATAGTCGCTCTATTTCATTGATACGAATTAACTCTTGTGGTTTTTGTTCTAACGGTTTTAATCTAGCAAAATAGCTTTCAAATTGTAGTGCGTTTTCATAAAAACTACGTTTTGCTCCAGTATCATCTAATACAAAGCGATCTAAATCAGCGAGCATATCGCCAGCTTCGTCCACCAGCTCTAGGTAATACTGTACGCCAGGCAAGTCATCATTAATAATATCGGTTGGGTCATCACCTGAGCCTACATCAGCAATTTCTTCTTCTTTCATTTCATCAAGCAATGCTTCTAATGGTTTACCCACATTAATAATTAAATCATTAATTTGTTTTGTTGCACGGCGCTCATTTTCAGGATGATATATTTCAAAGACTTGTGATATGGCTTGTTTTTTATGACCCTCAACAAGCCTAACGACTTGTTCAAGTGTATTATAATCTTTTGTGGTATTTGGGATAAGCGCATGAAAGCGAATAAATTCATCAAAGTTACCAAAATACTCTTGCTGCTCTTCTTCTTCCCCTAATAAGTATTCTAATAAGTTGGAGTTCATATCTCCTAACTCTTCAAGCATCGCTAATGTATTTAGTGCTTCAGGTAAGTCATTATTAGCGACTCGTTCAGTAGCACTGCTAATTTTAGAACTTAAATAGATCACTGTCGTAGAAAAAGTAATAATCACTAAGGAAACTACGGCTAATAAAATATTAATGCGGGTGGCGATGGACTGTTTTTTGGTACTCATTGATTGCCTTGACTAAATTTAACTCATTACTTTTAACTAAGTCTAGTCAGAAATAGTAAACTTGCTAATTCATTTACATTTTATATAACTATTCATAAGTTATTTAAAAATAAGAAAGAACACGCATTACTGGTTTTACTTAGAGGTAGTTGTTCGCTGTTAGAGTGTGTTTTTGTGATGCGTTTAATACAACCTTTAATATTAGCGTAATTAAAGTTTTATTCACTAGGCTGATAAGCTAATCTTATGATATTACTTCATACTAGAAGCCTAAATTCTGATAACAAGTACTGCCTAAAGTGGGTATTTAAATTTGTATTGTGATTTTATGGTGCATGCTATGTTTTGTGTGCAGCAAACATAATACTTGAATTTAAGTACAGTAATGAATTAAGGAACGTTTATGCTGGTGAAAGGAAAGTTATTTTTATTTTGTGGAAAAATGGGGGCAGGTAAATCGACTGCCGCTAAAAAAGTGGCTGCAGAGCAAAATGCAGTACTACTCAGTGAAGATGAGTGGTTAGCAGCACTTTACCCAGAACAAATCGAATCGTTTAACGATTACATGAAATTTTCACGTTTACTCAGGCCTTTGCTCACAATCCATGTAAAAAATATTTTGCAAACAGGGGCGAGTGTCGTTATGGACTTCCCCGCAAATACCACAAAGCAGCGAGCTTGGTTAAAAAGTTTAGCAACTACGACTGATACGAAAATTGAGTTTACTTATTTAAAAGTCAGTAATGAGTTATGTCTTAAGCAAATAGCGCAACGATGCATTGAGCAGCCCGCAAGAGCTAACTTTGATACAAAAGCAGTGTTTAATCAAGTTACCCAGTATTTTGAAGAGCCAAGCCCGAGCGAGTTTAGTAATTACAAAGAGATAATAAGAAGTAAAACTTAGAATAAAAATTTATCATTTGTTAAAACAGCCACGTAAAGTTAAGAGGTGACCTTCTGAATTACGTGGCTTGTTATTTTACTGCTGTTGTTGCGCTTCTTGCTCGGTTATTTGTTTAAATGCTTGCACAAATGCGTCGCTTGGTTGGCCGCCAGTAAGCGCGAATTGATCGTTGATAATAAACGTTGGCACTGAGGTGATACCCATTTGCTGTAGCGCGTTTTGCTCGCTGCGAACGTCTTGAAAATACTCACCTGAGTCTAAAATCTCTTTTGCGCGGGCTCTATCAAGGCCAACACTTTGTACTACATCAAGTAGGTTTTCTTGCTCGTTCAAAAAGACTAAATCGGTAAAGTGGGCTTTAAATAATGCCAGTTTTAGCTCGGTTTGTTTGCCTTTACTGGCAGCCCAAGTGAGTAAGCGGTGCAGATCAAAGCTGTTGATCATGATGCGTTTACCATCAAAGTTAAAGGCAAAACCCGCTTGTTCGCCCATTTCTAAAATACGTTTGCGGTTTTCCTCGCCTTGCTCTTCGCTCAGGCCGTATTTTTGTGCTAAATGTTCGCTTAAATCTTGCCCTTCGATTGGCATATCCGGATTTAACTCAAATGGTTTCCAGCTGATCTCAGCTGTAAATTCGTCACTTAATTGCTTAAGGGCTGTTTCAAGGTTTTTATAACCAATAATGCACCACGGGCACATTACGTCTGAAACGATGTCGATTTTTAGCTTTTTCATCGGTGAGCTTATTTTTTACAGTGTGTACAGGTCTATATGCAGGCGTTAAGGGGTTAATTCAAGTGGCGTGATTTTCAATTTATAAAAATAAGTGCGTAAACTGCACGGTAAAAATTTACCGTGCAGTGAATAATGATAGGCTAGTTGAGAGTAAATTAATTAGCTAAACCAAATGGGTCTTCTATGCTGTGGCTCGGCTGGGTAAACCATTTAGGGCCGTTATCAGTCATGTAAAAATGATCTTCTAAGCGTACGCCAAATTCATCAGGTACAACTAACATAGGTTCGTTACTAAAACACATGCCTGCTGCGAGTGGGGTTTTATTGCCACCCACTAAATAAGGCCATTCATGTATGTCTAAACCAATGCCGTGACCAGTGCGATGCGGGCAACCTGGCGTTTGATATTCTGGGCCTAAATCTTGGGCAGCCAAGTAACTGCGCGCGGCGGCATCGACTGCTTCACAAGGCGCACCAATTTTTGCGGCGTTGAAGGCGGCAATTTGCGCGGCTTTTTCATAATCCCAAAATTGGCGTTGGCGCGGCGTTGCTTCACCAAATACATAGGTACGCGTAATGTCTGATAGATAGTCATGCACTTTACAACCCGTATCAATCAATACCATATCGCCTTTTTTAAGAATTTGTGGGTCTTTTACGCCATGAGGAAATGACGTTGCCAGCCCAAATAATACGATACAAAAGTAATTGCCTGGCGCGCCGACTTTTTGATGCGCTTGCTTGATAAAAGCTTCTACTTCGCTCGTGCTAATGCCTTCATGTAGCATGCTGGCTGTTGCTTGGTGTACTGCTAAAGTCATGTCCATAGCGCGTTGCATCAATGCTAATTCGTTGGCAGATTTATGCATACGACAATGTGCGGTAACGGGTTGTGCATTAACCAGTTTTAAGCCGGTTTGTGCTTTGTTTATACCATCAAAAATAAAGAACTGTGCGCTTTCGTCAATGCCAACAGTGCCATTAGCAGCAATGCCCATTTCTGCGAGTATTTCAACAAATAAGGCATAAGGGTTTTGGTGCTCTTGCCAACCGCGAATAGGCCCATCAATAACTTTAAAACCATTAAGTGAGCCAATTTCAAAAAACGGAGCTATGTATTGTACGTCGCCTTTAGCCGGTAATATTGCACCCACCATTCGTTCACTGGCATACCAACGCATGCCGGTAAAGTAGGTTAGGTTAGTTCCTGCATTTAGGTAAATTGCATCAATACCATTGGTTTGCATGTAGGTTTGTGCGTTGGCAATACGTGCTAGGTGTTCATCAGCTTGAATAGGCGTTAAATCGCCCGTCATATCGCTTAGGCTTGCGAGTGCTTGTTCTTTATTTTGCGTACCAATACCGAATGTTGTCATGGTGCTCTCCTTTATTTATATGCGGCTATTGTGCGTGTGGCTGTGCTTTACTGCAAGCGGGTTGCGTTGAAAAGCGGCTAACACAATAAGGTTGTATATCTATTTGCGGCGGGTGGTTTAAACACAGTGCGGTTATTAATTCTGCGGTTACAGCGCCTTGCGTTAATCCTAAGTGCTGGTGGCCAAAAGCAAAATACAGGTTATCGTGGTTTGGGGCGCTGCCAATGATAGGTAATGAATCTGGTAGCGATGGCCTACACCCCATCCAGGTACTGCTAGCATGTAATGAAATGGCTGACTTATTAAGGAGTGCTTTAGCATTAGGTAATAATGCCAATGCGCGTTTGTTATTCATTTTACGCTCGGTGCCGGCAAATTCTACGGTGCCTGCAATACGCAGGCCTTGACTCATCGGGGTCATAATAAAGTGACGTTCGGCAGAGGCCACTGGGCGTGAAAGGCCGTAATTACTGGCTAGCATACAATGGTAACCACGTTCAGTATCAAGGGGGACTTTATAGCCTAAAGGTTTAAGGAGTGTTTTACTCCATGCGCCTGCGGCGATGACTACTTTATCAGCTGTGACTTTTTGATCATGATAACTGAGTGTATAACCTTGCTTTACTGGTTGTATCGCGGTTATTTTTTGTTGGCAAAATTGGCCGCCCAAAGCGCTGAATTGCTCAGCTAAGTGCAGGCAAAATAAATGCGGATCAACACTGTGGGCCACGTCTTTAAATAATAAAGCGTAGGTAATTGTTTTAGCCAAATTGGGCTCTAGTAGGCGTACGTGTTCGTCATCAAGTAACTCCACTGCAATACCCTGATCAAGATAGCTGTCTAGCATGGATTTAATTTTACTAAGAGGAGTGGTTTCAAAGGTCAATAAGCTGCCTTTTTTAGTTAATAAATGGCCTAAATGATACTCACTGAGTAAGCGCTCATAAGCGGGGATCGCTAGTTGGTTTAATGCCTTAAGTGCCTGTGTGTTAGCGCGATAAGTTTTACTTGGCATATTTTTAACAAATTGCCAAAACCAAGGCAGGGCTTTAAACCCATAACGCCAATCAATCCGAAGTGGCCCTAATGGATTGAATAACATACCGGGTAGCTTTTTTAATAGAGAAGGGTGCGCAAGCGGAAACACTTGCTCAGTAGCAAAGTGGCCTGCATTGCCCTTAGAGCACCCTTGCGCTAAACCACTTTCATCATATAAGGTGACTGCAAAACCTGCGCGCTGTAATTGTAATGCGCTACAAATACCAATAATACCGGCGCCGATAACGGCGACTTGCTGGTTTTTTTTATCCGCCAAAATAACTTACCTCTTCTATAAAAGTAATACTAAGCACTTGATTTACAGGCGCGTATACATTGCATCTCACTTTAAACCGTGATTTATGAAAAAAATCCTGCTGTTTTAAATCAGTAAATAAGCATTGTTTTTCAGCTGCTTAAATGGTTGTTCCCAACTTTTAAAAAGCCTCAAAAGATAAACCTTCTAACAAACTTTAAGTCGGGATATTGATTATTGTATACAATATACTTACTATATCAAGTCTAAACATCAATCAGGTAATTAAAATGACAGTAACTTGGCAAGGTGTCTGTGCAGCAGTAACGACTCAGTTTTATGCAGACGACGCCATTAATTGTGCAACAACAGTAAAAATGATCGATGAACTTAATAACGAAGGTGTTCACGGCATGATTGTAATGGCAAAGGAGCAAGCAGCTGACGTCTCGCTTTATAGTCAAGTGATGGCAAGCCCTATTAACTTAACAAAATTTAAATTGGACTAAGTTATGCTCAAAGGGACCTTTTTTTGTATTGACGGGCATACCTGTGGTAACCCCGTTAGGCTCATAACCAGTGGTCATCCACAATTGAGCGGGCTGAGTATGAGTGAGAAGCGTCAAGATTTTTTGCAAAATCATGATTGGATACGCCAAGCACTGATGTTTGAGCCTCGTGGTCATGACATGATGTCGGGAGGATTTTTATATCCACCCACCACAGAAGATGGCGATGCAGCCATTTTATTTGTTGAAACATCAGGGTGTTTACCCATGTGTGGCCACGGCACAATGGGCATAGTCACGTTTGCTTTAGAGCATGGCTTATTACATGCAAAAGTACCCGGAATCCTGCTGTTGGACACGCCTGCTGGGCGTGTACAAATCAATTATGAAATGACTGATGGCAAAGTGCAGTGGGTAAAAATTTATAATGTTCCTGCCTATTTAGCGCACGAATCGATAGTTATTGATATACCTGAGCTGGGCGAGCTGACAGTAGATATCGCCTATGGCGGCAACTTCTACATTATTGTTGAGCCACAGTGTAATTATAAAGGCATTGAACATTTAACCGCTGGGCAAATTTTGCAGTATAGCCCGCTGGTGCGTGATGCGATAAACGCGAAAGTTCAATGTACTCACCCGCTTGATCCAACCGTTCAAGGTGCAAGCCATGTTTTATGGACAGGCACACCAAAAAGTGCCAATTCAGATGCAGCAAATGCTGTTTTTTATGGCGATAAAGCCATTGACCGCTCGCCATGTGGAACAGGCACCAGCGCGCGTATGGCACAGCTATTTGCCAAAGGGCAGTTGGCTCAAGGGCAAAAGTTTATTCACGAAAGTTATATTGGCAGCCAGTTTATTGGTTGCATTGAACACGTAACAAAAATCGCAGGCATAACAGCTATTTTACCAAGTATTCAAGGCTGGTCTAGGGTGACGGGCACAAGCGCGATCACTGTGGATGACGATGACCCATACGCATTTGGGTTTCAAGTAATTTAATGAGGAGCAAAGCATGACATTAACAGGACAAAGTTTAGTCGCAGGGCAATGGGTTGGTGATTCAGCGAATGGTGAATTTAACGCATTTTCTCCAGCACGCAATGAACCACTACCAACGCGCTTTTTTAATCTCAGTGCCACTGAATTAGACGGTGCCATAGAGGCCGCGCAATCGGCATTTTATGAGTACCGTAAAACCAGTTTTGCACAACGAGCTGATTTTTTAACGTGTATTGCTGATCACATTCTAGCGCTTGGGGATGAGTTACTTGAGCAAACACATCAAGAAACCAACCTACCGCTTGCACGCTTACAAGGCGAGCGCATGCGCACCGTAAATCAACTTAAAGCGTTTGCCAGTGCCTTGCGCGAAAACCCTGCATCACCACTGGGTTTAAAAATAGTGGATGAGGCCGATGCAACAAGAGCACCGTTACCAAAACCACATACTGAGCTTAACTATTTACCACTGGGGCCTGTTGCTGTATTTGGTGCATCTAATTTTCCGTATGCCTTTTCAACACTTGGTGGCGATACGGCAGCAGCATTGGCAGCAGGTTGCCCAGTGATTGTAAAAAACCACACAGCGCACCCTGGTACAGGTGAGCTAATGGCACGTGCAGCGTTTGCCGCTATAAAAGAATGTGCGATGCCTTTAGGGGTATTTGCAATGATACAAAGCAAAGCGTATGACATGTCGCATCAGCTAGTTGCAGCATCATCAATTAAAGCGGTGGGTTTTACCGGATCATTTAATGTGGCAAGCAAGCTGCAAGCAACGATTGCGAATCGTGAAGAGCCAATCCCATTTTATGGCGAATTAGGCAGTATTAACCCACAAGTTATTTTGCCCAATAAAGCGATTGAAAACAGCAAAGAAATCGCACAGTCACTTTGCCAGTCAATGCTTATGGGCAACGGGCAATTTTGTACCAGCCCTGGGCTTTGGTTAGTACCAACCGGATGTGATGAGCTTGAAGCACACATTACCACGTGCATTAATGATGCCGCGTCAGACACTTTACTTACACCAGGAATTGTTAACACGTTTAAACAGCAAATAGCAGAACGTTGCCAACTTGATCAGCTAAGCGTATTGGGTAAAGGCAAGCTTGAGCACGCGTTTCATGCCAATGCGCATGTATTCGCGTGCAATGCCGATGATTATTTAACAACCCCTGCTTTGCAAGATGAAGTGTTTGGTCCTGCTGCATTAGTGGTGCGCTACGACAGTGAAGCCCAGCTCATGACATTGATAAACCAATTACAAGGGCAGCTGACAGCCAGTGTTCATGGCACTGAAGCTGATTTAAACAAAGCCGATAGCCTTATCGAAGCGCTGCAATATAAAGTAGGCCGTTTGATAAAAAATCAGATGCCAACAGGTGTTGAAGTGTGCGGTTCAATGAACCACGGTGGGCCATTCCCCAGCTCAACCGATGTACGCAGCACCTCTGTGGGCACAAATGCAATGTTACGTTTTATGCGACCAATTTGTTATCAAGCATAAGATTTATTGGGCGGGATTTACAGATTGTATTTTCCCGCTTATCCCCTATTTATAGAGGGTTCAGGCAGATTCTAACTTGGCATATGAGTGAATTTGAGTATAATGTATGCCAAATGCAATATAATACCAATCGACTTAAATATTTAACCATTCTAGCGAGCTAAATAAAGCGCTAACTGCGTTATAAATTTTTCATGTACGACTGCATGGATGCAGGAGGTAGAGCAATGCAGGAGCAATTGCCGAGAGCAACACCATGTCAAAATTTATGCCTTGTTATCACTCCATTTACCTGTCGCTATAATTGGTCAGTAACTTAACACGATTGGTATAAGAGGATCACCATGGCTATCGAGCACAAAACCCGTACCCAATTAGTCGCAGAAGCAATTCGCGCAAAAATTCTTTCTGGTGAAATTAAAGCCGGCGAACCTTTACGTCAAGCGGCACTGGCAACAGAGATGAACGTAAGCCGTATTCCTGTACGTGAAGCTCTATTGCAGCTTGAAGCCGAAGGGCTTGTTAACTTCGAAGCACACAAAGGAGCCACGGCCACAGAGCTTTCAGCATCACAAATTGATGAAATCTTTGATTTAAGAGCGTTGCTTGAAGCCGAGCTACTAAGCCATTCAATAGGTGGTTTAACAGATCAAGATTTAATCGACGCAGAGCTTATTTTAACTGAGCTTGAAAGCGCCATGGATGCAGGCGATACTCACCTAGCAACGGGCGATTTAAATAGCCGTTTTCATGGCAAACTCTATAGCCGCGCAGAGAGACCACAAACCCGTGAGCTGGTTGACATGTATAGTAAAAATTCAGAGCGTTATGTTCGTATGCATATATTGTTAGCCGGTGGCCTAACCACAGCGCCAGAAGAACACCGTACTTTACTAGAGTTTTGCCGCGCAAAAGATACTAAAAAAGCCTGTGACTTTTTGAAAAAACATATATTGGGTGCCAAAAACGACATTAAAAAGCTACTACTTAAAATAGAAGACGAAAAAAGGTAGCTTTTCGTAAACTTTTGCTAGCACATTCATATAATGTGCTTTAACGCGTTAAATTTATTTGACAAAAATATACGGCTGTCCTTTTTACCTGTTTTATAACCTAGAGAATGGACTAATCACGCCATTTGCACCTTGTTGTAAAACATGCGTATATATCTGAGTTGTTCGCACATCACTATGGCCTAGTTGCGCTTGAACCGTTCTAATATCAGCACCACTTTGTAGTAAATGTGTTGCAAAAGAATGGCGTAAGGTATGCGGAGTAATGTGTTTATTAATTTGTGCTCTTGCCGAAGACAATTTTACTGCCTTTCTTACCCCTGAATGATCTAAGTGGTGGCGTCTTATTTCTCCTGTTTCAGGGTCTGTACTTAATTTATGTGATGGGAACAGAAACTGCCATTGTAATGACTTATTAGCGATTGGGTATTTTTTACTAAGTCGATAAGGCATCCATACACCGGCGTACGCATCATTTTTTAAATCTAACTGTAAATATTCATCAACTTGAATTATTTGATTTCTTAGCATTGGTATTAATTCTTCAGCAAGTGTCACAATACGATTTTTATTACCTTTTCCGTTCCAAATACGTATGTTTTTATAGTCGAAGTCAATATCATGAACTCTTATTTTTACTGCTTCCATCAGCCGTAAACCACTTCCATATAGCAGGCTTGCTATCAAATAATGTCGTTTATTTATATTTCTAAAAAATAGCGATACCTCAGTTTGTGTAAGTACGACAGGAAGTTTCTGCTGACGGTTACTTTTAATGAAATTTAAATCTAATGAAAGCTCATTCTTAATAATATGTTTATATAAAAAAGCAAGTGCATTTAAAGCGGTTGCTTGTGTTCTCGCTGCCACTTTTTTAGTGACTGTTAAGTGATTTAAAAATATTTCTACTTCATTATTGCCCATACTGGTAGGGTGCCGCTTATTATGAAAATGGATATAGGCAGTAATCCAAAATACATAAGTTTCAATAGATTTTTTAGCATAGTGATGGCTATACATATAGTTGATAATACCTGCCACTTTTTTAGTGACTGTTAAGTGATTTAAAAATATTTCTACTTCATTATTGCCCATACTGGTAGGGTGCCGCTTATTATGAAAATGGATATAGGCAGTAATCCAAAATACATAAGTTTCAATAGATTTTTTAGCATAGTGATGGCTATACATATAGTTGATAATACTATTAAGAAAAGGGGATTT